>JBKQOA010000141.1:0-38699 GCA_052145735.1 Limisphaerales bacterium
TCAGATCTTCTACGACTCGGTGCGGCTGCGGTTGCTGCCAAAAAGTCTCCGCGACCAGAGCGTCTGTTTCTGGAACGGCCACGACTGGGTGGCGAACGAGGCGAAAAAACGGCCGGCGGACAAGCCGGAAATTCTTGACGACCCGCGCCTCGAACCCGCGATCCAATGGCTGCGCAAGCTCGACTGGTTCGCGCCCGAGCCCGGGTTGTGGATTGGCGACGCGAACGAAAATTTCCTCGGCACCCTGGCCGCCGTGTGGGCGGAGCGGCCCGCCGAGGCGGAATTTCTCGGCAACCCGGCGTTTCACCGCCTGTTCCTGCAGCCGCGCCAGCTCAAGCCGCGGCTCATCGTCAAGGGCAGCGGCATCGACTGGCTGGCCGTTTCCGCCGAGTGGGAGGCCGAAGGACTCAAACTTTCCAAGGCGGACCTCGAGCGGCTGGCCGCCGCCACCAGCCGGTTCGTCAAGCTGCCGAACTCCGGCTGGGTGGAGCTCGACACCGCCGCCGTGCAGGGCGCGCACGAGGCCATGGCCGAGATGGGCGTGGACGGCCTCATCGCCGTGCCGCAAAAGGTCGGGCTGGAACACGTCGCCCATCTCGACGAAAGCGAATTGACGCGGTTCGCCGATTCACCGGAGGCCAAGGCACTGCGCGAACGGGTGCGGAATTTCAAGGGCGTTCCCGTGGTCAAACTTCCCGCCGGCTTGCAGGCCGACCTGCGCCCGTACCAGAAGGACGGCTATGATTTCCTCTGCCACCTCACGCAGATCAAGCTGGGCGGCATCCTCGCCGACGACATGGGCCTGGGCAAGACGTTGCAGGCGCTGGCGTGGCTGGCCTGGCTTAAGGAGCGCAACACGAAAAATCCCAAGCCGTCGCTCGTCATCTGCCCGGCGTCCGTGCTGCACAACTGGCGGCGCGAGGCGGAGCGGTTCACGCCGCATTTGAAGGTGCTGGTGCTCGAAAGCGGCGCGGCCCGGCACAATTTGCGCCGGCAGATTCCGGAACACGATTTGATCGTGACCAATTACGCGCTGCTCCGGCGCGATCTGGAGGAGTTGCAGAAATTCGCCTTCCGCTCGGTGATTCTGGACGAGGCGCAATTCATCAAGAATCCCGGCGCGCAGGTCACGCAGTCGGTCAAGCAACTCAAGTCCGAGCATCGCCTCGCGCTGACCGGCACGCCGCTCGAAAACCGGCTGCTGGACTTGTGGAGCATCGTGGATTTCATCCAGCCCAACTACCTGGGCAATCAGGAACAATTTCTTGAAACCTACGAACCGCGCGCCGCGGTCGCCGACGAAACCGCTCCGGTGGAACCGCCGGTGCGCGGCGAACAAACCGAATCCGTCCAGCGCATCGCGCGCAAACGGCTTTCGGCCCGGCTGCGCCCGCTGCTGCTGCGCCGCTTGAAAAAGCACGTGGCGAAGGATTTGCCCGACCGCATCGAGCAGCGCCGCGATTGTCCGCTGGGCGACGAGCAGCGGAAGCTTTACTTGGCCGAATTGCGCCGCAGCCGCGACCAGATCATGCAGGCCGTCGCGGAGCAGGGCCTCAACAAGAGCAAGATGCATGTGCTGGCCGCGCTCACGCGGTTGCGCCAGGTTTGCTGCCATCCGCGGCTGGTGGGCAGCGACACCGCGTCCGGCAAGACCGAAACGCTGTTTGAATTGCTCGATCCGCTGGTGGCCGAAGGCCAGAAGGTCCTCGTGTTCAGCCAGTTTGTGCAGATGTTAAGCCTGCTGGAAAAGGAATGCCGCGACCGGCAGATCCCCACGCACATCCTCACCGGCCAGACGAAGGACCGGCAGCAGGTCGTCAGCGCATTCCAGGCCGACACAAACCCCGGCGTGTTTTTGCTGAGTTTGCGCGCGGCGGGCACGGGTTTGAACCTGACCAACGCCAGCTACGTGGTGCTGTACGACCCGTGGTGGAACCCGGCGGTGGAGGCGCAGGCCATTGACCGCTCGCACCGCATCGGCCAGACGCAGACGGTGAACGCGTATCGCTTGATTGCCCCCGGCACGGTCGAGGAAAAAATCTGGGAACTGCAGCAGAGCAAGGCGCAGACAATTGCCGACGTGCTGGGCGAGGAAGGTTTCGCCCGCAGCCTCACCACGACGGACTTGGAATACCTGTTCGCGGAGGATTGAGAAAACCACCTCAACAAACCAACACCGTCACTCGCTCAGCCGGGCTGGTTCTAAGTTTTCGCGGTCAATCCACCTGTAGGGCCTGTCTATATCCACCGGAGAATGGTTGTCCACCGGGGTTAAAGCGCAGATGTTTCTGTAGATTTACGATTTTTAAAAAAGAAAATCAAAGCACTGACCATTCCCAATCCTCCACCCAAAAATATTCCCACCAAAGCTCCCAAGAAAACATTCAGCGTTTTATTCGGGCGCACAGGAAATTCTTCGGCATAGGCAGACTCCACGATCTGCATGTGCAACCCGTCGGAGTTCGTCGCGGCGTAATTTGAGTAAACTTTTACAATAGTATTGGCAATAGTTGCGGCATCTTCAGGGTTTTCGTCAAACGCACGAATTTGAATAAGAGTTGTGTTAAGCACCGGGCGTATATCTGTTCTTCTTTTAAGAAATTCCATGCTCTCCCAGGTTTTAAGCGTCTCACCATTGGAATATTTTTTGCCCCAAACGACGTTTAAATTCAGCTCACCAACCACCTTTCTCATTATCCGTTCGGATTTTATGACTTCAGCCTCGGTTTTCGCTAGAACCGGATCGTAAGTTTCTTCCCCTACTCGCGTCTGTTTGCCTTCAGCTCCTTTGTAGTCAACCTTGATGCGCGCAGTGCTTTCGTAGCTTTTTGTGGAAATAGCTGTGATGATAATGCTCGCACCACATGCAAGCGTGAACACGAAAATGAAAACCGTAAAAAAAATGCTTATTGCCGGGGCTATTCGCGAACGAGCAGACGCGCTTTCATTCATGGGCTTTCAAAGGTAAATTTACATTGCCATACGCAATCATTCAATCGTGATTGGTTATCGCTGGAGATTATTGTCCATTCGCATCTCAACGATTAGATAAGACGCGTAGCTGCCTGCCAGGCGGGTTAACCGCGCTGTTGCGGCGGCCAGATGCGGAACTCGCCGCTGCAATGGAGCAGGGCCAGCATTTGCAGCATGCCGTCGTAGTAACGCCATTTTCCCGTCGGCACCGGCGTGTTCCACAATGCTTCCACAAATTCCCGCGCCCGCGGCCGGGTCGCCGCGAGGCTGGCCACGGCGTTGATCGCCACCAGGCCCGGCGAGTGGTCGGTGCTTAACGGCTTGCCGGCCAGCGTGAATTGATTGGCGTAGTTGGTCATTCCCTGGCTCGCGAAGAATCCCTGCAACCGGTCGCTCAACTGTGGCTGCCGGCTGTCTTTGGCCCACCAGGCCCAGTCCACCGACCAGTTCATCGCCGTGCGCCAGGAATCGAACTGGAAATTGGCGCTGTTCGTGTTCCAGTCCACCGCCCACGGCGTGCCGTCTAAATTGGCGTAATCCGGCGTCAGGCCGGTGACCGGGTGGGCCGCGCGTTGGAAGAAGTCACGGCTGGCCGCGGCCGCCCCGGTCCAGAACTTCCGGTCCGCCGGCGGACCCCACTGCGCCCATAATTCGTAAAACGCGGGCAGGTGATAGGAGGGATCCGTGTGATTCCACCCTTTGATATCCGGCGTGAAGCGGACCAGTCTGGATTCGGGGTCAAACAGGGCGCCGGCCGTCACCGTTCCCTTGATCGTGGAACCGGTGATGGGCGCCCGATGCAGCAGGTCGGTAAGCAACCGGTCGGCTTCGGCCCGGTAATTGTAAATGCCGGCACCATTGCCCCAGCGGTTCGCGGCAAAGCAAAGTGACATCGCAAAATACTGTTCCCCATCCGGCGCGGGCATTTCGTCGTTGGGCGTGCCATTGGTTTTCACCGACCACGAGAAAAAACCGCAGGCCGGGTTCGTCGGTGAGTCGTGATACATGTGCGTCCGGGCCCAGTTCCAAATCGCGTCAAACTCGGCCTTCCGGTCCAACTGCACGGCGATCATCATGCCATAGGACATGCCCTCGGACCGGACATCCTGATTGCCGACATCGGAAATGTAAGCGAGCGGCCCGCTGGCATTGGCGCCGGCGGGGAAATAAACCGCCTGGTTGGCCGGGTCGCCATGAAACAATTGCTGGAAGGCGGCGTTGATTTTTGCCGTCACCTCAACCTGGGAATGGCCGGCCTCGACAAAGAGGTTGCGGTAACGGCCCGTGGCGCCGGCGCCGGCGCCATTGGACGGTGCCGGCTGGGCCAACAACGTGCCACCAGACAAGACGAGCAGCAATGCCATGCCCCATTTCACAGTTAACAGAATTTGTCCGTTGGTCATGCGGGTCAATAATAGGATTTTTGGTTTGCTTGCCAAGGACAGGCTGGTCTCAACCCGGAACCACTGGCTTCAGTCAACGGGATGCGCGGACTTTCAACCGGGCAACAAGCGTGCTATTCGTAGCGCAACGATTCGATGGGGTCGAGGTTCGCCGCCTTGTAAGCCGGATACGTCCCGAAAACAATTCCGACCACCGAACAAATCAACAACCCGAGCACAATCCAGTCCACCGGGATGGCGGGCGGCACTTTCATGTACCAAGCCAGCACATTGCCGCCGAGGATGCCGAGCACGACGCCGAGGACGCCGCCGATTTCACACAGCACGATGGCTTCCATGATGAACTGCGTCATGATGTTGCGTTTCCGGGCGCCGATGGCACGGCGGACGCCGATTTCGCGCGTCCGCTCCGTGACCGAGACGAGCATGATGTTCATGATGCCGATGCCCGCCGCGATGAGCGCGATGGAGCTGACGACGGCGACACCGATGCGCACGGCCCGGGTGAATGAATTGAATTGTTCGATGAGCGAGTTGTTGGAGTACAACTCGAAATCATCCGGCTCGCCGGGCGGGATCTTGCGAATATTGCGCAGGATGCCGCGGACCTGTTCCATGCAATCATCGTAGCTGGCGGCGTCACGCGCCTGCACCAGGATCGTCAGATCGTTCCACCAGCGTCCGTAACGGTTGAGCGCCGTGGTGATGGGGATGATGGCAATATTGTCCTGATCACTTTCCATGGCCCCACCCTTGGAAGCGAGCACGCCCACCACCGAGTATTTGTAGCCGTTGATTTTGATCTCTTCGCCCATCGCCGATCCATACGGAAAAGCGGTTTTGGCCAGCGTGCTGCCGAGCACACACACGTCGCGGGCGTTGTCCACATCGTCTTCGGAAAGAGCGCGGCCTTCTTCAATATCCCAGTTGCGCGCCGGGAAGCTGCCGGGGGTTTCACCGTACAACTCGGAGGTGGGCGGCGTCTTGGCGAAGCGGGTCGAAACCTGTCCCCGCCAGAAATCGCCATGGATGCCCACGCCGGCGGCGAGGGTGGCCTTCTCCTCCACCTGCCGTCCCTGATCCAGGGTGACATATTTGCGCCGCCAGTATTTCTGCCAGTCGGAATTGTCGCCGAACTGGGCCTCGGGCCAGCGCTGAATGGCAAACGTCTGGCTGCCCAGCTCGCTGAGTCCCGTTTCGACGGTGTGTTTCAACACGCGCATGGCGGTCATCACGACGATGATGGAGAACACGCCGATCAACACGCCGAGCAGGGTGAGCGCCGAGCGTAATTTGTGCGCCCTCAGCGCACCCATGGCCATGGCGAAGCTTTCCCTGACTTCAGCGATCAGCAATGTTGGCCGGTGAAATTTCATTCGCTCCTTAAAGCTTCCACCGGGTCCATCCGCGCCGCGCGCCAGGCCGGCAGGAAACCGGAAACCACCCCGGTCAGCAGCGACACGAGCAGGGCCATGGCGACGATGGGCCAGGACAGGACGGCGGGGAACAGTAGGTGGGAAACCGCCAGCGTGGTGAGCCAGGAGATGCCCAGCCCGATCAGCCCGCCCATCAGGCAGATGCAGGCGGCTTCGACCAGGAATTGCAGCAAAATGTTCCGGCGCTTGGCGCCGATGGCCTTGCGCACGCCGATCTCGCGGGTCCGCTCGGCGACCGAAACGAACATGATGTTCATGATGCCGATGCCGCCAACGAACAGCGCCAGACTGGTGACGAACAGGCCGATGATGGCGATCGTGCGGGTTTGCTTATGGAACCAGGTTACAAACTGGTCCTGCTGGTTGATGCCAAAATCATCCGGCTCATCCGGCCGCAAATGCCGGATGCGGCGCATGACCTGGCGCAATTCCTCCCGCGCCTCATCCAATTGCACCAGCCCGCCGGCCTTCACCTCGATGCCATCCCAGTCAAACAGCGGCCCGTTCCAGATGATCGCCAGAAACTCACGGATGGGAATGATGATTTTACTGTCGTCACTCGATACGAACATGCTGCTTCCCTGCCTTTCCAGCACGCCGACGACCTGGGAAGACTGATTCGCAATTTTGATGCGCTTGCCAAGGGGGGATTCGCCGCGAAACAGATTGGTGGCCACGTCGCTGCCGATCACGCAGACCGGCTGCCCGCCCTCGGCATCCGCAACGGTCAGAAACCGGCCCTGGCCCACGTTCACGCCGCTGGTTTGCAGATAAGCATCCGTGGTGCCGATGATCTGAACCAGATTGGCGCTCCGGGTCTTGTACGTCACCGGTTCCCAGCCGCGCATCTTGGGCGCGACGGCGGCGGCCAGCGTCAATTGTTTGGCCAGCGCCTCGGCGTCCTTGAGCCGGATCGGCTGGCGGCGCCGCTGCATCTTAATCCAGTCGTCATACGAAAAGTCGAACATCCAGTTATAGCGCGCCACGTGAAACACGTCCGCGCCGAGCGAGGAAATGCTGTTGATGAACGCCTGGTTCAGCCCGTTGATGGCCGCGCCCATGAGCGTGACGGTGACGATGCCGATGACGATGCCGATGGTGGCGAGCGCCGACCGCAGGGTGTTCGCGCGGATGGCGCCCCAGGAAATGCCGAGGCCTTCGCGGAGTTCGGCCAGAAGCTTCATTGGATTGGTGGATTGGTGGATTTATGGATTGGTGGGGGCAACGTGTCCTGCCAATCGTTCGTTCGGCGTTTGTTTTCCAATGATTCGATGAGCCGTAGAAGCTTGTTCTCCACTTCGTAATGCAGTTTGTCCAAATCTTCGAAGTCATCGGTTGAAACGAGTTTGACGTTCTGCAACCCAATCGCGCGGGTGAGTGTTTCGGCCAGGGAGCCTTTGGCCGTGTAGAGAAATTGCAGGTATTCGGGCAGTGAACGGCGGCCGTAGCCTTCTGCAATGTTTGCGGAAACGGACTGTGCGGCATCCCGGAACTGCGATTTAAGCTTAAGATCCGACACACTCGTGGACAACTGAAACACCATGACAAACAAATCCATTCCACGCTGCCAGGCTTCGAGTTTCATGTAGCCACGATTCAGATTTCGCCGCTTCGTGTATTCCATAAATCCATTGATCCAACCATCCATTCATCCAGTTTGCTTCTCGTCGCTGGCAATCAAACCGTCGCGGAGGCGGATGATGCGCCGGGATTGCCGGGCAATGTCCTCCTCATGCGTGACCAGAATGATGGTATTGCCTTTTCGCGACAGCTCCTCGAACAACGCCATGATTTCCACGCCGGTCTTGGAATCGAGATTTCCCGTCGGCTCATCCGCCAGCAGAATGGACGGCTTGTTGACGAGCGCGCGGGCGACGGCGACGCGCTGGCGCTGGCCGCCGGACAGTTCGTTGGGCTTGTGCCGGACGCGGTCCGCGAGGCCGACCTGCGTGAGCGCGTCCAGGGCAATCTGGCGGCGTTCCTCCGCGGGCATCCCGGCGTAGATGAGCGGCAGCTCGACGTTGTGCAGCGCGTTGGAGCGCGCCAGGAGATTGAAGGTTTGAAAGACGAAACCGATTTCCCGGTTCCGGATTTCGGCGAGCTGGTTGTCGTCCATGTCGCTCACGTTTGTGCCGTTCAGTTCGTACCGCCCGGACGTGGCGGTATCGAGACAGCCGATGAGGTTCATCATCGTGGATTTGCCGGAACCGGACGGCCCCATGATGGCGACATATTCACCGCGCTGGATTTCAAGCGACACGTCGCGCAGGGCGTGGACGGTTTCCGCACCCATCTGGTAACGCCGCGAAACATTCTGGAGGCGGATGAGCGCCACAGCCTAGTCTTTCTTCGCCGTTTCCGACGGGGCGGGGCCCTTGCGGATTTTCTTGCCGTCGCTGAGGTCGCGGCTGATGGCGCGGTACCCGCCGGAGACGATTTCCTGGTCATTGGTGAGACCGTCGGTGATCTCCCAGTAATTGTCGTCGCAAATGCCGATTTTCACCGGCACCGCATCCACGTGGTCGCCCACCACCGCAAACACGACGTCCAACATCTTGGAGGATTCCTTGGATTTCCTGTCCGGCGCTTCGCTGTTGGTGGCACCGTTGCCGGCAACCGCCGCATTGGTGCCCGGCCTGGCGGTGGTCGTGTTGGTCCCGCCGGTTTTCGGCGGATCGTTTTTTGCGGGCGGCTTGGGCGGGCGGGTGGTGACGCTGGCCAGCGGGACGGTGAGCACGTTGGTGCGATACTCGGTTTCAATGTCGGCGCTGACGGACATGCCGGGGCGGAAGTCCTCCTTGTCGTTGAGCCGGATGCGCACCTGGAACTTGGTGGCTTCCTGCGACTGGCTGCTGCTGGTGGAATAGCTGGCCTGGTTGCTGTCCTTCGATGAACTGGCCACATCGGTCACCGTGCCGGCAAATTTGCGGTCCTTGAATGCATCCACTTCCAGCCGCGCCTTCTGGCCGGGCTTGATGCCCACCACGTCCATCTCCCCGACGTCCACGCGGGCCTCCATCTGGTTCAGGTCCGAGAGGATCATGATGACGGTTCCCGCATTTTGCACGGTGCCCAGCACGCGCTCGCCGAGCTGCGAGTTCAATTTGCTGATGGTGCCGTCCAGGGGCGAAACGATGGTGGTTCGCTCGAGTTGCTCCTCGGCGCTGTCCACGTTGGCCTTGGCCACGTTCACCTGGTCGTTGGCGCTGTCGAGTTGCGCCTTGGCCACGTCCCGGGCGGATTTGAAACCGATGAAGTCCGATTCCGAGAGGAGCTTCTGGTGAAACAGTTCCAAATTGCGGTCGTAGTCCGCCTGGGCTTTTTCCAGGTTCGCCACCGCCGAGGCCTTGGCGGCCAGCGAGGATTCGTAAGCGGCCTTGGATTGATTGACGGCGGCGATGTAAATGTCCGGGTTGATCTTCACCAGCGTCTCGCCGTTTGTGACCTGCTGTCCTTCCTTGACCGGCAGCTCGATGATTTCGCCGCTGACCTCCGGGCTGATGGAAACCTGCAAGACGGACTGGATTTTGCCGTTGGCCACGACGATGTTGGTGAGGCTGTGGCGCGCGACCTTTTCCGTCTGGACAGTGATGACCGGCTGCTTTTTCTTGAAGATCGCCACCAACGTCAGCGCCACGAGCACCACGCCGATGATCGAGAAGATGACGACTTTCCTGCGTTTTTTTGAATTGGCCATGTTTTGGTATTAAGACAGCTTCGGTGTGAATTCGTTTCGGAAAATCAAATCTCCAACCGGGGGAATAGATCTAAAGCGCCCATTGTCCCAATCCGATGCCGATGAGCAATAATTCCACCAGCACCCAAAAGCCGAAAACGACCGTTGCCGATTTCCCCGTTCCTGCGCCCGACACTTTTGCCAGCCCGACCGCCAGCACACCCGCATGCCAAAGATTGATCCCATTGACCGCACCCAGCAGGAGATGGCCGCGATTGGTGGGGTCAAAATTGTCCATCAACAACGCCAGGCTTGGCCCGGCGTAAAGCCGGCCCAGGATCACGGCCAGCAGCGTGGTGATCACCATGCCGAGGACGGTGATGAGGCAACACAACCCGGCGACCTCCACGGCTTTCAAATAGTTGAAGGGGGCCTTAAGCCACCATCGCCCGGCCAGCCACAACACCAGGGCCCAGCCGAAAACCGAGACGAAGCCATAGAAGACGATGCTGACGCTGCCGAAGATGGCCAGCATCGTCGGCCCCATGAACTTTTCCATCATCTGCAACGCCTGATCCTCCTGCGCCTGGCTCATCTTGCCTTGTTGCACCAGCTTGTCCATGGCCTTGACCTGCCGGTCGTGAATCGTCTGCTGAATGGCGGGCTGGGCGAACATGATGCACACGGAAATCACGCCCACCACCGCATAGATCAATATCGGCACGAGCCAGTTGGCGACGGATGGCGGGGCGGCCTTGATTCCGGCAAAAACGTCGCCCGGCGCGGCAATGATGTTGAACAGCCGGCCGGCCAGCGAACTTGCCGGCGGCGGCACAGCGGATGCCGGCTCCGGTGTTGGCAGCGTGGGTTCCATGTTTTTTTAACAGTGCTTATCCACTACTTAGGCAAAAACCGGCCAAAGTTACAAGAAATGTTTTGGCGGTTTTCTTGTGAATTGAACTTGTCCGGGCGGAACCCATGCCCGGCGGCAACGGAAGCCGGGCGGCAATTAATCGTCGTCCACCGCTTTCACCGCCCAGGCCGGATAAGGGGCCTGCGAACCTTTCGCCGCCCGCCAGAGGATGCGGTTGAGCAAATCCTCCGGGCACTGGTCCGCCAGCTTGAGCGGCAACCGGGCCGACGCCTGGGCGTCCTTGCGGAGCAGCGGATCGGAAATGAGTTTGGGCAGCGGGTTCATTTCGTCGAGCGGCACGTTGTTGGTCACGGCCTCGAACGGTGTGAAATCCGGCGTGCCGGTGAAGCAATCGAACATCGGCGTTGCCGTCGCGTCCATCTGGTTCATGGGCGGCAGGCCGAGCATGAGTTCCAGGGTGCGCAACAGGCTGGTCTGGTTGTATTGCGTGTGGACCACCGCGCCGCGTTTGGTGTAAGGGCTGACGACGTAGGCCGTGGTGCGGTAGCCGCTCACGTGGTCCCAGCCGTTCTGGGGGTCGTCCTCGATGGCAAAAAGGCAGGTGTTGGTCCAGAATTTTGAATGGCTGACGGCCTCGACGACCTGGCCGAACGCCAAATCATTGTCGGCGACCTGCGCCTCGGGCGTGGGCGAGCCGAATTTCGTGCCGCTGGTATGGTCGTTGGGCAGCCAGACGATGACCAGATTCGGGAAATCGCCGGCGGCTTCAAATGCCTTCAACTCCTTGATGAATTGCGCGGCGCGGAAAACGTCCGGCACGTCCAGATCCCAGCCGACCGTGTTCGTCGCGAGATAAAGCCGCAACGATTCGATGTCCGGTTCACACGCGATGGCCAGGTCGTCCGCGCCGGTGAGGAAGGCCTGGTAATAATCGAGAAACTGCGGTTTGCCCTTGCGCGCGGAATCTTTCCAGCTCGTGACGGCGGTGGCGAATTCGCCGTAATCGCGGACCGTCCGGCCATGGGCGAGCGCGTTGTTCCAGATGAAACCGGCCGGCGAATACGCCAGCGCGTCCTTGGTGTCGTCACCGCTGCCGCCGCTGGGGTAGCTGCGCGGCCAGCCGGCAAATTCGCGCTCGAGATAATCCGTCGCGATGCCGCTGTCGGTCCAGTTGTGGCCGTCCGCGCTCAGGATGCTGCAGCAATACGCATTGTCCAGCAGCGCGAATTCGCGGACGAGCTTGTGTTCGTTCGGCGTGACGTTTTCGCCGAACACGCACAAGTCCGCGTCGCCGTTGCCTTCCTTCACGTCGCCGAGAACCTGGTCGTAACTGCGGTTTTCCTTGATGATGTAAATGACGTGCTGGAAGACGCCGGGTTCGCCGACGCGTTCGGGCACCGGTTGCGCGGGCTGGTTTTCGCGCAGCGGCAATTTTGCCTGGGCCAGCAGCGGATAACGCAGATCGGCCAGCGCGGTTTGCGTCAACGCTGCCAGTTCCTTTTTCGAGGGCAGCGGCACCAGCGACAGCGAACCGGCGTATTGTTTGGTGTTGAAGCCCGGGCCGTGGCCGAATCCTTTTCGCGGCTTTTCCATTTTCGTGCCGATGCTTTTAATGTTCGCGACGCAAATCTTCCCCTGCCGGGCATCGAAGGCGATCGCGCCGGGAAACCAGCCGGCGGGAATCAAGCCGAGCAGCTCCGATTTGCCAAGTTTGAAACGAAAAACCGCGACGGCGTTCTGCGTGCCGTTGCAAACGAAAAGTTTACGCCCGGATTTGTCAAACGCGAGCGCGTCAGGCTGCGCGCCGAACAGATCACCCGGATTTTGCCGCGCGCAGATGGTTTCGACAATCTGATCGGTGCGCGTGTCAATGACGCTCAACGTGTCGCTGCCCGCATTGGCCACCACCAGCCAGCGGCCATTTGGCGACAGCGCCAGCGCTCCGGCGTGCAGGCCGGTCACGATTTCGGATTTCGGATTTCGGATTTCGGATTTCGGGTCGGAGTCAATCACCGACACCGAGCCTTCGCCGGCGATGCCGCGCGCATCCACGCGCACGCGGGTGCCATGTCCCGCCGTGCCGGCGACACTGCCGGGGCCGGGCTGCCGGCCGCCCCAGTTGCTCACGTAAACCTTTTTGCCGGCAAAAACCACATCGAACGGCGCGACGCCCACGTTCCATGTCCGCAACACCTTCCCGGTCGCGGCGTCCAGTTCAACGAGGCGATTGGACAGATTGCCCGCGACATAAAGCCGTCTGCCATCCGAAGAGACGGCGAGGCCGGCGGGAATATCATTCGTGCGCCCCGGCGCGTTGGCCGGCGGCAGTGCGATGGAAAACAACGGCGAAACCTTGTGGCCTTGGCCGACGCCAAAGACCTTGATGTCGCCGTTGACGTTGGCCATGTAAATCCGCGCGCCATCCGGCGAGAACGCGAGGCCGGTGAAGCTGAGTTGCGCCCGTTCGTCCGGGTTGAGAATTTCCGCAGACACCGGCGCCGGCTCCTGGGCCTTGTCGGACGGAAGCGGAACAAGTTGCGAAATTTTTCCCGTCGCCGGGTCCACCACAACCAGCGCATGTGTCAGCCCGGCGGTCACGAGAATTTTGCCGTCGGGACTCAACGCCAGCGCCTGCGGTCTCATGCCGGGCAGCTCAAGCTGAAGGCCGGCGGGGGTGACCCGCTGGTTGACCGGCGTAATCAGCCCGTTGGCGCTGCGACCGACGGTTTCCGTGGTGGCATTGAAATTCTCCGCCGCCCGCGCGGAATTGAAAATTAAAAGCGCGATCAGCCAGCGGATCCAAAACCTTTGTTTCATCGGGCCGGAACACTAGCGGCTTTGGACCTGATTTCAACCGGAAAAACCTCCGGACCGGGCCGGGTGCTGCAAGGATTGCTTGTTCTCCGGAACGAATCGGCTTAACAATTCCGCCGTCGCATGATTCCCGGCCCGCTGAAAATTTTCCAGCCCGACCCGCCCGCGCCCGTGACGATTTCCGACCCCGCGGAAATCGCCGCAAACTACCGCCGCTGGCAGACGCGCGTCCTGGTTTTTTCCATCACCGGCTACGCGACCTTTTATTTCGTCCGCAAAAACCTCGGCATCGCCATGCCGCTGATGGGGCAGCAGCTGGGCATCACCAAGGAACAACTGGGTTTGTTCCTGACGTTGCACGGCCTGCTCTACGGCGTCTCCAAGTTCCTGAACGGCTTTCTCGCCGACCGCGCCAACGCCCGCGTTTTCATGGCCGTCCCGCTCGCGGCCTCGGCGCTGCTCAATGTCTTTTTCGGGTTCAGTTCCGCCGTCGCCGCCTTCGGCATCCTCTGGATGCTCAACGGCTGGTTTCAAGGCATGGGTTTTCCGCCGTGCGCGCGATTGATCGCCAATTGGTTTCCACCCAAACAACTGGCGACGAAATTCTCCATCTGGAATTCCTCCCACAACCTCGGCAGCATCTTGATTGTTTTGCTCTGCGGATTTCTCGTCAGCGGCAATCTTTTCGCGCCGGACTGGCGGCTTTGCTTTTTCGTTCCGGCGGCGATGGCCCTAGTCATCGCGATTTTGCTCTGGTTCATGCTACCCGACACGCCGCCGTCGGTCGGCCTGCCGGAGGTCGAAGGCACGCACGTTGACCTGCCGGAAAAGGAATCGCCCGGGGACTTCAGGGCGTTTTTGTTCCGGCAGGTGTTTTCCAACAAATACATCTGGCTGCTCGCGACAGCGAATTTCTTTGTCTATACGATCCGCTACGCGGTGTTCGACTGGGGCGCGACGCTGCTGACCGAGGCCAGGCACATCAAAATTCTGCACGCCGCGGGGATGCTTTCTGGCTTTGAAGCCTTCGGCCTGCTCGGCGCGCTGCTCGGCGGCTGGATCACCGACCGTTTTCTCGGCGGCCGCGCCGCGCGCGCGTGCGTCATCTACATGGCGCTCGCCGGCGTCTCCGTTTTGCTTTTCTGGAAAATCCGGACGCAATCCGAACTGCTCATCACCGGCCTGCTTTGCGCCATCGGCTTTTTTGTCTATGGCCCGCAATGCCTGCTGGCCGTCGCCTGCGCCAACCTTGCCACCAAGCGCGCCGCCGCCACCGTCGTCGGCCTCACAAGCATTTTTGGTTACGCGAGCACCGTGCTTTCCGGCTGGGGATTGGGATTCGTCGTGCAACATTACGGTTGGGACGCCGGCTTCGCCGGATTGACCGCCTGCGCCGCGATGGGAACCCTCTTGTTTGCCGCCGTGTGGCCGGCCAAAGCGCACGGCTACAAATCGTAATCCCCATCAAGCCGCCGCCGGATCGAGCCGCTTGTCGGGCACGAGATAATTGCGGATGTAATCGCCCACGGCGTTTTCGAGCGAAGTGACGACGGCGGTGTAGCCGGCGACGCGCAGGCGGGTCAGATTCGCCTCGGTGAAATACTGGTACTTGTCGCGGATGGCTTCCGGCATTTCGATGAACTCGATTTTCGGCTTCCGGTCCAGGGCGGTGAAGACGGCCTTGGCCAGATCCAGCCACGTCCGCGCCTTGCCGCTGCCGATGTTGTAAAGCCCGCCGGCCTTGGGCGTGGCGGCCAGATGCAACGTCATCGCCGTCGCGTCCTTCACGTAAAGAAAATCGCGCTTCTGCTCGCCGTCCTTGTATTCCTTGCGATAACTCTTGAACAGCCGGATGACGCTCTCGGTCCGCACCTGGGCGAAACTTTTGTGCACCAGCGACCGCATGTCGCCCTTGTGATCCTCGTTCGGGCCGAACACATTGAAATATTTCAGGCCGACGACTTGATTCAAAAAACCCGCCCGTCTGGCATGCAAATCAAACAGGTGCTTGGAATAACCGTACATGTTCAGCGGCCGCAATTTGTCGAGCTGGTTGTCGTCCTCCCTCATGCCCGCCGAGCCGTCGCCGTAGGTTGCGGCGGACGAGGCATAGACGAACCGCGTCGTCCGCCCGCCCGGTTTCTGGGCGAGCGCCCAGGCGGCGAGGTCCCGGGTGAATTCGTAATTGTTGCGGATGAGAAAACCGGCGTCGCGTTCGGTGGTGGACGCGCAGGCGCCCAAGTGCAGGATCAAATCGAACTTCCCCAGTGCCCCGCTTTGCAGCCGCGCGAGCAGGTCGTCGGCCTCGACGTAGTCGGCGAAGCGCAGCGCGGTGAGGTTGCGCCATTTTTCGTCCGTGCCGAGGCGGTCGCAGACAACGATGTTGTCGCAGCCGCGGCGGTTCAGCGCCCAGACGAGCGCGCTGCCGATGAACCCGGCGCCGCCGGTGACGAGCACCCGCGCATCGGAAAAGTCATTGGGCTTCATGTTGGAACGAGCATGGTGCGAAACGGACAGGAATTCAAGTGCGATGGCGGTTGGCGAGCTTTGAAGGCGCCCGCCTATTATCGCTGAAGAAATACTCACCAGACCCAAAGTTGTTGAAACGCCATGCTGAATCGGACGTTATTTGCTTGACGTGTTCGGGAAGGAGGGCTTCGGAAAAGGCTGGCATGGCGGCCCGGCAATGATAAAAATGCCGCCCGACATGGCTTCCAAACCGAAATATATTGATCTTTATGCTGGCTGCGGCGGCCTCTCCTGGGGTTTGATGCGCTCTGGGTGGAAAGGTGTTTTTGCGGTTGAAAAGGACGCTTTCGCTTTTTCAACCCTACAGCATAACCTCATCGAGAGAAAAAAACATTTTCGGTGGCCGGCGTGGCTTCCAATCGAAGCACACGACATCGACGAGGTGCTTGCAAATTACAAAACGGAACTCCGCAAATTGGCTTCGACGGTTGATCTGGTCGTCGGCGGGCCGCCTTGCCAGGGATTTTCTATCAACGGCAAGCGTGACGAAAAGGACAAGCGGAACAAGCTCGTTAACTCTTACATCTCGTTTGTTGAATTGGTTAAGCCCAAGCTCCTGTTTTTTGAGAACGTCCGGGGATTTGCGATGGAGTTTGCCACGAATGGGTCGGGGACTGTTTATTCCGATCAAGTCACGCGTCGGCTCAAAAAACTCGGATACGATGTCCACGCTCAAGTTGTGAATTTTGCGGATTACGGGATACCGCAAAGGCGCTGGCGGTTTATTCTCGTAGGGAGTTCAGGCGGCAAAGCCGAAGTTTTTTTTGAACAATTGAAGGAAAAGCGAGTTGAGTTCTTGAAACAAAAGGGGCTGCGATCAAAGCGCACCGTTTCGCAGGCGATTTCTGATTTGGAACAAAAACATGGCGACACAGATTGTCCAGATGCGAAACGATTTCGCTCTGGCCTCTACGCACGCCCCAAAAATCAATATCAGAAATTGATGCGTGACAATTGCGCGCTTGAGATTCCCGACAGCCATAGATTTCCAAAGCATCATCCCGACATCATTGAGCGTTTCGAGGAAATCTTGAAACATGCTCCCCGGAACAAGCAGCTTTCAGGCGAATTGCGGACGAAGTATGATTTGAAAAAGCGATCCATCACACCGCTGGACGAAAACTCGGTTTGCCCGACGATCACCAGCCTCCCGGACGATTACATTCATTATGCCGAGCCACGGGTGTTGACGGTTCGCGAATGTGCGCGCATCCAGTCATTCCCGGACGATTTTGAATTCCGGGGGAAATACACGTCCGGCGGAGACCGGCGTGCAAAGGAAGTCCCCCGCTACACGCAAATCGGCAATGCGATTCCACCTCTGTTTGCCGAACTGGCCGGACTCGCACTCAAGGGAATACTTCCCGGTGAATAAACCGAAAGACAAATTCCGAGTCAGTTCCGCGCTCAAGACCATCATCGGGCGCGAATTGATTACCGATGATTTCGTGGCGGTTTTCGAGTTGGTAAAAAATGCCTTTGACGCACATGCGAGGAATGTCGAAATCCGATTCGAAGGACTGCACACCGACTCGCCCAAGCTCATCATCAAAGATAACGGCAAGGGCATGACCGAAGATGATGTTGATGGGAAATGGCTCTTTGTCGCGTATTCGGCAAAAACTGACGGGACGGAGGACAGTCCGGAGGGCAAACCGAAAGATTACCGCGACAAGATCCGCACTGAGCGGACATTTGCGGGCGCGAAGGGCATTGGGCGATTCTCATGCGACCGACTAGGCCGGTATCTCAATCTTTATACGCGAGCACAATCTTCAGGCCCATACGAACACCTCCAGATTGACTGGCAGGATTTTGAGGAAGACAGCAGCAAGGAATTCGTGAACGTAGCGATAAAACGATCGAGTCCAGCGACCATCCCCTACGAACTCGACAGCGGAACGATCATTGAAATATCAAAGCCACAATTGAGCGATTTGTCACCGGACGAGCAACACTCGATGAAGCGGTCGGATTTTTCAGGCTGTGGATTTGCCAAGATGTCGTTCGTTTTGTTCGCCGGATGGGATCATTCAAACAGCGGCGCGAGGTTGCAGCGTTGCTTCTGCGGGTGAAGGACGGTGTGTGTTATCACGGCATGCCCAATGTTCGATTTGTGCAACGTAATGGCTGACTTTCTCACCAAGATTCAAAGGTCAGAACGGATGTCGCGGATTCGCAGTCGCGGCAACAAAGATACAGAACTGGCACTGGCAAAACTGCTCCGGCGACATCGCATCAACGGCTGGCGTCGCAATCAACCGTTGTTCGGCAAACCCGATTTTGTATTTAGGCAAGTGCGTCTGACAATCTTTGTGGATGGATGTTTCTGGCACGGCTGTCCCAAGTGTGGCCATATACCCAAAACCCGACGGGCATATTGGCGGACAAAAATACTTCGGAACAAAACCCGCGACCGGTTGGTAAACCGCACCTTGCGCCAGACAGGCTGGCGCGTCATCCGGATTTGGGAATGTGAACTTACGCGAAAGAATGAAGCTCGTCTTTTGGTGCGGTTTCAACGCGCGTTTGGATGAAATTTCTCCTGTCTCATTGGGGCTTCTTTGCGTTCTTTTGCGGCAAATAAGTTTGGTGGCGCGCACGGCTTGTTTAGTTATAGCCATACGACAGCGGAAGTGACGCCCCAACCTTCGTCGTCTGGCTCTCGACTTTCGGCTCTCGACCTTTTTATTGGTTGACATGCACCACTTTTGCCGGCGGGAAGCCGTTGAACCAGGTGGCGGAGGCGTTGCTGTAGGCGCCGATGTTTTCGGCATAGACCAGGTCCTCGATTTCCAGGTCCGGCAGCTGCTCGGACTGGGAAATCACGTCCAGCCCGTCGCAGGTCTGGCCGAACACGGCGCAGATTTCCGCTTTGCCCGGCTTGAACGCCTTCAGATGATACTGGCAATGGTCGAAGATGATGCCGCTTAACGTGTGATAGACGCTGTCGTCGATGTAATAACACGGTTTGCCGTCGCGCACGGCCTTGCCGATGATGCGCGCCACGGACGTCGCCGCCGTGGCCACGAGGAAACGTCCCGGCTCGGCCAGAATCTGGATGTCGGGGGCAAACAACCGGCCAATCTCGGCGTTGATGACGCGGGCCAGCTCGGGGAACGGCCGGACGTGCTTGTTGTACGGGGCGGGAAAGCCGCCGCCGATGTCGAGGATCTTGATTTCGTGGCCGCGCGCTTTGGATTCGCGCATGACGGCGGCGGCGGCGTTGAGCGCCTGGACAAAGTTCTGGAAATTGGCGCACTGGCTCCCGACGTGGAAACTGAGCCCTTCCACGACCAGTCCCAGCCGGAAGGCCGCCGCGATTAAATCCGCCGCCTCGCCAGGGGCGCAGCCGAACTTGGAGGAGAGTTCGCATTGCGAGCCGGTGTTGTCCACCTGCAGGCGCAGCACCACGCCGGCGTGCGGGGCGTACTGCCGGATTTTTTTCAGCTCGTTCAGGTTGTCGTAGGTGACGAGCGGCTTGTACCGATCCAGCGCCAGCAACGTTTCCTTCGGCTTGGTCGGATTCGCATAAATGATTTTATCCCAGATGAAATCCTGCTGCTGTCTGGCCGGGAGTTTTTTGATATTCTCATACACGAGCATGAATTCGGGCAGCGACGCCACGTCGAAGCTCGCGCCCGCCCGGTACAAGGTGCGAACGATGGCCGGCTCGGCGTTGGCTTTGACGGCGAAATAGCACTGCACCTTGGGCAGGTGCTTTTTGAACCCGGCATAATTTTTCCGGATGACCGCATGGTCAATCACCACCACCGGGGTGCCGTGTTTTTGGGCGAGGACTTGGAGTTGCCTGATCGTCATGTATTGTTTTTCGCCCCGGGCTTTAGGCGGTTTCGGGTGGAGGCACAAGCCAAAACTGACGGTGGCCGGCGGCCGGATCAGCCGCCGCCGGGGCAACGGGGCGGAAATACGCTGCGGCTTCTCAATGGATCCGGCCTCCTCGCGGCGGCGGCCACGGTTCCGGCCGGGTTTTCAACGGACAGCTACGGGGCCTTCGAGCGCCTCGCGCACCTTTTTGGCCAGGGTCAGGGGATTGAACGGTTTTTGCAGGAAAAACGTTCCGGCTTTTGACATGGCGCCCCGGACGGCCGCGTTGTTGATGTAACCGGAAATGAACAGGACTTTGACGCCGGGATTCACCTGGGTAATCCATTCGGCGAGCATCTTGCCGCTCAGCCCGGGCATGATCACGTCGGTGAGCAGAAGCTGGATTTTGGCGCCGTTCGCCTGGGCCAGGGCCAGGGCCTCGTTGCCATCGGCCGCTTCCAGGATGGTATAGCCCTGCGTCCGCAACACGCGGGCGATGAGACGGCGCAAGGACGGTTCGTCCTCGGCCAGCAGGATGGTTTCCGAGCCTTGCGGCAGTAGCATCGGGGCTTCCGGACTGGCGGCGTCCTCGGTTCCCTGAACGCGCGGCAGGAAAATCTCGAACCGTGTGCCTTTGCCCAACTCGCTGTCGCAGCGAATGTGGCCGTTGCTCTGCTGGATGATGCCGAAGCAGGTGGCCAGCCCCAGACCGGTGCCCTTGCCCTGTTCCTTGGTCGTGAAAAAGGGCTCAAAAATGTGGAGCTTGACCTCATCGGTCATGCCCGCCCCGGTGTCGCTGACACTCACCATGACGTACTCGCCGGGAGTGACGAGGTGCCGGCGCGCATAATCTTCGTCCAGCGTCGCATTGCCCGTGCGAATGGTCAGGGTCCCGCCATCGGGCATGGTATCGCGGGCGTTGACGACCAGATTCAACAGCACCTGCTCGATCTGGCCGGGATCGGCCTTGATCCGGCCCAGATCGGGCGCGGTCTGGGTCATGAGCTTGATGTCCTCGCCGATCAAGCGCCGCAGCATCTTGTTCAAATTGACAATCAGTTCGTTCAGATTGATCAGGCGGGGTTCGATGACCTGACGGCGGGCGAAGGCCAGCAGTTGCCGGGTGAGGTTGGCCGCGCGTTCGGCGCTTTCCTGGATGCTGTCGAGATTGGAGCGCAAGGGGGAATCGGGCGACACCTGCGTGAGCGCCAGGTCGGTGTGGCCGCAAATGACCGCCAGGATGTTGTTAAAGTCATGGGCCACGCCGCCGGCCAGCCGGCCGATGCTGTCGATCTTCTGCGTCTGGCGGTATTGATTTTCCAGTTCCAGTTCGTGGGAGATGTCCCGCTTGATGGCGATGTAATTTGTGACGGTGCCGTTCTCGTCGCGCACGGGAGCGATGACCGCGTCTTCGGTGAAAAGCGCGCCATTTTTCCTTTTGTTGATGAAACGTCCGCGCCACACTTGGCCGGCGCTGATCTGGGTCCATAAATCCCGGTAAAAAGCCTTGTCGTGTTTGCCGCTCTTGAGCACATGGGTGCTCAGGCCGATGGCTTCGGCCCGGCTGTAACCGGTGACCTGTTCAAAGGCCGGATTGACAAAAACGATATATCCGTTTGGGTCAGTGATGACGACACTTTCCGGGGTTTGTTCGATGGCGGTCATCAGGCGGTTCAACTCGGCTTCCGCCTGTTTGCGGGTGTCTTCGTTGCCGATGGCGGAGGCGATGATTCCAAGGATTCGACGGTCGTCGCTGGTGGGCTGGTAATCCGTGCCGTAAACCGCGCAGAGTGACCCCACGGCTTTGCCTTCGCATTTGACCGCGCACCCCATGTAAGTTTGCAGGCCGTACCTGCGCACGTTGGGATCGGACTCGGCGTAAGAGGTCCGGGGCAAATTGGTGATGACCACCGTGTCCTCCCGGTTGTCGCGTATGACGTCGTAACAAATGTGTCCGGCGGGAGCGTCCTCGGACTTGTAGCCCGGCGGGGCATGCCACTGACCGATGGAACAGAGCGAATCGCCTTGAAGACGATTATACAGGGCGCAGGTTGCTCCGAGCAGCTCGCCGCAAAGAGCGGTCAGCCGGTTGATGTTCGCGTTATGGTCGGTTCCCAGCTCCAACAGGCAGCGATTGATCTTCTCCAGCCGCAACCGGGCCTGGTGCAGGGCCTCGTCCGTCCGCTTGCGCCCGGTGATGTCACGCGAAATGCCGAACAACGCTTTTTGGCCATGCCATTGGCCGGGTAAAACTTTCGTCTCCACCAAAATGGGGGTCCCGTCGCTGCGCTGCAACGGAATGGGGCAGATGGTGATTTTCCCGGCCGTCACGCCGGCCAAAATTTTTGCGGCTTCCGGCCGTTGTTCCAGCGGATGAACATCGAAAATGCTCATCCCGGCCAGTTCTGCCGGGGTGTAGCCCAGTTGTTTTTGGGCTGTGGGGTTCGTGAAGAGGATTCGCCCGCCAGGTTCGAAAACGAACATCATGTCATCCAACGCATTGAAAAACGCCGGCAGACTCTCCGCCTCTCCCAGCGCAACGGCAGGGGCGGCGGCAGATTGCGCCTCCGCGTCCCGGACGGGCCCGTTTTCACGTTCCGATCCGGATTGGCCGGTCTTTTTTACCTTCATAAAAGCCCGATACGCGGTGCCTGACGTTAATCACTCAGCAAGCAGTTGAGAAATGTAAGCAGAAAGCCTGCCGTCTGTGACCCGGAAGAACGGAGAAATCGCCCTCGTGCGCGTATAAAACAAAGCCGGACGAATGTCCGGCTCGTTGACACTTCGGAAGGGGAAAACCTTAGTCCGTCACCGGCTCGCTGCCGTCGATCATCTTGACCTTGTTGTGCGCGAAATATTCCTTCGTCAGCGCTTTCATAATCTTCGGCAGCTGATCGTAAAGGCGTTTCAACTTGCGCGGCTTGTGTTTGGCCAGCGCATAGTGCGTGAACAGCGGCATCGCGATGGTCGTGTCGGTGTAACAGACCACGGCGTCGGGCAGCTTGGTCGGGTCCACCTTGCCCCAGCTCACGGCTTCGCTCGGGGTGGCGCCGGAAAGACCGCCGGTGTCGGGCCGGGCGTCGGTGACCTGGATGAAAAAGTCCTGGCCGAATTCCTTGATGCGGAGGACCTCCTGGATTTGCGGCTCGGTCTGGAGGGTGAAATTTTTCGGACTGCCGCCGCCCCACAACACCACGCCGCTGCGTCCACCCGCGCGTTTGGCGGCGAGAACAATGCCCGTGGTTTCGTTCACGTCAATGGACGGGTTCATGCGGAGCTTGCTGCCGCGCAGTTCGACCCCCGCGACGTTCATGCCGATGGTCGAATCGCCGGGCGAACTGGTGTAGCACGGCACGCCGGCGCGATAGGCGGCGGCCATGACGGAAACGTCCTTCAGTCCGTTCTTGCGTTCCCACTCGGCGGCGTACTTGCCGATGAGATGGTGCAACTCGGCGGTGCCCATTTCCTTTTGAAACTCCGGCTGGCAGAACATCTCGCGCAACAGATCGTCCGTGGCCATCAGGCCATCGGAGTAGGGGATGACCACGTCGTAGATGCGGACGAGGTCGTTGTCCCGCAGGTCGGTGTCGTCGAACTTGAAGCTGCCGCTGTGCACCGGGTAATTCAGCGCGAAATGGAGGTCGTGGTAGAGGTTGGCACCGGTGGAGACGATCCAGTCCACGAAACCCGCCTTGATGAGCGGGATGATGGACGAGCAACCGAGGCCGGCGGGCGTGAGCGCGCCGGAGATGCTCATGCCGATGGTCACGTCGGGCGCGAGCATGCGACTGGCAAAAAGCTGGCAGGCTTCCTTGAGCCGGGCGGAATTGTAGGCGAGGAACACCTCGTCAATCATGTAGGTCAGCTTTTCCCTGCCGGTGAGATTCTTGGGGTGGATGCGTTTGCCCGCCATGTATTTCTTCTTGTGCGGGCATTGCTTTTCCTTGAGCCATTCCGGCATTTCCGAAAGGTCTTCGCGGGTGCGGACGTGGGTGCGTTCAGTTCTGGCCATAATTTTATAAAAATTTGAGTGCCTACAATACGAACCTTGGCGCGATTGACAAATCTAAATTGTGCAGAAATTAAAAACGACGGAGGGGATGAACGCCGCGGGGACCGGGACGACCGGCAGGGACGGGCTATTGCATGTTGACCAAATCCGGCCGGGCCAGCGAGAGTCCGCCCTGGCCATTGTCCCGAAATTGGCCCGCAACGATGACGTTGTTGGTGCAGGTGGTATTGTTGACGCGGAAGCCTGCGCTGCCGCAATAACTGGCCGTCAGGTTGGTGAAGGCGTTATGCGTGCACTCGGTCCGGGGGACCGGCTGCCAGCCGCGCCCGGTCTGTCGTTCGGCATGGGCCATGAAGACCCCGTAGTGGTGGCTGCGGCGGATGGAAATGTTGTAAAACC
Source organism: Limisphaerales bacterium (assembly GCA_052145735.1). Taxonomy (GTDB): domain Bacteria; phylum Verrucomicrobiota; class Verrucomicrobiia; order Limisphaerales; family UBA11358; genus UBA11358. The sequence goes on from JBKQOA010000141.1 coordinate 23,945, forward strand.
GGTTGTCGCGGCTGTCGCGCATGAAGATGCCCAGGTCATTGGCGGTCAGGACGGCATTGCTGACGACATTGTGATTGAAAGCCAGATCGAGTGAGATGCCGGCCCCGGGATTGTCGTGGAGTCGGAGTCCCGTGAACAGGCAGTCCTCCGTTTGATAACAGGCCAGACCGTCAAACTGGTTGTCAAACGCAGTGTAGTCACGCACGGTCAGCCGCCGCACGTCCCGCGTGGTGACCAGTCCTCCGGAGCGGCAACGGGCGCAGGTGATTTGTTCCACCGTTGAATCACACACGTTCTGCGCGGTGACGCCATTGTTGCAGATTTCCGAACCTTCACCCCGCAGCCGCCAGAGTTCGCGCGGCTGTGCGCTGCGGTTTCCGTCAATGAACAGGTTGCCAAGGCACACGTGCTTGACGGTTGATCGCGGATGGTTGACCGGTTCGCCGAGGATGACCACCGGGCAATTGGCGCCATCCGCCAGGCGCAGGACGGTCGCCGTCCCGGAACCGCGCAAGGTCTGATGATCCCGCCGCAGCACGATGGGTTGACGGACTTCAAAAATGCCGGCCGGCAACACCACTTCCCCGCCGCGTTCGGGGAGGAGGTCCAAGGCCTGCTGGATTTCGGCGCCGGTCACGCCTGGACGCAGTGTCACCAACACCGGTTTCAATGCGGGTATTTGGGGAGCGACCACGCCGGCCGTCGAAAAAACCAGCAAGCACACGCACAAGGCGTTTTTTACGGCCTTCAAACTTCCGATTTGCTTCAAGCTCATTTTCATAAGAGCGGTTTGGCTTCAACCCCTCTTCTTCCCCGGTTTACCTTAGCTTAAATCCAGCAGTTTTTCAGCCAATAATCCGGTTTTATTTGCAAATTTAAAATTTGAACTAATCGCAAAGTGGCCGATGTTACTGATTGGGTGGGTTGCCGGGCCGGGCTTGGGCGTCTGTTTCTTCGGCCGGCCGATTTCTTTCAGGGTTTCCAAAAACAGTGAAGTGATTATTCTTTGCCCCACTTTATGGCGAATTTGAAATCCGCAAAGGCGACCACCCAGGCCGGACTCGGTTACTCCATGCCGGCGGAATGGGAACCGCACGAAGCCACCTGGCTGGGCTGGCCGCACAATGCGACCGACTGGCCGGACAAACTGGACACCATCCGCTGGGTTTATGGCGAAATGGTCCGAAAAATATCATCGGGCGAAATCGTGCGCCTCCTGGTCCGGCATCGGGCCGAGCAGAAACTCGCCGCCAGTTATCTCCAGCGCGCGGGCTGCGATTTGAAAAAAGTCGAGTTCATCGTGCATCCGACCAACCGCGGTTGGACGCGCGACAGCGGACCGATTCATGTCCGGCGAAGAAATCCAAAAGTTGAGACAGCCATTGTCCACTTCCATTTCAATGCCTGGGCCAAATATAATGACTGGCGGAAGGACACCCGGGTTCCCGAAACGGCCGCGAAACTCCTCAAGAAGCCGCTCTTCAACGCGCAGTTCAACGGAAGGAATTTTGTCATCGAAGGCGGCGGCATTGAAGTGAATGGCCGGGGGACTCTGCTCACCACTGAGGAATGTTATCTCCATCCGAAAGTCCAGGTCCGGAATCCCGGCCTGACGAGAGCGCAATACAACGAAATGTTCGGGAAATATCTCGGGGCGCAAAACATCCTGTGGCTGCTCAACGGTCCGGTGGGCGACGACACGCACGGGCACATTGACGACATCTGCCGCTTTGTGAATCCCAAAACGCTCGTGCTCATCCGGGAAACCAACCGGCGCGACATCAATTACCGTCCGCTGGCCGAAAACTGGGAACGCGTGCAGGAATTCCGGCTCGAAGACGGCTCAAAGCCCGGGGTGATTCCGCTGCCAATGCCCGCGCCGATTTTCTACGACGGCTATCGCCTGCCGGCAAGCTACGCGAATTTTTACATCAGCAACGCCTGCGTCATCGTCCCCACGTTCAACGACCCGAACGACCGGGTGGCGCTTGGCATCCTCGGTGAACTGTTCCAGGACCGGCCGGTGGTGGGCATTCATGCCGTGGACCTCGTGCTCGGTTTCGGCTCGCTGCACTGCCTGACGCAACAACAGCCGGCGTAAGTTTTACGCTTAAAAAACGAATGTCGATCGGTGAGGGCGTCAACCCAGGCCCATCAACCCCCGTTGGCACTGCCGGCGGCAGCAACCGATTTCCCGTGACCGGTTGGTGAAAGTTCATATTATTTGATTGTGACGATTACCGAAGCGATTCAATTGCTGGAAAAATTCCGCGCGGGCGGAGTCAGTCGCGACCAGGTTTTGCGCGCGTTCCAGGCCGCGCCCGTGGCCGACCTCGGCTTCGCGCAGGTGGACACGCACCGCGCGCTCCGCAAGGGTTTTCCCGAAGTCATTTTCGGCGGCGGCAAAACGCCGGAACAGGTCGTCAAAATCGCCGCCAGAATCCTGGCGTCCGAATCGCGCGTGCTCATCACGCGCATCGCCGACGCCCATGCCCGGGCCCTGCGCAAAAAATTCAAGCGCGCCGCCCATCATGAAATTGCCCGTTGCGTGACGATTGAAAAATCACCCCTGCCCAAACGGCCCGGAATCATCAGCGTCATTTGTGCCGGCACCAGCGACCTGCCTGTGGCCGAGGAGGCGGCGGTAACGGCGGAAATCATGGGGAATCGCGTCGAGCGGATTTATGACGTCGGCGTGGCCGGGCTGCACCGGTTGCTGGCCAAATCCGAAAACCTCCGGCGCGCCAATGTGCTCGTCGTCGTCGCCGGCATGGAAGGCGCCCTGCCGAGCGTGGTGGCCGGGCTGGTGGCCAAACCGGTCATCGCCGTGCCCACCAGCGTCGGATACGGCGCCAGCTTCGGCGGCATCGCGGCCCTGCTGGGCATGTTGAACAGTTGCGCCAGCGGCCTCACGGTGGTGAACATTGACAACGGCTTCGGGGCCGGATTTGCCGCGAGCCAGATCAACGCGCTGGCATCACACCCATGAAAACGCTTTACCTCGATATTTTCAGCGGCATCAGCGGCGACATGTTCATTGGCGCGTTGATCGACCTCGGCGTGGACGCCCGCAAACTGGAGCATGAACTGAAGAAGTTAAAACTCGATGGTTACCACCTACACGTCACGCGCAAACAAAAATCCGGCATCGAAGGCGTGAAACTGGATGTCCATCTGACCAACGACCACGACCATCATCATGGACATCACCACGATCACGACCACGACCATCATCACAATGAGAACCGGACGTTTGCCGAAATCAAGAAGCTCATTACCAAAAGCAAATTGTCGGCATGGGTGAAGAGAAAGTCCGTTGCTGTTTTTCAACGCATCGCGGTGGCCGAAGGCAAAATCCATGGCCTGGCACCCGAAAAAGTCCATTTCCACGAGGTCGGCGCGGTGGATTCCATCGTGGACATTGTGGGCGCGTGCATTGCGCTGGAGTTGCTCGGCAAACCACGCGTGCTGGCCGCGCCGGTGGTGGAAGGCACCGGGTGGGTGGATTGCGCCCACGGACGTTTTCCCGTCCCCGCCCCGGCCACCCTGGCCATCCTGGGGGCGCGGGGCATCGGGGTCACCCAATGCGACGAGCCGCAGGAACTGGTAACGCCCACCGGTGCGGCCTTGCTGGCGGAATTCGCCGAAAGTTTCGGCCCGATGCAAAACCTGGTCGCGGGAAAAACCGGCTTTGGCCTGGGCGCGCGCGACAACCGGACGCGGCCCAACGTTCTCCGGGCGGTGCTGGGTAAAAGTGACAAGTGGCGGGTGACAGGTGACACGAAACAGGGCGACGCGGCTCTTTCCCATCATTCGCCACCCGTCACTCGTCACCCGTTGGATTGGGAAACGGACCGCGTGGCCGTGCTCGAAACCAATCTTGACGACGTGAGTGGAGAAATTCTTGGGCATTTTGTCGAAGCCGCGTTGGCGGCGGGCGCGCTGGACGTATTTCACACGCCGATCCAGATGAAGAAAAACCGGCCCGGCGCATTGCTCACGGTTCTGTGTGCCGAAACCGACGCCGACAGATTCAGTGAAATGGTTTTGCGCGAGACGAGTGCGTTCGGCGTGCGGCGGACCATGGCGGAACGGCGCAAGCTGCGGCGCGAATTCACCCGGGTCAAAACGCCGTTGGGCGAAGTGGTAGTAAAGATCGGCCGGTTGAACGGGAGGGTGGTCCAGACCGCGCCGGAGTTTGAATCGTGCAAAAAACTCGCGGTCCGGGCAAAGATACCGTTAAAGCAGGTTTACGAAGCCGCGCTTAAAGCCGCCAAAGGCCAGCCGTGATTTTTGTGTCAGGCACCCATTATTTACTTGCACATTCCAAGGAAAAGGCTTAATTATACAGCAGATTTTGAACTGGCCGTGCCAGTTCGCCTGATGCGAAAATTTACAGCTATGCCAAAACCAACGAGGGTGTCTTGAGCCGCCCTTTTTCTCCACGTAGTTTTTCTCCTGCTTCGTTTGTCCGGGTCAACGGCAAAATCCGCGCCCGGGAAGTCCGCGTCATCATGGATGACAAACAGCTCGGTATCTTCCCGCTCAACGACGCGCTCAACATGGCGCGGCAACACGGCGTTGACCTGGTGGAAATCTCAGCCACGGCAACCCCGCCGGTCTGCCGGCTCGTTGACTTCGGCAAATACCGCTACGAACTGGCCAAAAAGGAAAAGGAAACGAAGAAGCATCAGCACGCCTCGACCGTCAAGGAAGTCCAGCTCAGCCCGCGCATCGACCCGCACGATCTGGGCGTCAAGATCGGGCACGCCATCGATTTTCTCTGCGAGGACATGAAGGTGAAGGTGGCCTTGAAATTCCGCGGACGAGAAATGGCGCACACGGAATTCGGCTTTCAAGTCGTGAACCAATTTCTCGCGGCCATCGCGCCCTACGGCCATCAGGACTTCGAGCCGAAGCTAATCGGGCGCGGCATCAGCGTGATGATCAGCCCGTTGCCGCGCAACAAGCGCGCGAAGAATCCCCGCCAGACCGGAGACGGTCAGGCGCCCGCCGCCGCAACGAACAACCATCTGCCGGACGCCGCCCAGCCTCCGCAAAAAAAGCCGACACCCGCGGCGGGCGAATCGCCAGCCGGTGGATTCGTCAGTCATTCGCTCTCAAAACTCGAGGTCAAATAGCCGGCAACGCGCTCCAACCGCGCACCAGTTCCGGGAACCGGCAATGTTCGCAGATGGCATTCGAGTGCTCGCAAAAGTCGCGCAGAATCTGGATCAATCCTTGTTGCGCCGAGGCATTCCGTACCGCGCGGCTGCGCCCGACCCCCAGCAAACGCTGCCGCGCCAGTTTCAAGAGGGAATTGTCCTCCGCCAACGGCCACACGGCCTGGCGGTGTTCGATGACCCGCCGGATTTTTTCATTCCCGCCCTCGGCGGCACGCGTCCAGAGCCACGGCAGGACCACGTTCACCGCCAAATCCGTCACCCGCGCGTCACCCAGCAATGGCTGCGGCCTGGGCAATCGCGCCGAGCGAAAGGTCCAATGCCAGGACCAAAATTCATCGCGTTTCACTTCCAAAATTTTCCGCAGGGAACCGGGTAATCCGCGGTCGGGTATTTCGGCCGCGCACCAATCCTCGAGTTTTTGGACCAGCCGGCCGGCCGCCAGCCAGTGCGCGGCCAGCGCCAGCCGTCGTTGCGGATGATTGGCCGGGCGCAGCCCGTGAAATTTCCAGACCGCCCGCGGCAGAATCTGGTCGCTGAATTCATCCCGTTCCCGCCACCAGCAATCCCAGAGGCGGCGCAAATAAGCGGCACTGTCACCCTGCGCCCGCGGGCATTCGCCCGGCAGCAAACCGCTGAGGCCAAGCAGCCGGGCTTGAAGCAGAAGGGCCGGGGCCGGGCTGCACATCCAGTGCGGGCGGGATTCGGCGAGATTTTGCATCGGCCAGACATTGTGTTTGTACCCGAGCGCGCGGAACAACCCCTCCCAGAACGCCTGCTCCCAGCCGGCATGCCGGGCACGGGCACGGAATTGTTCCGCCTTGGCCTGAAAGCGAACACGGGCGGCGGAATCCAGGATCCGGCCCTGCCGCGTTTCATCCAATTCGCGCAACACGGCACAGCATTGGCCGCGCAAATTTTCAGGCAGCACGCGCGGCGGATCGTTTTCCAGCCACAAGGCGAGTTCGGCAATGGGGGCATCAAGGGCATCGCGCAGAGACAAAGCCGCCGGCGGCCGGTCCTGGGGTTCCGCCGGCCGGCGGCCTTCGTTGCCGGCGGCAGGCGGAACTCCGAGCCGCTCCCAAACAACATGGAGCAGGACGTTTTGAAAGGCGGGATTGCGGTCATGGCCATGGGCGCGCCAGCCGGCAGCCTGCAGGTCAATTTCCACGTCGCCGGACTGCGGCGCAGCCCCGCCAATCTGAATAACGGCACCGCGAAAATCCGGCCCGCCTTCGACGCTCACAAAACCGGGATGCAAAATGCGGACGGCCTGGCCATCGGCGGTCCGCAGCCGGTCACGCCGGAGGCGTTGATGGCGCCAGATGGCTTGGAGAAGCCGTTCGGGCGGCACATCGGATTCGTCGCGCAGGACGCCTCCCGGGCCTGCCGGCATCCGCCAGCGGGCGTAAAAGTTTTCCAACGGCGGGGACACGTGGATTGCTTTTGCGCCGGTGGTATTGCAAAGTCAAGCCGGCACACAAAATTTTGAAAGCTGACCGCGGCTGATTTGCTTCTTTAAGCAAGCTAACTTTGGAGCCGGGCGGCAGAATTTTTGTTGGCTGGAATCCCGAATGGCCTGCTAGACTTCGACCAGCATTTCGATGAATGGCAACGCAATGATTGAAGTGACGGATTTGACCAAACGCTACACCGGTCGCACGGCGGTGGCGGGCATTTCGTTCACGGTCGCGCGCGGCGAAATCGTCGGCCTGCTGGGCCCGAACGGCGCAGGCAAAAGCACGACGATGCGGATTCTTTCCTGCTTTCTCCCGGCCACGAGCGGCACGGTGCGCGTGGCGGGATTTGATGTGTTTCACCAGTCGGACGAAGTCCGCCGGCGCATCGGTTACATGCCGGAAAACAATCCGCTGTATCCCGAAATGCGCGTGCGGGAATACCTGAAATTCCGCGCGCGGCTGAAGGGCCTGGGCTGGCGCCGTTCACGCGAGCGCGTGACCACGGTGATGGAGCAATGCGGGTTGACGGATGTGGCCCGGCGCATCATTGGCCAGCTCTCGAAGGGTTACAAACAGCGCGTTGGCTTGGCGGACGCCCTGGTGCATGAGCCGGAATTGATCATTCTGGACGAGCCGACCATCGGCCTGGACCCGCACCAGATCCGCGCCGTGCGGCAATTGATCAAAAGCCTCGCCCAAAAACACACGGTGCTGATTTCGACGCACATTCTGCCCGAGGCGGAAATGACCTGCAACCGGATGCTCATCATGTACGACGGCAAAATCCTGGCCGCCGACACGCCGGAAAACCTGCAACGGCTCATGGCCGGCAGCAGCCAGATCATCGCCGAAATCGCCGCGCCGGCGGAGGAACTGCGCGAAGTCTTGTCGCAAATGCCGGGGGTCGAACAATTCGACGTGTCAGCCAGCGAGGGCGAATTTCAACGGTGCGCCCTGACGCCGCGGGACGGCTACGACCTGCGACCGGCCATTTTCGCCCTATGCGTGGAGCGCGGCTGGATCCTGCGCGAACTGACGCGCAGCCGCCATTCGCTGGAAGACATTTACGTACAGGTGACCCGGCCGAATGAGGAGGAAGAGGCCGAATGAGGATTTTTCTGACGCTCACCCGCCGGGAATTGGCGGCGTTTTTCTGTTCCATCACCGGCTACGTGATCATCGCGGCGGTGACGCTCCTGATCGGCCTGAGCTTTGTGATGCTGATGAGAAACCTTGGCAGTGATCCCTTCTCCATGCCCGTCACGGAATTGTTTTTCAACAGTTTCCTGTTTTGGGTCATCGTCATCCTGTCAACCCCGGTCATTACCATGAGATTGTTCGCGCTGGAAAAGGCATCGGGAACGTACGAAACGTTGATGACAACCCCGGTGGGCGACCTGGAAATGGTCGCGGCAAAATTCATCGCCGCGGTGATCTTTTACCTAGTGATGTGGCTGCCGACGCTCGCCTGCCTGTTTATTGTGCGGTCTTTTACCAATCAAACGAGCGCCCTGGACGGGGGCACGCTGGGGGGAATGTATCTGGGTATTTTCCTGAGCGGGTGCCTGTTCCTTGCCCTGGGCTGTTTCGCGTCCTCGTTGACCCGCAGTCAAGTAGTGGCGGCGGTCATCAGCATGGCCATCGGAGTCATCCTGTTCATCGTGGCCTTTTTGGCCCAGGTGGCACCGGCCGCCCAGCAATGGCCGACGCAGGTTCTGTTATACTTCAATTTGTTCAAGCAGATGGACGATTTCACGCGCGGCGTGGTGGATACCCGCACAGTGGTTTTTTATGTCAGCCTCACGTTTTTCTTTTTATTCCTGACCCTGCGCGTGGTGGAAAGCCGCCGCTGGAAATAAAATGCCAACCAAGCCCAAACCCCAACCCAGCTTCTCGCCCGGCCGCCGGTGGAAAATCGGCTTTGACGTGGTGGTGCGCACCATGCTGGTGATGGCCGTGCTGGTGATGACGAATTACCTGGGCGCGCATTTTTTTGGCCGTTTTTACCTGAGTTCCCAGACCCGCGTCCAACTGGCGCCGCAAACGCTGGACCTGCTCAAGTCGCTCACCAATCACGTGGCGGTGACGCTTTATTACGACAAGCAGGACGATGCTTATCCGACCATCGTGGCGCTGTTAAACGAGTATCACTTGGCCAATCCCCGCTTTTCGGTCCGGACGGTGGATTACGTGCGCGACGCGGGCGAGGCGCAAATCATCAAGGAGCAATACAAACTCAACGCGCCCACGGACAAAAACCTGGTCATATTCGATTGCGAAGGGCGGGTCAAAATCGCCAATGGCGACGCCCTCATCCAGACCAAACTCGAGGCGGTGCCCAACCCCAAGGAGCGCGAATTCCGGCGCAAACCCGTCGCCTTCCTGGGGGAACAAATGTTCACCTCGATGTTGCTCGCCGTCACCAGCCCCAAGCCGTTCAAGGCCTATTTCCTGCAGGGTCACGGCGAACCCTCGCTCGATGACAAGGGCAATTTCGGCTTCCAAAAATTCGGCGCCATTCTGGCCCAGAACTATATTGCCGTAACGAACCTGGAATTGAACAGCGACACCGGTGTGCCGATGGACTGCAACCTGTTGATCATTGCCGCACCCACCGTGCCGCTGTCCGACCCCGAATTGCAAAAAATTGAGGAATACCTGAAGCAGGGCGGACGGTTGCTGGCGTTGTTCAATTACGACTCCATCAAACGTCCGACCGGTCTCGAAACAATTCTGCAACGCTGGGGCGTCAATGTCGTCGCCGATGTGGTGAAAGACCCCAACACGATGACCGGTCAGGACATCCAGGTCCGAAAATTCAGCGAGCATCCGGTCGTGAACCCGCTCACCCAATTGTCGCTGCAGATGATTTTGCCGCGGCCCGTTGAAGCCGTGAAATGGCGGAACCCGCCCGCCAATGCGCCGCTGGTTGAGGAAATCGCCTTTTCCAGCGAAAAATCCACGCTGGCAGGGGACAGTGCCGAACCGCCGCGCAGTTACCCGTTAATCGCCGCCGTCGAGCAAAAGCCGGTGGCCGGCGTGGCAAATCCGCGCGGCAACACGCGCCTTCTGGTCGCGGGCGATTCGATCTTCCTGGGCAATTGGTACATCGATGGCGGCGGCAACCGCGATTTTGTCGGGTACGCGGTCAACTGGCTGCTCGATCGCACCACCCTGCTCAAGGGGATCGGGCCACGGCCAGTCACCGAGTTCCGATTGTTCATGACCCAGCCCCAGCAACGCGAAGTCCGCTGGCTGCTGCTGGGGGCATTGCCCGGCGCGGTGCTGCTGTTCGGCTGTCTGGTCTGGCTGGCCCGGAGAAAATAATGAACTCGAAAACCACCGGTATCTGGTTCGTGATTGCCGCGGCACTGTTCGCGTTGATTTTCATTTTGAAACACTTCCTGCAGCCATCCGTCGCGGAACCGTCCCGCATCCTGCCGGAATTGCGTCCCCCCGCCGTCACGTGCGTCCAGGTCATCCCGGCCGGAACGCTGGAAATCCGCGCCGACCGCACCAACGCCACGTGGCTGCTGTCCAAGCCCATCGCCTATCCCGCCCAGTCCGCCGCCATCGATGCCCTGCTCGGCGCACTGCAGGATCTCGCGCCGGCCACCCGGATCAGCGCCGCCGAACTTCACAATCATCACAATGCCGACACGGAATTTGGCTTTGAAACGCCCCGTTATTCCCTCGTCATTGACACCGGCGATCAGCGCCGGCAACTTTTGGTCGGCAACAAAACCCCGCCCGGCGACCAGGTCTTCCTGCGGGTCGTCGGGGTGGACGGCGCGTTTGTTGCCGATGCCGACTGGCTCAGATTCATTCCGCCCAATGTCGACGCCTGGCGCGACACCGCCCTGGTGGATGTCAGCCACAACAACCTGGATTGGATTGTGCTGACCAACGATACGAAGGCCATCGAACTTCGACGTGACGCGACGAATCATCTCTGGCGCATGATACGTCCATTTTCGGCGCGGGCCGACACCGATCGCATCACCGACGCGTTGCAACATCTGCTGGCCGCACGCGCCATCCAATTCGTCACCGACGACCCGAGGGCGGATCTGGCCGGATTCGGCTTGCAACCCGCCGGGCTCGACCTGTGGCTCGGGCACGGCACGAATTTAACCTCCGCCCTGCACGTCGGTAAAAGTCCGACCAACGATGCCACCCAGGTTTACGCCCAACGCGATGGGTGGCCGGTGATTGTGACGACCGCCCGGGAGCCGTTGTTGCCGTGGCGCGGCTCGGTAAATGACTTTCGTGATTCGCATTTGCTGGAATTGACCGCGCCCGTCGCGGAAATTGCCGTGCGGGGCCAGACCAGCTTCACCCTGCAGCGGCAGGGTTCGAATAATTGGCGCATCGTCGGCGAGAAATTTACGGCGGATGCCGAAAACGTGCAGTTGTTCCTCAAGGCCCTGGCCGGTTTGCGCGTGGCTGAATTTGTGAAGGATGTCGTGACCGCGCCCGATCTGCCCACCTATGGGCTGGCGCCCCCCGTGCGGCAAATCACCCTGGGTTCGGTGGTGGGCGACACCAACAGCGTCCTGGTCCAATTGTCCTTCGGCACCAATCAGAACAACAAGGTCTTTGTCCGGCGCGCGGACGAGGATTTTGTTTATGCCGTAACCGCCGAAGATTTCAACCGTCTGCCCGAAGCGGCCTGGGAATTTCGCGAACGCCGCATCTGGAGCTTCAACGAGACCGACGTGGCGCAAATCACAATCCATCAAGGCGGCAAAACGCGGCAAATCGTCCGCACCGGGCCGAACAAATGGTCGCTCGCCCCCGGTTCACAGGGCATGATCAATCCGCTGGCTATCGAGGAAACAGCCCACCGGCTGGGGGAACTGACTGCCGCCGGCTGGGTGGCACGCAATGTGACTGAGCCTGAAAAATTCGGTCTCAAACCGGAAAGTCTTTCCCTCACCATCGAGCTCAAGAATGGCGCGAAATACACCGTGGATTTTGGCGCAGAACTCCCCTCCTCGCAAACCGCGCTGGCCCTGGTAACGCTGGAAGACGAACGCTGGGCTTTTGTCTTCCCCCCGACGCTTTACCAGCTGGTCACCTATTGCCTCACCATTCCGGCCAGCGTTCCCTGATATGCCTCCGCCACCCGGCTTCTGGCGAAAATGTCGCACCGGCTTTCGTTGGCTCCGCCTCGCCGTGTTGTTCGCGATGCTGGCGCTCGTTTGCACCCTCGTCTGGTTCAATCGCATCGGCCTGCCGGATTTTTTGAAACGGCAACTGGTGCAAACGCTGCAAACGCGCGGCATCGACCTAGCCTTCACCCGGATGCGCCTGCACCTCGTCCACGGACTGGTCATTGAAAACGTCCGCATCGGCCACGCCGAAGCGCCCGACGACCCGGTGTTCTCCCTGGCGGAAATCCAGTTGCAATTGAACTACCGCGCCCTGTGGCACCGGCAATGGCAGATTGACGGACTGGTTCTGCGCCAGGGCAAATTTGTCTGGCCGCTGACGCCGACCAATGTTCTCGTCCTCGGCAACATCCAGACCGAATTGCGCTTCCAGACGAACGACACCTGGTCACTCGACAGTTTTCAGGCCGAATTCGCCGGCGCAAAATTAACATTGTCCGGCGACATCAGCCACGCGCCGGAGATGCGCAATTGGGAGATATTCCGAAGCGGAAAATCCGCCAGCCGGACCGTCTGGCGGGCGCGTTTGCGGAAATTTTCCGACACCTTCGACCAGATTCACTTCACCGGCGTGCCGCAGTTGAGCCTGGTCGTGGACGGTGACGCGCGCGACCTGCATTCATTTGAGGTCCGGTTGAACCTGAACGCGACCTCGGCACAAACGCCCTGGGGCGGTGCGCACGACATCCGGTTGACCGCCAGCCTCACCGCCCCCGTGGACACGCCAACCAATTTCGATTCGTCCCTCGCCTGGTGGACCAACGCCCTGCCGTATCGGCTGACCTGGACGGCACAGGTCGCACAGTTGAAATCCGAAACCCTCAATGCGGACTTTGTGCAGTGCGACGGCCTGTGGCAGGCGCCCGAACTCGCCGTCACCCGGTTATCCGCCGGGCTGGGAGGCGGCCCGCTCGACGCCACCGCGCAACTGAATGTTGCCACGCGCAAATTCACCTTTACCAACACCTCGGATTTCGACCTTCACGCGATTGGCGCGTTGCTGACGGAGAAAACACGCGCCAGGCTGGCGGAATTTTCCTGGACGCAACCGCCGTCGCTCCAGGCCAGCGGCTCGCTGATCCTGCCGGCATGGACCAATCCGCAGCCGGACTGGCGCGCCGAGGTGCAGCCGACCATCAAATTGAACGGTGAACTGACCCTGGAAAAGGCCACCGCCCTCGGCGCGAAGATTGACTGGGCCCATACGCATTTCGCCTACTCGAATCTCCTCTGGCAACTGCCCGACCTCGCTCTGGTCAAGGCGAAAACCCGGCTCGCCCTCAGTGGCGGCGAAGATGACCGGACCCAGGGTTATCGCTGGCACATTCGCGGCGTCTTCGACCCCGAAGCCCTCCGGCCGTTTCTGACGGCGAGCAATGCCGTGCGTGGTTTGGATCATTTCACGTTCACCGAACCACTGGCACTGGAGTTGGACGCACAGGGGCGGCTATACGATTACGACAGCATCAGCGCCAGCGGACACGTGGCGTTGACCAATTTCACGCTTCGGGGCCAATCGGTGGACAACGTCACCAGCGAACTGCGCTACACCAACCGGGTCCTTGAATTTTCCCATCCGCGTTTATGGCATGGAACGCAAACCCTGACCGCCGACAAAGTCACCCTGGATTTCAAGGCCCGGTTGATCCGCTTCACGAATGGATTCAGCACCGCCGATCCGAAGGTGGTGACGCACGCCATTGGCCCGAAAACCGGCCGCTTGATGGATCCCTATCATTTTTTACAGCCGCCGACGGCGCAGGTAAACGGCTGTGTGCCCTTGCGGGACATGAACGGCCCCCGCGACACCGAGGGCGCGGATTTGCGCTTTGACATCGTGGACGGCGCGCCGTTGCAATGGCTGAAACTGAAAACGCCCAACATCACCGGCACGATCCGCTGGCTGGGCAGCCAGCTGATTTTGACCAACGTGCAGGCTGCCTTTTACGGCGGGGAGGGGAACGGCCATGCCTATTTCGATTTCCGGGCCCCGCACGAAGGGGCGGATTATAATTTTAACGTGACGGTGACCAACGCGGACCTGCACGCGCTGGCAACCGATCTGTCTTCGCCGACAAACCGTCTTGAAGGCACACTGGCCGGACGGCTGGTCGTGACGCACGCGGATTCGCGGGATTGGCGGACGTGGAGCGGCTTCGGCCGGGCCAGCCTGCACGACGGGCTGCTTTGGGACATTCCGATTTTTGGCATTTTGTCGCCGGTGCTGAACACGGTTTCGCCCGGCTTGGGCAACAGCCGCGCAACGGATGCCGAGGCGCGATTTATCATCACCAACGGCGTGATCGTTACGGACTCACTGGAAATTCGCTCCCTGATGACGCGCCTGGAATACACCGGTACGGTGGATTTGAAGGAGAATGTCAACGTCCGCGTCACCGCGCGGGTGCTGCGCGACACCTGGGTGGTCGGCCCGCTGGTGAGCACGGCACTCTGGCCGGTGAGCAAACTGTTTGAATACCGGGTCACCGGCACGCTGAAAAATCCGAAGAGCGAACCGGTTTATGTCCCGAAACTCCTGCTGCTGCCGTTGCACCCAATTCGCACTTTGGAGGAAATGTTCCCCGGCGGCAAAACTGAAACAAACGCGCCGCAGGAGAATTGAAATGGTCGCCGCTCGTTATGGATTCGGGAACGCAACGCCGTTGGTATCAACTGGCCTGTTGGGCGTCATGGGGTTGAAATGGCTGTCATTGTGACCTTGGGCTTTCGCGCGTCTTAGTTCCGCCCGGCGTTCGGCTTCTACTTGTTGGCGTTCGCTCTCCGCGTCTTCCGCCGCTGCGGCGGAAATGCCCGGCAACCTTCGCTCTTCCTTGACGGCCTGGGCGGCGGCGATTTCAGGGGTCTTCAAGACCGTCGGGCGTATCAGCACAATCGTTTCACTGCGATCCTTTGAGTCGCTGCGCGAGGAGAACAGATT
>JBKQOA010000142.1:0-12914 GCA_052145735.1 Limisphaerales bacterium
TCCGCGACAACGGCATTGGCTTTGACTAGAAATATCTGGATCGGATATTCAATGTCTTCCAGCGGCTGCACACCCGCAATGAATACGAAGGCAGAGGCATGGGGCTGGCCATTGTTCGCAAGATTGCATTATATCACGGCGGCGACATCACCGCAAAAAGCAAACCAGGGCAGGGCGCCACTTTTATCTTGACGTTGCCTGTGGTTCATCCCAAAGAAGCACGAGACGAAAATACGGAAACCACCACGAACAAGGAAACCACCACGAACAAGGAAAACCAACCATGAAAACCGAAGGAAAAATGATTACAATACTGCTGGCGGACGACGATCCGGACGACCGTAAACTGACACAAGACGCGTTTGTGGAGAACCGGCTGGTCAATGTGCTCCATTGCGTGGAAGACGGCGAAGAATTGATGGAATATTTGCGCCGTCAAGGCCGTTACGTCGATCAAAAGGATGCGCCATTGCCCGGGCTGATTTTGCTGGATCTGAACATGCCGCGCAAAGACGGGCGCGAGGCGCTCAAGGAAATCAAGGCGGATCCGGAACTGCGGCGGATTCCCATCGTCGTTCTTACCACCTCCAAGGCGGAGGAGGACATTTTGCGCACCTACGATCTGGGCGTAAATTCCTACGTGACCAAACCCGTGACGTTCAAATCACTGGTGGAATTGATCAAGGTCCTCGGCCGATATTGGTTCGAAGTGGTCGAACTTCCACCGGGCGAGAGTTGAACGCTTTATGTCCGATGCCCCGGTCAGAGTCCTGTTGGTGGACGATGATGAGGATGATTATATCATCACGCGCGATCTGATTTTACGAATCGCGGGCCGTTATCATCTCGACTGGGTCAACAATTATAATGGCGCGTTGGACGCCATCCAGCGCCGGGAGCACGATATCTATCTGCTGGACTATCGCCTCGGCGAACGGACCGGACTGGAATTGTTGTGCGAAGCACAACAGTCCAATGCCCGGGCGCCAATGATTTTGCTGACGGGTCAGGGCGACCAGGAGGTTGACATGCAGGCCATGAAGGCCGGGGCTGCAGATTACCTGGTCAAAGGCCAGCTCAATGCCGACATTCTCGACCGCGCCATCCGCTATGCCATCAAAGGCAAGCACGCCGAAGAAAACCTCCGCCGCGACCGGGATCTCATCAGCCGGATCATGGAAACCAGCCCCGTGGGCATCGTCGTCGCCAACCAGGCTGGAAAAATTACCTTTGCCAACCACCGGGCAGAAGAAGTTCTCGGCCTGTCCAAGGACGCCATCGCCGGTGGAACCTGCAGTGTTCTGGACTGGCGGATGACGGATCCGGAGGGCCACCCGCTTCCGGGCCAGGCGCAGACGTTGAAACAAGTCCTCGAATCCGGCCAGCCGGTGCAGGACGTCCATCATGCCATTGACCGTCCCGACAGCCACCGCGCGTTGCTCTCGACCAATGCCACGCCGTTTTTCGATGCCGCCGGCGCGATTAACGGAATGGTAATCACAGTTGAAGACATTACCGAGCGGCTGATGCTGGAAGCGCAACTGCGGCAATCACAAAAAATGGAGTCGGTGGGCCAGTTGGCCGCCGGGGTGGCGCATGACATCAACAATATTCTGACCGTAATTCAAGGACACGCGGGGTTGTTGCTCAACGTCGTTCCGCCGGGCGCCGACTCGACAAGATCAATAAAGCAAATTTCCGCGGCAGCGGAGCGCGCGGCCAGTTTCATCCGGCAATTGCTCACGTTCAGTCGCAAGCAGATTTTTCGATCGAAGATACTCGATTTGAATGCGGTGCTTCACAATTTGAAAGGGATGCTTCCGCGGCTGATCGGTGAAGACATCACATTGGAAATCCACTGCCAGGCGGAACTGCCGTGCATCCAGGCGGATGCCGGGATGGTCGAGCAGATTGTGATGAATCTGGCGGTCAATTCGCGTGACGCCATGCCCAAGGGCGGCAAATTTACCATCACGACTTCCGCCGCTGAAATTGACGCCGCCTATTTGCGACAACACCCCGAAGCTCATGTGGGTTCATTTGTCTGCTTGACCGTGTCGGATACTGGTTGCGGCATGGAGCACAAGGTGTTGCAGCGGATTTTTGAACCGTTTTTCACGACCAAGGAAGTCGG
The DNA here is from genome assembly GCA_052145735.1 of Limisphaerales bacterium. Taxonomy (GTDB): domain Bacteria; phylum Verrucomicrobiota; class Verrucomicrobiia; order Limisphaerales; family UBA11358; genus UBA11358. Next base: position 2,135 of record JBKQOA010000142.1, read on the forward strand.
CAAAGGAACGGGATTGGGACTGGCCACCGTTTATGGCGTCGTTAAACAACATCACGGCTGGATCGAAGTCCAAAGCGAAGTTGGCGTTGGCACCACCTTCAAAGTTTTTATTCCGGTGGCCGGTAAAGCCGGCGATGCACCCGCCGATCCGTCCGTTATATCCGAGAACGTCCGGGGCGGCAAAGAAACCATTCTGCTCGTCGAGGATGAAATTGGACTGTTGGAACTGGTGCGGGAGATTCTCCAGCAATATCAATACCATGTTTTGATTGCCACCTCGGGGGTCGAGGCTTTGCGGGTTTGGGACGAGTGCAAAGGCCAGATTGATTTGCTCCTGACCGACATGATCATGCCCGGCGGCATGACGGGCACTGACCTGGCCGCGGAATTGATCAGGCGAAAGCCCGCGCTCAAAGTGATCTACGCCAGCGGTTATAGTTCCGCGCTGACAGGAAAAGATTTTACTCAGGGCGACAACATTTTTCTGGCCAAGCCTTATCAACCGAATCAGGTGGCCCGGCTGATCCGGGATACCCTTGATGGTGTTCCCAAAGACCGGCTTCGGCTTAATGGCGACACCGAGATGATGCGCGCCCGGATGACGCAGCCAGTGGGAGTCTGAACCTTCGTCATTCATGGGACACGGCGTGGCAGCGGCCGCCAGGGCGGAAAATGAGTGGCCGGTTTTGCCGCCGATAAAACTCAAATCGTCGGCGGTTCTGGCCGGGCCTTCAACTTGAAGGTAATTAAGGATGTTTCGCAACTCATTCTGGCGCGCCGCGTCAGGTGGCCGGCACGTTGGAAATCTGCCCGGCCAGTTCCTCGGCCGGGTAAGTCCAAATTTCCGCGAGCGTCGGATGGTAATGCGGCATTGCAGCCAGTTCATGGACCGTCATGCGTTTCGCCATTGCCGCGGCGATTTCATGGATCAATTCGCCGCCCACCGGGCCAACGCAGGCGCCGCCGAGAATCCCGCCTGATTTCGGGTCGGCCAGCAATTTTACGAAACCGTCCCTGGCTTCCATGATGAGCGATTTGCCGTGGTCATGAAACGGATAACTCATGGCCAGATACGGGATGCCGCGCGCCTGCGCTTCCTTTTCCGTCAATCCCACGAAGGCCGCTTGTGGTTCGGTGAAAACAACCGAAATCAACAACCGATAATCCATTTTTCGTGGACGACCTGGCTGCGCGATGTTATGTGCCGCAATCTCGCCTTGCTGCACGGCCAGGTGAACGATTTCATGCGGTCCAGTGCAATCGCCTGCCGTGTAAATGTGCGGTGCGCTCGTTTGCATCAACTCGTTTGCGACAATGCGGCCACGCCTGGTGATGACCCCGGCTTTGTCGAGATTGAGCAGCGCCGTGTTTGGCACGCGGCCCAGCGCGAACAAAATTTCCCCCGCGGAGACCGAAACCGTTTTGCCTTCATGCTGAAATGAAACGGTTTTCAATCCACCAACACGTTTCGCATCAGTGAGTTTTGTGTTCGTAAAAATCTCAAGGCCTTCGCGCCGGAAAACTTTTTCGATTTCCACCGCCGCGTCGGGATCGAATTCCTTCAAGATGTGTTCGCTGCGCTGGATGAGTGTGACCTTGACACCGAAACGCGCGAAAAATTGCGCAAACTCGCAAGCAATCGCCCCGCCGCCAAGAACGATGAGTGATTCCGGCAGCCGGGTGAGCGTGAGCGTGTCATCGCTGGTGATATAGCCGGTTTCACGGAGTTGGGGCAGGGGCGGTGGCGCGACGACGGAGCCGGTGGTGATGATGAAATTTTTTGCTGTAAGTGCAGCAGCCGACGTGAGTCGGCTCTGATTTTTGTTTGATGAAGATGGAGCGGACTCATCCCGCTTTGCGGGACTGCCACGGAGTAAATTTAATTTCACGGTGTGCGCGTCCACAAACCGCGCGTTGGCGCGGATGAATTTGAATTTGCCGCCGGCGAGTTGTTGCCGGCGATATTCCGCAAAATCCTTGACGAGCGCGTCCTTGCGCGCCATCACCTTCGCGAAATCGAAGCTTACGTTTTCGGCGCAGATGCCCCATGGCCCGGCGTGGCCGGCCAGGTGCATGACTTCGGCGGCGTAAAGCAGCGCCTTCGTGGGCATGCACCCGCGCAGGATGCACAACCCGCCGACTTCTTCCCCGCCCTCGACGACGACCGTTTTCAAACCTGCGCCCGCTGCTGTCCGCGCCGCTGCGTAACCGGCGCTGCCACCGCCGAGAACGGCCACGTCGTAATCAAATTGTTGCATGGCTTGAACATGGTCTGAAGCGTGAAATTATCAAATGAATTTCCATTCTGCTGTGGCGGCCGTTAATAAAGTAGGAGACGACGTGAGGAGGCTCTAAATAAATCTTTGTTTCCAAATAAAGAGTGAGCCTCGTCACCTCGGCTCCTACGATAGAGGATGCGATACCATTGACACCACGCATGGAGCTATGGATGATTTGGCATACGAGTGACACAGTTTAACGATTCAACCATTTAACGAACCATGAGCAACATCATTTATCCGCGCAGTCCGCGCGAAACCATGGACGGCTGGAGCTACCTGCCGCGTTACATTGACAAAATCCGCCTGCACCTCGCAGGCAAACTGCACGCCGATTATCAGGAGAATCTGGGCAAAGGCTTTGACGGCATGTGGCTCAAGCACGCCGGCGTCAAGCACGAACAGATGATCGAGGTGGTGAAGAATTCCGTCACCGATGGCGAGGTGTGCGATTGGGTGCGCCGCAACGTGAAGAAATCCCCGGCCGAAAAGGCCGCGCACGCGAAGGACATGTTAAGCCGCCCGCCCGCCAACGACACGGAAGCCGTGGCACGGCTTAAAATGCGAAAGGAACAGTGTGGCGCGGGAAGCCGCGACGACATCAAATGTTTTGTGGATGTGATTGACGTGGACGAAAAACGCCTTTAGTGCGTCGGGAAAAATCCCTTACTGCCCGGCATAGAAAGCGTCCATTTTGGCCGCGACGTCTTTGTAACCTGCGTCCATTTCGTAAATCAGTTTGAACTGTTCGATGGCTTCCTCTTTTTTGCCCATGCTTTCGAGCACGGAGCCAAGATTGTAGACGAGGTCCTTTTTCTCGTCGTCGAAAACAATTTTTTCCTTGATGGCGTTTTGCAACGTGCGGGCGGCGAGATCGAACATTTTCTTTCTGGCAAAGCATTGTGCGAGATGGCTCATGGCGACCAGCCGCTTGTGCGGATTTTGCTGTGCTTTTTGAAATTCTGCAATCGCCTCGTTGATTTTGCCCGTTTGAAAATAAAGCTGCCCCATCTCAAACCGAATCGCCAGGTCCGTCGGGTATTTTTCCACGCGCTTCTGGCATTCGGTAACCTGGAAATCCAGCTTCTCCGCCTGGAGCTTCGCCGACTGTTCGGTGTAATCCGCCGCGGCGGGATCGAGTTGCTCCAACTGATAATCGAACCGGCGCACGATGGTGTCGGCAACGGAGCGTTCGAGTGACGGATCGTTGCCCATCTCCGAATTTTTGACGCGGTCGTAAAGCGCCAGTGAGCGGGCGAACTGTTTTTTCTGCGCGTAAAGTTCCGCGAGCTGGCGCACCAGCTTGAGATTGTTCGGCTCGGTCTGCAGCCGCGCCTCGTATTCGCCGATGAGCCGTTCGGCCACATCTTCAGTCTTCACGACGCGCTTTTCCTGTTCCAGCGAAACGGCCTGCTGCTTGTCTTTCAAAATGTCGCGGTAGGAACCCTGGCCGCCTTCGAGCGCGGCGTAGCCGCCCTGGTCCAGCGTCTTGCGCGCGGACAAATCTTTGAGCGCCTGATTCAACTCGCCGTCGTTGGGCGTCTCGCGCAAAAGGTCCATCAGGATTTGTTCCCCGCGGTTTTGTTCTCCCTCGCTGACGTCACCTGCCACCGCGAGGGCGCGGGCAAAGGCAATCGCCAAATCCCTGTCCTTCGGCGAATTATTCGACAGCGTTTCATAGGACAAAACCGCTGTGTGCGGCAATTCCAATGTGGTCGCCGCTTCCACGATGATTCGGTGCGCGGCGGAGCTGTTCGGGTCGCCGTTCAAAATCTGCTCGGCGATGGCCATGGCCTCGGCGGGATTTTTACTCAGTGCCATTTTGGCCTTGGCGACCTGAGGCGAGGAGCCCGCGCCACTCCACATTTTCTTGAAGAATCCGCCGCGGCCGCCGCATTTTTGGAACTGCGCCGCGCGCAGCGCCTTGCGGCATTCAAAAAACCCCGGCTCTTTTTCCAGCACCTGGTTGAACAGCGTGATGGCGTAATCCAGATTTTCCCGTTGCGCGGCTTCGTTGGCCTTGGTGAACAGCATTCGCGCCTCGCGCGAAACCTCGTTGATACTTTTTTCTGCCATTTTATTTGATTGGTTGAATCAATGATTTGCACCTGCGGACAAAAAATCAACCGCATTGTGCCTTGTGTCGGAGCGCGTGATCCATAAGCACCAGCGCGGTCATCGCTTCCACCATCGGCACCGCGCGCGGCAACACGCACGGGTCATGGCGGCCGCGGCCTTTCAGGGTTGTGTTGTGAAATTGCACGTCCACCGTGTCCTGCTCGTGCATGACGGTGGCCACGGGTTTGAACGCGACGCGAAAGAAAATCGTCTGCCCGTTGGAAATGCCGCCCTGAATTCCACCGGAAAAGTTCGCCGTCGTAAAAACCTTTCCGTGCTTCGCGCGGAACGGATCATTGTGCTCGCGTCCGGTGAGCGTGATGCCACTGAAGCCGGAGCCGATTTCAAATGCCTTCGACGCCGGCAGGCTCAACATCGCTTTTGCCAGATCCGCTTCGAGTTTGTCGAACACCGGTTCGCCCCAGCCGGCGGGAACGCCGCGCGCAATGCCGGCGATGATGCCGCCGACGGTGTCGCCCGCGCGCCGCATTTTTTCGATGAGCCGGATCATTTTTTCCGCCGCCGTCTGGTCGGGACAACGGACGATGTTCGACTCGACGTCCTTGAATCTGACCTTGTCCGGGTTCACGTCCGCGACGATTCGCTGGACTTGTTTGACGTAGGCCAGCGTTTCGACGCCGAACCGTTCGCGCAGTATTTTCTTCGCAATGGCGCCGGCGGCCACCCGGCCAATTGTTTCACGCGCGCTGGCGCGGCCGCCGCCCTGCCAGTTGCGAATGCCGTATTTGGCAAAATAAGTGAAATCCGCGTGCGACGGGCGGAACTTCGTCTTCATTTCGGCATAGGCTTCGGGGCGGGCGTCCTCGTTTTTGACCCACAGACAAATCGGCGTGCCAAGCGTTTTGCCGCCGAACGTGCCGGAAAGAATTTGCACCGTGTCGGATTCCTTGCGGGGGGTGACAATTCTGGATTGCCCCGGCCGGCGACGGTCCAGGTCCGGCTGGAGGTCCGCCTCGGTGAGCTTCAGGCGCGGCGGGCAGCCGTCCACCACCACCCCCACGCCGCCGCCATGGGATTCACCCCATGTCGTGATGCGGAACAATTGCCCGAAGGTGCTGGCCATGCCTGAATAATGCAAAAAAAGCACGGTGCGGTCAATGCGACTCCTGTAGCCGCGTAGCCGCGCTTGTGAAAGCGCGGATCTTTCGCCCCGACCGCGCTTTCACAAGCGCGGCTACGGCATGCGGCTACGGTGTTTCCAAACTTGAAACTTCAAACTTGAACCCTGACACTCCCATGAATGAATCGCATCGAGGAACGTTTCGCGCGCCTGAAACGCGCCGGCCAAAAGGGTTTCATCGTCTATATCGGCGCGGGCGACCCGGACCTGGCCGCCACGCGCCGGCTGGCGCTGGCCTTTGATCGGGCGGGCGTGGACGTATTGGAACTGGGCGTGCCGTTCAGCGATCCGCTGGCCGACGGCCTGGTGAATCAACTGGCCGCCCAGCGCGGCCTGGAATCCGGCACCACGCCGCCCAAGGTGTTAAAAACCGTGGCGGCCATCCGGCGCGATTCGCAAATCCCGATTGTCCTCTACATTTATTTCAACCTCATCCACCGCGTCGGGTTGGGGCGGTTCATCCGGGATGCGGCGAAGGCGGGGGTGGACGGCCTGCTGGTGCTCGATTTGCCCCCGGAAGAGGGCGACCGCTATGAAAAGCTCATGCGCCGGGCCGGCTTGTGCCACATTTACCTGGTTGCGCCAACCACGCCGGAAGACCGCATGGCCTTCATCGTGAAACGCGGCGCGGGCTTCATTTATTACATTTCGCGCGAAGGCGTGACCGGCATGCAGACGCGGGTGGCGGCCAATCTGGCGCAACGGGTCGGCAAAATCCGCGCCCACACGACCCTGCCGGTGGCCGTCGGCTTTGGCATCTCCAATCCTGAACAGGCACGGCTCGTCGCCTCATCGGCAGACGCCGTGGTGGTGGGCAGCGCGGTGGTGAATCAAATTGCCCGGCACGGCAAATCGCCGGAGCTGGTGAAACGCGCGGGCGCGTTTGTGAAATCGCTGGTGTCGGCGGTGAAGGCTTAGCCGGAACGAAGCAGTTGCTTTCGGGGAGCGCGGGCGTCCCGCCCGCAGTTTCCGGCCTCCGGCCGAAAACCTCTCGTCTGATAGCGGAGAACCATTGGGTTTGCTGTCTGCACGCAAAAGCCGGTCGGCGGGACGCCGACTGGGGCGACCGGGACGGTCGCGCTCCTCATTTTCTACTGCATCATTCCGGCTTGGGGAATCCAGCCGTGGTGCCGCGGTGGCGATTATTGATTCTGGCCGGGGGCGGCCTGGCGCCCGGCGTTTTTTTGCATTTGCGCCTGCCGGCGGGCCTCGCGTTCGGCTGGCGTGGTTGGCTTGCCTACGTCGAAGACGCTGGGCAACGAAATAAAATGAGCGGCATCCAATAAAGCGGCTTTTTCTTCGGGGTCGGCATTGTTGGCCGCCAGCTTTTCCAGAACCGGGATGGCGTTGGTGCTGCCAAACTGTTGAACGGCGTCGATGGCCGCTTGCCGGACCTCCTTTTCCGGACTGGTCAGGTCGGCCAGGATGTTGGACAGGGAGGCCGGATCATCGTTCATGGACCATTCCTGGAGGCGGTCCGTCTCGGCTTCAATGGCTGCCTGGCGCTGTTCCTCCGTCAGGGTATTGGTGACCACTGGCGCGGCGGCGACGGGTGCGGGGGGCGGGACATTCCTGACGGCGGGGGTGGGTTCAGGCGCGGCGGGCTTGGTTTCGGCAATGGCGACAGTAGCCGCCGCCGATGGCGGTGACGCCAGGTGTTTCAGCAAAAAAATGCCGCTCACGCCGGCCAATCCGGCCAGCACGATAACGATGACGACTTTAGGCCTCATATTTTCTCGAACCCTTTTAACAAAGTAAAAAACCGATCCAAAACAGCGTCAAGCCATTTTGGATCGGTCTGAATGCTGCCAAAAACTGATCCGGTATTAATCTGGCAATTTGCCGCTGGCGCTGCCGGAGGCGCTGCCGCTCACGGGCAATTCGGATTCGGTTATTTTAAAGTTGTAACCCTCGCCGCCAAGGTTTTTGGTATTGAATGATGAAGACTGATTATAGTAGCCATTTTTTACAGCCGACCCGTTTTCTGTATAGGAATAATTCCCAGTTAGCGAAAAATAGTACTCATTGTCTGTAATGAATTCCCCTTGTTCGTCATCGCTGTAAAACGTTAATGACGTGAGGCCAGCCTCGATATATTTGTAGGAACCATTGGCGTTGTTAACTTCCGTGTCAATAAGGATATCGTTACTTATATACATAAAGCCGTCCGCGCTGAGGTCAGCGATCACGGTGGTCTTGGTGACGAGGTAAATATCCTGATCGGGGCCAACAGCCAGTTGGGTGCCACTAGGGGTGGTATAATAATTCGCCCCGAGATAATTCACGATTTGTTTGGAAGTGAAGGTGGCTGTCTTAATCTTGGCACCGGCAACCACATAAGCGTAAGTCCCTTTGAAATTCAACGGGACATAAAGGGCGTTGTTGATAACCACAGCCTGAGCTTCGTTGGAGACGATAGCCATCAGCGCAGCAGCCGAAGCGCACATTAATGTTTTGGTTAGTTTCATATCTCTTTGGTTTGTTGTTATTAGTTGGTTAATGAACTTGTTTGCGTTTAGTTGCTCCATTTCAGCCTTCAAAAGCCGAATTTGAAAGCAATTGTAAGACGGCAGACGGTTTTGTCAACAAAGAATTTAAGGCCTGAACCGGGGGTGGAAAAGCGGGAAAACACCATTTCAAGCATCCGTCGCGGGATTGGTCGGGATAAGAAAAAAGGCCATGACCGGGGTGCGGGGATAAGCGCCGGTTTGGGGTTGATGTTTGCCGTGTTTTTGCGCTCAATCCCTGACCGAACGATGAAAACAATAATGAATACGCAAGACCGCTTTGTCATCATCATGGCGGGCGGGCGGGGCGAGCGCTTCTGGCCCGTCAGCCGCGAGCAGATGCCCAAGCAACTGCTCACCCTGCTCGGCAAACGCTCGTTTCTCCAGCAGGCGGTTGACCGCGTGCTGCCGCTGGCGCCGGCCAAAAACATCTTTGTCATCACCAACGAGGCGCAGTTGCCGGAGGTCCGCAAACAACTGCCGAAGCTTCCCCGGGCCAATCTCATCGCCGAACCGGTCGGGCGCGATACGTGCGCGGCGGTCACCCTGGGCGCGGCGCTCGTCGGCGCGCGTTCCACCACCGGCGTGATGGCGGTTTTGCCCGCCGACCACGTCATTCCCGACGAGAAGAAATTTCAGCAGGTGTTGGGCGACGCGTTTGACCTGGCCTCGCGCGGCCAGGCGATCGTGACCATCGGCATCCAGCCGACCGAGCCGGCCACGGGTTACGGTTACATCCGCGTGGGCGAGGCCCTGCCGCCGCCGGCGGGCGTGAAGAAATACAAGACCACTTTTTTCCGCGCGGAACAGTTTGTCGAAAAGCCGCACTTTGACCGCGCGCTCGAATACATCAACAGCGGCCAGTATCGCTGGAACGCGGGCATGTTCCTCTGGTCGTTCGTGACCATCACGGAAGGCCTGCAGAAGCACCAGCCGGAGATGTATGCGGCGTGCCAGCGCTGGTTCAAGGCGGCGGGCAAACCGGCGCAGCTCGCCCGGGTGCTGGCGAAGGAATACCCCGGCATCAAAAAAGTCTCGATTGATTATGCGCTGATGGAGAAGGCGCAGAATGTCGTTGTGGCCGATGGCGCGTTTGAATGGGACGATCTGGGATCCTGGACGGCGCTGGCGCGGCACCTCAAGGCCGACCCGGAAGGCAACTGCGCCGTGGCGGATTTCATCCACGTGGACGCGGCGCGGAACATCATCTACGACGCGCGCACCCGGGACCGGCGCACGCCGATTGCCGTGGTGGGCCTGCGCGATTCCATTCTCGTCCAGACCGACGATGCGGTCTTGCTGGCGCACAAGAGCCAGGCCCAGAAGGTCAAGGAGCTGGTCAGGAAGCTGGCCGAGGACGCGAGGCTGAAAAAGCTGGTGTAGCCGCATCGAATGCCTGTAGCCGCGCTTGTGAAAGCGCGGTGGCACGATTAACAGGAGAATGGATTCCGCGTTTTCACAAACGCGGCTACATTTAATCGCCACCAAACACGGCTTGACCTTTCCCGCCTGAATGGCAGACTATCCGACTGGGTTTTAAATTATGCAGCATATAAGGAACATTGCCATCATCGCGCATGTGGACCACGGCAAGACGACGCTCGTGGACTGCCTGCTCAAGCAGTCCGGGACGTTTCGCGCCAACCAGCATGAGTCACAGGATGAGCGCCTGATGGATTCGATGGATTTGGAAAAGGAAAAGGGCATCACCATCCGCGCCAAGAACGCCGCGTTCAAATACAAGGATTACCACGTCAACATCGTGGACACCCCCGGCCACGCTGATTTCGGCGGCGAGGTCGAGCGCATCATGAACATGATTGACGGCGTGCTGCTCGTGGTGGACGCTGCCGAAGGTCCGCAGGCGCAGACGCGCTTCGTCCTCCGCAAGGCGCTCGAAGCCGGCGCCAAACCGATTGTGGTGATCAACAAGATTGACCGCGAGAACGCGATTCCGAAAAAGGTGCTCGACCAGGTTTTCGAGCTGTTCATTTCGCTCAACGCCACGGACGAGCAACTGGATTTTCCGTTCGTTTTTTGCTCGGCCAAGGCCGGTTATGCCAAATTGGATCTCAAAGACACCAGTGACTCAATGGTGCCGCTGTTCGACACCATCGTGAAGCACATCCCGCCGCCGCGCGCCAAGGCGGGGGACGGATTCCAGGTTCTCGTCGCAAACCTCGATTACAGCGATTATCACGGGCGCATCGCATTTGGCAAAATCATGGCCGGCAAGGTGAAGGTCGGGGAGGCGGCCAGTTGCCTGCACGGCCATGGCAAGGTCACGCAGGGCAAAATCACGATGATTTATCACTTTGAAGGCTTGAAACGCATTGAAGTGCAGGAGGCGCATGCGGGTGACATCGTGGGCATCACGGGATTTGAAGACGTGTTCATCGGCGAGACGATCGCGGACAAGCCGGAACACGGCGCGTTGCCCTATATCCCGATTGACCCGCCGACGATCCAGATGGAATTTGCCGTCAACGACGGCCCGCTCGGCGGCCAGGACGGCAAGCTCGTCACCGCGCGCCACATCTGGGAGCGGTTGCAAAAGGAAATCCGCACGAATGTCGCCATCCGCATCAAACAGACCAATGACCCGAAGATTTTCGAGGTTGAGGGCCGCGGCGAAATGCAAATCGCCATTCTCGTCGAACAAATGCGCCGGGAAGGCTACGAAGTTCTGGTTTCGCGTCCCGAAGTGCTTTGGAAAAAGAGTACGAACGGCGAAT
>JBKQOA010000143.1:0-91114 GCA_052145735.1 Limisphaerales bacterium
AGAGGCATTCAATGGGTCAGGGGCTCGTATAACTCGCCCCTCCGATACTTTTAAGACAGGCTGGAAGCCTGTCCTACTGTGCGCCCTGCCCCGTCGGATCGTACACCGTACCCATGAACAAAATGGATTGGGTCTCACTGTCCTCAATCACAAAGAAAAACGGCCGGTCCACAATCATCTCGAACGGTTTTAGCGGATTCATGGCGATTGCTCCAACCATGTTCACCATTGTTACCGCCGCCGCTTCGGTTCCTTCCTCGTTCACGTCCACAAAACTTTTCTGCTTTACCTTGCTCACAAACAATGGCTCGCTGGCCATCGCGGAAAAATCGGCGTCCTCAAAAGCGTGCCGTATGCCCAGGGCTTTCAGCGGATCGTTGAGCAATACGTCGTACTCGATTTTAAACCGCGGAAAGGCCAGGGTCCCTTCGCGGTCGCGAAATCCCGGCAGGATTTTGTCCCCCCACGTGTCGTGGTCCATGCCGGCCAGAAATTTGGCGGGATTGGAATTCGTGCCCGGCAAAAAGAGATACATCTGCAACCGCCCGCCGGCATAGGGCAGCCGCACGGCTTGAAAACTATCTCCCTCCTGGTAACTGAAATGTCCCCGCTGCCACATCGTCGGCACTCGTTTCTCATTGCCTCCGGCCAAATGAAAGGGACGCGGTTTGGTGGAACTCTTGTCGAATGGACGGTCCCATTTGCCCTTGAAATAAATCGCGTTGGCCAGGATGACCTTCGTCAACGGATCGAACGGCCATCGGACGACGTCCTTGATTCTGCCGTGCGTATGGTTGTCGGCCCAGTCATTGATGATTTGGGCCGACTCGGGCTTCTTAAAATCCACCGGGGCCAGTTCGGCCTGGAAGAACCGGCTGTTGGTGGCGACGAATCCCGGCTTCAGGTGCATTCCGTCCTGGAACCAGATCGCATTGGCCAGGTTCAAAATCACGTTGGTCTGTGAATTCAGTGACTGGTTCAAATTCTTGACCGCTGCGGCCAACACTTCCGCGGGCAGACCGGTCGTTTTCAACACGCGCTGCATCTCGGCTTGCGTATCACCGGCTGCGCCGTTGGCGACCATCTGCAGCACGGTGGAAACGCTCAAGGGCGAGATGAAAATGTTGGCGTTGGGTTGTTCCCCGGCGATCTGTTTGAGCAGATCAAAGGCAAACCCCGTGTTGGCCGCGGCCAGCTTTTGCCCGTCCACCGGCGCCTCCGCCAATGCCACCCAGACAGCAAAACCCAGCAGGGTCGCGAGGGCAGCTTTTCTGCGCATGCCGTCTTCAATAGCAAAGCGTCATGCCAAGACAAGCGGAAAACAGTATCCGCCTATCGAGATTTTTTTAATGACACTGGGCGGAACGGCGTTAACAATGCCCCGGAACGCATGACCGTCACGCTGTTCATTCCTTGTTTTGTGGACGCGTTGTATCCGCGCGCGGGCATCAGCATGGTGCAAATCCTCGAACGCCTCGGCCTCAAGGTCGTCTGCCCCAAGGACCTCATCTGCTGCGGCCAGCCCGCCTTCAACTCCGGTTATTGGGAGGAAGCCCGCCCCATCGCCGCCAAAACCCTCGAGACCCTCAAGAACGCCGAGGTCATTGTCATCGGCTCCGGTTCCTGCAGCGCCATGGTCAAAAAATATTATCCCGAACTGTTCAGCGGAACGCGGCAGGCCGCGCTGGCCCAACAGGTTGCCTCGCGGGCATGGGAGTTTTCCGAGTTCCTGGTCCGCAAACTCAAGGTGGTCGATCTTGACGCGCGGTTCCCGGCCAAGGTGACGTTTCATGACGGCTGCCACGGCCTGCGCGAACTCGGCCTCAAACAACCGCCGCGGGTTCTGCTGGCCGAGGTCCGCGACCTGGAACTCATCGAGATGGCCGAGGCTGAAACCTGCTGCGGCTTCGGCGGCACGTTTGCCGCGAAGTTCCCGATGATTTCCACGGCCATGGGCGAGGTCAAATGCGCCTCCGCCCTCGAAACCGGCGCCGAGTACATCGTCTCGAACGATTCCAGCTGCCTCATGCAGCTCCAGGGTTTGTTGAGCCGGCAGGGCGCCAAAATCAAAACCATCCACCTCGCCGAGGTGCTTGCCCAACAATGACCGGTTTCGCCACCAAATTTTTGAACGACGCGCGGCGCGTCACGGCCGATTTGCGCCATCGCCAGATCATCCGCACGGCCCTGGGCAACTACGAAACCGCGCGCGCCCGGCGCCAGGCGGCGTTTCGGGACTGGCAGACGGCGCGCCAGGCCGCCGCCGAGACCAAATGGGAGGCCCTCAATCACCTCGAACGGCATCTCGTCGACTTCACCGACAAACTCGCCGCGCGCGGAGCCAAGATTCACTGGGCGAGCACCGACCGGCAGGCGCGCGACATCATCATCGAGATCATCCATGACAAGGCCGCGCGCTGCGTCGTCAAGTCCAAGGCCATGACCGCCGAGGAGATTCATTTGAACGCGGCCCTGGAGGGCGTCGGGCTCGATCTGGTCGAGAGCGATCTCGGCGAATTCATTGTGCAGCTCCGCCACGAGGCGCCGTATCACATCGTGTTTCCCTCGATGCACCTCACGCGCGGCGAAATCAAGGAACTGTTCCAGCGCGAACTCGGCAACGCGCCGTCGGACAACCCGGAGGACCTCACGATGGTCGCGCGGCGCATGCTCCGCGAAAAATTCATCAACGCCGAGATCGGCATCACCGGCGCAAATTTTGCCATTGCCGAAACCGGCATGATTTCCATCACCGAGAACGAGGGCAATGCCCGGCTGACCGCCGCGCTGCCCCGGACCATGATCACGCTGCTCGGCATCGAGAAGGTCCTGCCGCGGCTGGAGGACCTGGCCTTGTTCCTGCCGATGCTGGCGACGGCCGGCGCCGGCCAGGCGATGACGGCTTACAACACCCTGTACGGCGGCCCGCGCCAGCCGGGCGAAAGCGACGGCCCGGTGGAATTTCACGTGGTGTTGCTGGACAACCAGCGCACCCGGCTCCTCGCCAGCCCGGAGCAGCGCGACGTCCTCCATTGCATCCGTTGCGGCGCCTGCCTGAATGTCTGCCCGGTCTTCCGCCACATCGGCGGCCACACTTACAACACGACCTATTCCGGCCCCATCGGCTCGGTCATCACACCGCACCTGCGCGGCCTGCAGGACTGGAAACATCTGTCCAGCGCGTCGTCGCTGTGCGGCGCGTGCACCGAGACCTGCCCGGTAAAAATTGAGCTGCACTCGCACCTCCTCCAAAACCGCCGCAGCGCCGTCAAAAAGAAATTGTCGCGCCTCGAACAATTTGCGTACGACGTGTTCACCTCGTTCGTGAACCACCCGGCGGTGTGGTCATTCGGAATCAGCATCGGCCGGCTGCTCCAGCCGCTGCACGGCCTGGTCAGGGGCAGCGCGCTCGATCCGTTGCGGGCCTGGACGAAGACGCGCGACCTGCCGCCGCTGGCCAAACAATCGTTCCGGGACTGGTGGAGGAAACGAAAATGATCGAACGGGAAAACATCCTGGGCCGCATCCGGGAGGCGCTGAAGACCGAGGCTCCCCCGCCCCGCTGGCCGGGCGAACCCGCCGAGCTGCCGCAGCCGCCGGCGGCCGGCGCCAACCGCTGGCTGCCGCCCGTTGGCGAAACCTTCAAGGATTGGGTCGAGTTGTTCGGCAAAAACGCCGCCGATTTGAACGCCGCATTTCACCTGGTCAGCTCGAGCGACGAAATGCGCCAGATCCTGGTCCAGTTGCGGGACGCGGAAGGCTGGAAACGCGCGGCCTGTCACTCCGGCATGCTGCCGGACGCCATTTGCCCGGTCCTGGGCATGCCGATGTTGAAGACCGACAAGACTTATGAGGTCCACGAACTGGAGAAGTGCGACGTGGGCTTCACCGAATGCGATGCGCTCATCGCCCAGACCGGCAGCGTGGTGGTGACGAGCCGGAGCGCCGGCGGGCGCGCGCTGTCCATTCTGCCGCCGCATCACGTCGTGCTGGCGCGGCGCGACCAGTTGGTTCCTGATTTGCCGGCGGCGTTTGAATTGTTGAAAACGGAATACGGAAGCGATTACCCCAGCATGATCTCGTTCATCACCGGTCCCAGCCGCACGGGTGACATCGAACGCATCCTCGTCCTCGGGGCGCACGGCCCGAAGAAACTGACCGTGCTGTGCGTTTGAGCCCGGCAGTCGCGGCACGGCGGCGGAAATATCCGCGCTCATAAAACCCCAACGCCGCTCCGTGATGCCGCGGGGTTAAAAAGTGTGTTGCCAGGGCTGCCGCCCGGTCATAGCTTGTCAAAAACTCAAGCGGCCATGAAAATAACCCGCGTGCCGTTAATGATTCTCATACTGTGCTGCATGGGATTCCTGTTTTATCTTTTCCAATCCATGCCGGACCTGCCGCTGCGGGTGGCGGTCCGCTTTGCCGGTGACGGGCACGCCACCGGCTGGATGAAACGCTCCGAGTACCGGTATTGGATGACGGTCATTGGGATTAGTCTGCCGCTGGTTTTGGGGCTCTTGGGCGCCGTCCTTTGCTGGTTGTTTTCCCGGCGGGCATACCGGGAGAGCCGCGAAGGCCAGCCAACTCCCGGTGACCTTCCGCACGCCGGCGTTTACCTGTTGCGCTACTCGCTCTGGCTCGGAAGCTGGGTGGCCTGCCTTATCGCCGGAATCCAGTATTTCATTGTCGCGGCCAACGACAATCTGGACGCAGGCCTGTCCGTCGGCTCCTTGTCGGCGGTCGGGGTGACCTTTCTGGCCGGAGTGGTCATTTGCATTGCGAGGCTGGCCGGCGCCTTGCGAAACCTGCGCAATTACACCCGCCCGCCGGTGGCTTGAATCCCGCCGCACCGGCAATGATGGCGGGGCGATGGCCCAATTTAAGCTGTAATACCGGTTGTCCCGGCTGATAAGCTGGCCAGGCGGAAAGGCGGTTGAATTCATGTTGCATGGAGCAGGGGTTAATCATAAGTTTGCCTGCCCGGCGATATTATGAGCGGTCAAACGACCACACCAAGTGCCAAAAAAATTCTGGTGGTGGACGACGACGAGGTCATTCTGAGGACGTTGTCCATTACCCTGAGTTCCAATGGTTACTATGTATATCTGGCCTCCGATGGTCCCGAAGCCGTCCGCGTCGTGACCCGGGAAAGGCCGGACCTGATCCTGTTGGACCTTGTTTTCCCGGTGGATGCGGCGAATGTGGGCGGGGCGCTCCAGGACGGTTTTTTCATCATGCAATGGCTCCGCCGCATGGGCGAAGCGGAGGACATCCCCATCATCATCATCTCCGGGGACAACTCCACGCGGGAAAAACAGCACGCCTTGGATGCCGGAGCGGTGGCCTTCTTCACCAAACCGATCGACCATGTCGCCTTGCTCACCACCATTGCCAATGTGTTGGGCGGCGGGACGGAAACCGAAGCCGGCGCGGCGAGTCAGGCCTGAAGCCCGGCGCCGCCGGGCCCTGACCGTCTCATGATGCATGATTTCCTGTTGCAGCATTGCCAATTGGTCGTATGTTTGAACAGGCGGTGAGTTTATGAACGACCAGCCAACCACACCGGGAGCCAGGAAGATATTGGTGGTGGACGACGACCAGGTCCTCTTGAAAACGTTGTCCCAGCACCTCAAAGCCGGTGGTTATCAAACGTTCACGGCCAGCGACGGCCCCGGCGCCGTCAGCATCGTTTCCCAGGAAAAACCCGACTTGATCCTGCTCGATCTGCTGTTTCCGCCCGATGCGATGAACGTGGGCGGGGCGTTGCAGGACGGTTTTTTCATCATGGAATGGCTCCGCCGCATGGGCGAAGCGGAGAACATTCCTGTCATCATCATTTCTGCGGACCATTCGCCCAAGGACCGGAAACACGCCCTGGAAGCCGGCGCCGTGGCCTTCTTCTCCAAGCCGATTGACCGGGCTGCCCTGCTGGCCTCCATTCGCACCGTGTTCGGCGAGGCCGGGACGGATCCCATGCCCAAAGCCGCCTGAATGTTCCGCCCGGTTTGGGGATGGGTTCAGACGGTGCCAAACCGGCGATGTCGTAGCGCGTATTCCTCCAGGGCGGCGAAGAATTGCGGCTTGCGAAAGTCCGGCCACAGCGTGGGCGTGATGACCAGTTCGGTGTAGGAAATCTGCCACAGCAAAAAATTGCTCACGCGCATCTCGCCGCTTGTGCGAATCAGCAGGTCCGGATCGGGAAGATTCCGGGTGTACAAATGCTGGGCGAAGACCTGTTCGGTGATGTCCGCCGGGTCCAGCCGGCCCCGCTTGACCTTCTCGGCAATGCCGCGCACGGCGTCCACAATCTCAATCCGGCTGCCGTAGCTCAGCGCCATGACCAGCGTCAGGCCGTTGTTTTTGGACAGGGTCGCAATGGATTTCCGGAGATGTTCCTGCACGTTTTCCGGCAGGCGGTAAATCTGGCCGATGACTTCCAATCGCACGTTGTTCCTGTTCAGTTCCGGGGTCTCGGTCTTGAGATAATGGATGAGATATTTCATCAACGCATCCACCTCGTCCTTGGGCCGGTTCCAGTTCTCGGCGGAAAAGGCGTAGAGCGTGAGATAATTGATACCCAGTTCGCCGGCGGTGCGGATGATGATACGCGCCGATTCCGCGCCCTGCCGATGGCCTTCAATCCGCGGCAGGCTGCGCTGTTTGGCCCAACGGCCATTGCCGTCCATGATCACCGCGACGTGCTTCGGCAGCGAGGCTTTGGCTTCGGCGCTTAAATGCGGAGTGGCGGAACTCATTTTTCTGCCCGCAGATTACGCGGATTGCACGGATTTCAAAACTGAAAAAATAGAACCGTTGGCGTCCTGCTCGGTTAGCAAGTTAAACCATGAACTATTTATCTTTCAACAATCGGTTTACCTCTGACGACATGATTGGAGAAAGCAATTTGACAGAGGCATTGCTGTTTCCGAAATCGGCAACGGCTTCCAATTCGGCAATCGGCGTTACCAATCTCGACGGCTCGTTATTCGTTGGTGCTTCTCCGTAAACGCCCTCGCCATAATAAGGCGTGACTTTTGTGATGGTGAGCTTCGTCACTTTAGCGAGATTCTTGATCCGCTTAAAATAATCGCGCTCTTCTCCATCTGGCGGCGAGGGTGTTTTGAGCGCCCTGATACAAGCGATTATTTGTTGCGCGCTGGCCGTTGGACTTTCCTGTTCACGTTCAAGATTCGGCAGGGTAAGTGAAAAGTATCGGATTTTCCCGTGGCTGCCGAATTGTTGAAAAGAAAAGCCCTCGGATTCGTCATAAAACCGAATCCCATCAATTTGTCGCGGTAAACAAACTCCATAAACGCCGTAACTGGCAGCATTTGTCTTAACCAGTTGCGAACGGTCAATCCCGAGT
Source organism: Limisphaerales bacterium (assembly GCA_052145735.1). Classification (GTDB taxonomy): domain Bacteria; phylum Verrucomicrobiota; class Verrucomicrobiia; order Limisphaerales; family UBA11358; genus UBA11358. The sequence goes on from JBKQOA010000143.1 coordinate 7,367, forward strand.
TGAGCAAGGCGATCCCATGCACGTTCGACCGCCGCTTGGTCTTTGAAAATCTCTTGCGGCGAATCCGGCGCGCGATCTCCAAGGGAATAAGTTATTGCTCCATATTCCGGCGCAATTTCAAAATAGGGCGGTTGCGGTTCTCCTTCCGTGCGGTCATCCCAAATGACTACCCGATTGGTTGAAGGTTTTGGGAATCCTTTGTTCTGAAAGGAGGCGAGGACCATGGCGTTGGAAATTGTCGTCGCCTGGAAAACTTGCGGCAATTTTTTGTAAATCCAAAAGCTTTTCGGCAGTTGATTCGTCGGCGCTTGCCAGACGATTTGTGCTTTTGTAGAGAGATGCGGACAAATATCTTCCAGTGTGAGCGCATCGGCGCGAAATGAGAATAGCATCGCCAAAATTGGCGCGAAAACTTTCATGACCCAATCATACTCTCTGTAAAGCCACAGCGATCAAAAAAATCGTCTGTTCGCGGCCGGGCGACGGAGGCGATGAACAAGCCTCGCTTACCCTAACTGCAATTCCTTTTTGACCTGCTCCCAGGGGATGCGCGGTTTACTGCCGTTGGCGCGTTTGGCACGCTCAATCGTCCGGGCGTCCTCGATGTCTTCGATGGTGCGGCTCATCTGGCGCAGCAAGGTTTTGGCCTGAACCAGTTGCTTGTTGAGCTGCGTCCAGTTGCCCGGCGGTTTGGCTGTCAAAGTGGCGTTACTCATAAATGTCTTTCCTGTCACCGACATCATACACCACAAGGCAAGCGCCAACTCAAACAGCACGCGGTAATTGCCGGCACGCAGACGATACTTGTTCTTGAAGCCTTTCAGTTTTTTAATGTCACCGGCCAGATCGTGCTGGGCGCGGTCAAGCTTCGCACCGATCAGACGGCGTGCATCCTTGGGCATCGCGCGGAGTTGCTCCAATGCTGCTGAAAGAAATTCAATATGATAGTGCATTGCGCCTGACAGATTGCTTTGCGCTTAGACAAAAATCGTCTGGTCGCGGCTGGGGCCGACGGAGGCGATGGCCAGCTTCGCGCCGGTCAGTTCCGCAATGGCCTTCAAATACGCGCGCGCTTTCGGCGGTAGTTGCTTCCACGTGCGCGCCTTGTCCGTGGGCGTGCGCCAGCCTTGAAATTCCACGTACACCGGCTCGCATTCCGCCAGCGTCTGCGCGTCGTTCGGAACAAAATCATAGCGCGTCCTGCCCTGGCGATACGCAACGCAAACCTTGATGGTCTCCACCGTGTCCAATCCATCGAGGTTGGTAACGGCGAGTTCATCAATGCCGTTGACCATGGTGGCGTGCCGGGTGGCCACGCTGTCGAACCAGCCGCAGCGCCGGGCGCGTCCGGTGGTGGCGCCGAATTCCCGGCCCATCGCGTGCAGCATGTCGGCAATCTCCGCGTCTTCCGTCGGCAGCGGTCCCTCCCCCACCCGCGTCGTATAGGCCTTCATCACGCCCACCACGTCGTCCATTTTGTTCGGCGCCACGCCGGAGCCGGTGGACGCGCCGCCCGCCGTCGTGTTCGACGACGTGACAAACGGATACGTGCCGTGGTCGATGTCAAGAAACGTGCCCTGCGCGCCCTCGAACAGGATGTTGTCTCCGCGCCGGGTGGCTTCGTGCAGCAACACGACAGTATTGGCAATGAACGGCTTCAGGTATTTGCCCGCGGCCCGGTATTCGGCCAGGACGCGCGGGAACGAAAGCGGCTTCGCGCCGAGCGCGCGCAGCACCCCGTTGTTTTCCTTGATGCGCCGGCGCAGCTTTTCCTCGAATCGGGCCGGGTTGACGAGGTCAATCATGCGCAGGCCGACGCGCGCCGCCTTGTCACCATAGGCTGGGCCGATGCCGCGCTTGGTGGTGCCAATCTTGTTTTTGCCCTTGAGCACCTCCCGTTGCGCGTCCAGTTCGCGATGATACGGCAGCACGACATGCGCGGTTTCGCTGACGACCAGGTTGTCGCCGACCTTGACGCCGAGCCTGCGCAGGCCGGTGATTTCCTCGACCAGGCCCACGGGATCGATGACCACGCCGTTGCCGATGACGCACAGTTTGTTTTTGCGCAGGATGCCGGACGGCACGAGATGGAGGACGTATTTTTGTTTGCCGACAAAAACGGTGTGGCCGGCGTTGTTGCCGCCGGCGTAACGGACGACGATGTCCGCGTCCTCGGTCAGGACGTCGATGATTTTGCCTTTGCCCTCGTCGCCCCACTGGGCGCCGACCAGAATTGTGTTTGCCATAAGTTGTTTAAATGCTCCGCGGCGGCGCAGCAGCGCCGCCCTACCGACGACAATAAAAATCCCCGAACGTGAATTCGGGGCAAAGCGCGCGTCTTTGCGCAAAGAGGCTAGGGACATCGACGATTGATGTCAATTCCACAAAATCGGATTCCGTTGACCTGATAGTTTTCGGCGTTATTTTTCACCCGCCTTACCTCCACTTCACCGCCGCTGGACCAACCGAATGGTTAAGTTTGTGAAACGATGAGGCGGCGGGCGCTTTTTGACTTGCGCTCAAGCCGGTTTGGTTTACAAGAGAACCATCGGTTTGACTGAGGGAGTTCGTTTTTCCATTCATTCGAATTGGCAAACGCGCCAACGGAGACAGTAACACCCAATTTTGCGGTTGTACCGAGGCAAAAACCAAAACCGAAACCAAAAGGAGAAACATGAAACGCAGCAACCTCATCAAATACGGTCTGACCGTGCTGTCCGCTTCGGCGGCGGTCGGTTTGACCTCCTGCGCCACGGCCCAGCCCGCTGGCGGAACCATGCAGCCTGCCGCCGGCGGCGGTGGCGGCAAGAAACCCAACATCGTCGTCATCATGGGCGATGACATCGGCATCTGGAACATCGGCGCCTACAGCCGCGGCATGATGGCCGGCAGCACGCCCAACCTCGACAAGATGGCCAAGGAAGGCATGTTGTTCACGGATTATTACGCCGAGGCGAGCTGCACAGCGGGCCGCGCGAACTTCATCACCGGCGAACTGCCCATCCGCACCGGCATGACCACCGTCGGTCAGGCGGGAGCGCCCACCGGTCTGCCGGCGGAGGCCTGCACCATCGCCACCGCGCTCAAAGCCCAAGGCTACGCCACCGGCCAGTTCGGCAAGAATCACCTGGGCGACAAGAATGAATTCCTGCCCACCGTCCACGGCTTCGACGAATTCTTCGGCTACCTGTATCACCTGGACGCGATGGAAGACCCGTTCCACCCCAACTACCCGCAGAATCTCCTGAACGTCGTCGGCCCGCGCCATCTGGTTCACTCTTGGGCCACGGCCACAGACGACGCCACCGAGATGCCGCGCTGGGGCAAGATCGGCAAGCAGAAGATTGAAGACGCCGGCCCGTTGTCGCCGCATCCCATGGAAGGCATCAAATATAACATGGAAACGGTGGATGGCGACATCCGCGACTTCGCCCTCAACTTCATGGACAAGGCCCAAAAGGACGGCAAACCGTTCTTTTGCTGGATCAATCCCACGCGCATGCACATCGTCACGCACCTCTCGCCCAAATACCAGGCCCTGATGAACTCGGAGAATGGCTGGTCGGAAGAGGAAGCCGGCATGGTCCAGCTCGATGACGACGTCGGTCTGATCATGCAGCACCTCAAGGACATGGGTGTGGACGACAACACCATCGTCGTGTTCACTTCCGACAACGGCACCGAAGTCTTCACCTGGCCCGATGGCGGGCAGACGCCGTTTGCGCAATGCAAAGGCACCACCATGGAAGGCGGCTTCCGCGTGCCCTGCATCCTCCGCTGGCCCGGCCACGTCCCGGCGGACTCCGTCGCCAACGGCATCATTTCCGGTCTGGACTGGTTCCCCACTTTCCTCGACGCTGCCGGCAACCCGGACATCACCCAGCAATTGCTCAAGGGCGTGACCCTCGGCGACCGCACTTACAAGAACCATCTGGACGGTTACGACCAGATGGCCATGATCACCGGCCAAGGCCCGTCCACGCGCCACGAAATCTTCTACCTCGGCGAAAGCTCCGTCGGCGCCGTGCGCATTGACGATTACAAATACAGCTTCATCCAGCAGCCCCAGGGCTGGCTCGGGGTCAAGAACCATCCCGACGTGCCGACCATCACCAACCTGCGCCTCGATCCGTTCGAGCGCACCGGCTGGCCGAATGAAGGCACGAAGGAAGGCTCGCAGCAGTACTTCGACTGGTTCAAGTATCAATTCTGGCGCTTTGTGTTCGTCCAGCAGGTGATGGGCAAGGAGCTCCAGACCTTTCTCGAATTCCCGCCGATGCAGCGGGGCGCGAGCTTCAACCTGGATGCCGTGAAAGCCGAGATGGCGAAAAAAATGGCCGAGGCGGAGACGGCGAGCAAAGGCCCCAGCGAATAGCCGGATATGACCTTCACGGCGGGCGGTCTCCTTTTCCTCCGGGAGGCCGCCCGCCTTTCTTCGCTTGTAAAACCTTTTCAACAGGAGCAAACGGTGGAAGGGTGCGTCACTACCGCCTTCGCAATGCTACGGCGCGACAAGCCGTGCGCGCCGTGGTTTGCGGCGAACAACGGCGGTTGCTGTTTACGGCCGCGGGATTTCAAGTTGCCGGCAGATGCCGCGGACTGTTCCTTCCTTGATTTCGCGGTGGCGCGGCACGCTGGTGATCTTCCGGTTGGAGGGATTGAGCCAGACCGTGTGTGCTGCCGCCCTCGCGAAAGAAGACGCACCCCTGTCCGCGCAGGTGCCGCTCCAGGTCGCGGAGCTTCATGCCTCGACAAAGTCGATCGGCTCGCGCAGGGCGTTGGGTGACAGCCCCTTTTCCGCCAGATCGCGCTGGCACTCCAGCACCAGCTTGAGCGCATCCAGCAGGTTCGCCTTGGCCTCGGCCAGGGTTTCACCTTGTGAAATGGCGGCGGGAACCTCCTCCACGAAGCAGGTGTATCCACCCTCCGGGGCCGGCTCAAAAACCGCGGTCAGTTTCATGCCGCAAACATGCCACATCGCGCCGCCCTTGGCAATCCTCCGCAAGAAGCGCTTCAGCCGTCCCTCCGGGACAGATACACCAGCAGCCAACAACCAGACAGACACAAAAATATGAAACGCACTAAACTCCTCACCTTGACTGCTCTCACGTTGGCCGGCAGCCTGTTCGTGTCACCCTGCGCGCTGGCGGACGAAACCACCCCGCGGGTGGCAAGAGCACTGAAGAATTGGCCAAGGAGGCGCAGAATCCGGTCGCCAAGCTCATCAGCGTGCCGTTTCAGAACAACTTCAACTTCAACGTTGGCCCGAACGATGCCACGCAATACATCCTCAATGTTCAACCGGTCATCCCCATCAGCCTGAACGACGACTGGAACCTGATCACGCGTACGATCATGCCCATCATCAACCAGCCGTCACCGGCGCCGGGAGCGCCAAGTGCGTGCGGCCTGGGCGACATTAATCCCACGTTCTTTCTCTCGCCCGCCGGATCCAAGAAGTTTATTTGGGGTGTCGGTCCGACCTTCACGCTGCCCACGGCAACCGATTCCCGGCTCGGCAACAGCGAATGGTGCGCCGGACCGGCGGTGGTGGCGCTGACGATGCAGGGCCACTGGGTGGTGGGCGCGCTGGTCAACCAGCAATGGTCCTTCGCCGGCTGGGGCGACCATTATGTCAGCTCCTTTCTGGCCCAACCGTTTGTGAACTACAATCTGCCTCATGGTTGGTACTTTACTTCCGCGCCCATCATGACCGCCAACTGGGCGGCGGCTTCGGCAAAATCCAGTGGTTTGGCAAACTGCCGATCAATTTCCAGATTCAGGCGTTTGACAACGTCGTGACTCCCAACAACGGGCCCGACTGGCAGCTCCGGTTCCAAGTCCAGTTCCTGTTCCCGAAATGAACCACACTCGACCATAAAACCACAATCATGAGCAGTTTTGAAATCAGCCTCTTTGTCTTCCTTTGCCTGGTCGCCGGTTTTTTGCTGGGCATGTGGCTGCAATTCCGGCTGCCGGATCATCATCTCTCTAAGGAATCGCAGGACACCATCAAGCTGGGGGCCGGCATGGTGGCCACGATGTCCGCGCTGATTCTCGGCCTGCTCGTCAGCTCCGCCAAAAGCTCCTTTGACACCGTGAATACCTCGATTGCCCAGAACGGCGCCCGCATCATCCAGCTCGACCAGCTGCTGGCGGAATACGGGCCGGAAGCCCGCGCCTGCCGCAACCAGCTCAAAGCCTCCGTCGCTGAACGGGTGGAAAAAGTCTGGGGCAAATCATCCTCCACCTCCGGGCTCCGGGCCGTGGAAAGTCAACGGCCATGATGGATCTTCAGGCCAGCCTCCGCCGGCTGACGCCGCAGACCGATCTTCAAAAATCCCTGCTCAACCATTTGCTCCAGATCGACGCCGATATCTGGCAAAGCCGCTTGTTGACTTTCGAGGAGCAGCAGGAACCGCTGCCGACGGTGTTTCTCGTACTGCTGGTCTTCTGGCTGGCCATGCTGTTCATGAGCTTCGGCCTGTTCGCGCCGCGCAACGTCACGGTCTCCGCCGTGCAACTGGTCTGCGCGTTTTCGGTGTCCTCCGCCGTGTTTTTGATTCTGAAGATGAGCCATCCGCTCGACGGCTTCATCAAGGTTTCCAACGCGCCGCTGCTCAAGGCGCTGGAGTTGATCGGCCACTGAAGGATTTAAAATTATGCGCCAAAAAAGTGAAATGCCATTGCGAACCGACTGGCGCATCGTGTGCCGGCAGCGCTGGTTGCCCATCAAACCCATCGAAATCGAGCTTGAGTCAGGTCTGTACAAAATAAATAATAACGACCAACATACCCACCAAAATTATGAAACGCACAACCCTCCTCACCTTGACCGGCCTGGCGCTGGCCGGCAGCGCGTTTGTGACGACCTCCGCGCTGGCCGGCGGCCTCTCGCTCTATGAAATTTCCACACCGGATGTCGGCCTGGCTTCGGCCGGTTACGCGGCCGGGGCGCAGGATGCGTCCACGCTGTTCAAAAATCCCGCCGGGATGAGCCTGTTGGACGGACCGCAATTGAATTCCAGCCTCCAGTTGCTCTACGGCAACGTCCAATTCTCGAAAAATAACAACACGAGCGCAGGCCCGCCGCCACTAGGTACGCCGGACCTGGGCAACGACAGCGGCCGGAATGCCATCGGAGCCCTGCCGGGTTTGAGTTTGTTCACCACCTGCCCGGTGACGAAAAAATTGTCCGTGGGTTTCGGCGCCTTTTCGTACTTTGGTCTCTCGGAAGATTTCGGCAACACCTGGGTGGGCCGTTATTACGCCGAGAAAGCCACGTTGCTGGGCATGACCCTGATGCCCGCGGCAAGTTTCAAGGTCAATGACTGGCTGTCGGTCGGCGGCGGATTGAATGCGATGTACGGCTATCTGAACGCCCAGACCGCCGTCCGGAGGCTGGTGGTGGGCGATGGCCAGATGAACATAAATGATTCCGTGTGGGGATTTGGCGGCAACGCCGGCATCATGATTCAGCTGCGGGAGGGCACGCGCATCGGCGTCAACTATCTTTCCGAGGTCAAACTGGACTTCAGCGCCAAGCCCAGGTTCAGCAGCAACCTGGGTGCGATGGTGGCGCCCCAATTGGACATGGGCATGACGGTGCCCCAGTCGGTGATGGTCGGGATTTATCAGGATATCAACACCAATTGGGCGGTGATGGCCGACGTCGGCTGGCAGCAGTGGAGCCGGTTTGGCGAGGTGCAAGTGGGGGTCAACACCCAAAATCCCGTCAACTCCAAGGACTTTACCACCCAACTGCACTTCGACGACACCTGGCATGGCGCCATTGGCGCCCAATACAAGGCCTCGGAGCAGTGGCGGTTCACCGGCGGCTTCGCGTATGACACCTCGGCTGTCAGCGATGCCAACCGCGCGTTGATCCTGCCCATAGGTGAGGCCTACCGTTTCGGCCTGGGCGCATTTTGCAAAGTCAGCCAGTCGGTTGATCTGGGCGCGGCTTATGAATTGGCGTGGAGTGGGAACTTGCCGGTGACCCAAGGTGCACCCGGGGACTACCGCGGTGAAGTGTCGGGTTCCTTCAACGACGCCTATATCATGTTCTTCAGCCTCAACCTGAACTGGCATTTCTGACGATTTCACTCCTTCCGCCCATGAGACGGAAGGGACAGGCCATTACACAAACAACAACCAACCAAAGGAAACGAAATGAAAATCTCAATCATCAATGAAATCAGCCCCACCCGGAGTTTGAAATTCCTGACGGGGATTCTGGCGACCGGCCTGCTGCTCGGCCTGACCGCCTGCTCCTCCACGCATCAGGTGCGGGGAAGCATGGAGGACTCGGGATTCCTGAAGGATTATTCCCTCTTGAAGCCAGGCAAGGGCGATGAAGCCAAGATGCTCTACATTGATCCGACCGTGAATTGGGCCAAATACACCAAGGTCTATATCAAACCCGTCGAACTCTGGAAGGGGGACGACAAGGACTCGCCGATGGGCAAACTGGATCAGGAGAATCAACAGTTGCTGATCAATTATTTCCACACCGCGTTGAGCAATGCCTTGAGCAAGGATTATACGATTGTGGACCAGGCTGGTCCGGACACGTTGGTGCTTCATGGTGCGCTGACCGAGGCCAAGAAATGCCGGCCGGTTTCCAATCTGGTTTCCAGCGTCGTCCCCATGGGCATCGGCTTGAGCCTGGTCAAGCGCGTCATCTTCGGCACGGGCCTCGGTGTGGGCGAGTGCCAGGTGGAAGCCGAGTTCACGGATGGCGGGACCGGCCAGATCGTCGCCGAAGCGATGGACCGCCGGGCCGGCACCAAGGCCCTGCGCACAAAGTTTGACGGCACCTTTGGCGACGTGAAACTGTGCATGGATTACTGGGCGACGCGGTGCACCTTCAAACTGGAGCAATTGCGCGTCAACTCGGCCGATAAATCCGAAATGTAATCGTGTCAGCTGGCGGATAACCGCCACCGGATCAGCAGGAATTGTCGGTTCGCTTGTGAACCACGCGGGTCGCGCCCAGCGGGCGGCCCGCGAATTCACAGTCGAAAGGACAACTTGAATGGAACCCAGACGACCGGTTCCACATTGACTAACGTTTCAGACTCACTTAGAAAGTATTATGAATAAAAACCAGCGATCTCTCCCGGTAAGAATCTTTGCCCTTCTGGCCGCCATCGGCCTGGGATTGTGCCTCCCGCCGCAACTCAAAGCCGACGTGGTCATCCTCCAAAACGGCGGGGTGATCACCGGGAACGTCCTGCAACAGGATGCCGACGGCGTGCTCATCCAGATGAATACCGGCACCTTCCGTTACCCGCTGTCGTGGATCCGCGAGGTGAAGAAGGAACCGGCGACCGCCCCCCATGTTTCGAACAACGGCCGCCGCATTCCCGATTGGGCCCAGATTGTTTCCCTGCTGGCAAACACCGGATGGTCGCAGGGATTGAAGCAGGTCCCGGCCACGGTGATCAACTACGGCAATTTCAACAGTGTTCCCTACGTCTCGTTCCGCTGCGCGGCCGGCGGCTATGAAATCAATGTTTTCGGCGACCTGAACAATCCTGCCGCCGTCCAGATCGGGGCGATGAATTACCTGAAACAGAGCGATGAAGCCAAAAGCAACTGTGTCAATTTTATTTGTTCCGTGCTGGCGAACCCCGATGACCGGAAAGCGGTCCGCACCTTGAACTGGAACCAGCAGGATTCTCAAAATAACTCGGGCATGACATTTCAGATCCTCCAGCCGGGCGAAATGGGTTCTTACGGCGGATGGTGGGTGTCGGTTTACAACGAAAACGCGCTCGCCAGCGCGCGCGCCTCGGAAGCGGAACTGGCCAGCCTGACGCAACCCCGCGCGGTCGCGCCACAGCCGATGATTACCGCAACCAATGCTGCCGCCCAGCCTGCGGCTGCCTCTTCGCCACCGGCCCCGGCGGCCGCCCAACCGGTGACCACCACCACCGATTCCGGTGTGGTGACGACCTATGGCGCCTATCCCGCCTGGACCGCGGAGGAACTGGCCGCCGCCCGGGCGGTCACGCCAGCTTCCAATCCTTCAACTGCCGCCGCCGACACGGCCAGCGCCGCCGACAGGGTGTATCCGCGGAGCTACGACCGGGCGGCAGGAACGTATGGCGCGCGCCGGCGATAGATTTTGTCAGTCTTATGTTTCACCAAATCATCCCCCAACGAAATTTCTTGATCACCGCCCTGGCCGGTGTGGCCGCCCTGACCTGGAGCGCGGCGGCGCTCGCCGAGGACGCTCCAGCCGGCGCCCCGACCAATCTGGCATCGAACGCCTTCGGACCGACGGTTCCGAACAAGACTCCCCCGCCCGGCCCCGCGCCGGAGGGCATGGTCTGGATTCCCGGCGGGGAATTCTCGATGGGCTGTCGGGCGCCGTCCGAAGGCGTTTGCACCATGGCCACCATGAACGCGGTGAACGACGCGCAGCCCATCCACCGCGTTTATGTGAACGGTTTCTGGATGGACGCCACTGACGTGACCAACGACAAGTTCGAGCAGTTCGTCAAGGCCACGGGCTACAAGACGATCGCGGAAATCGCGCCCACGAAGGAGGAGTTTCCCACCGCACCGCCGGAAAACCTCGTGGCCGGATCGGTGGTTTTCACTCCCACCCCGGGCCCGGTGTCGTTGGACGATCATTTTCAATGGTGGAGTTACGTGAAAGGCGCCAACTGGCGTCATCCCACCGGCCCGGACAGCGACCTCAAGGGCAAGGGAAATTATCCCGTCGTACAAATCGCCTGGCCCGACGCGGTGGCCTACGCAAAGTGGGCCGGCAAGCGGCTGCCGACCGAGGCCGAATGGGAGTTTGCCTCGCGCGGCGGCCTGAGCGGCAAGGTCTATGCCTGGGGCAATGAGTTCAAACCCGGCGGCAAATGGATGGCCAATACGTATCAGGGAACCTTCCCGGTCAAGGACACGGGCGAAGACGGCTTTGCAGGCATCTCGCCGGTGAAGGCGTTTCCGCCGAACGGTTACGGCCTGTACGACATGGCGGGCAACGTGTGGCAATGGTGCAGCGACTGGTATCGGCCGGATTATTATGCCCGGCTGAAACTCGCGGGCATCGTCGTGGCGCGCAACCCGCAGGGTCCGGACTCGTGCTACGATCCATCCGAACCGGGAACACAGAAACGCGTCCAGCGGGGCGGCTCGTTCCTGTGCACCGACCAGTATTGCACGCGTTACATGGCCGGCACGCGCGGCAAGGGAGACGTTGACACCGGCTGCAACCATCTTGGTTTCCGCTGCGTCAAGGATGACGGGACCGGCACAACCGCAAAGGATACGATGTCGCCATGACAACCGGTTTCGACGAGGCCGGCCGCCACCTGATCCAAACCCAACATAAAAATCCAAATCCCATGAACAAATCCATAATCCGCTGCCTGGCGTTGTTTGCGTCCGTCGCCGCGTTGTTCCTGGTGACCGGCTGCAACACGGTTTCCATCAACTCCAACCAGTATCTCGGCGTGCAACCGTATCCGCCGTCAAACCCGGCGCAGATCCAGATCCTGCGCAAGGAGCCGACCCGGCCCCACGTGCAGCTCGGCGAAGTCCGGGCGGAACCCTCCAGCGACAGCGTGAGCGCGCAGCAAATCGAGACGTCCATGCGCACCGCGGCGGCGAAGATGGGCGCCGACGCCATCGTGATCGTGTTTGACCGGACGGAGGTAACGGGCGCCATGGTCAGCGGGCCCTGGTTCGGACGATCCGTCCAGACAATCACCGGTCGCGTCATCGTCGGCGTGGCCATTAAATACACCGGCGCCCCGGGAAGTTGACTTTGACACCGGGCGGGTTGGTTTACGAGGGAAACAACCGGGACCATCTCGCGAGCGAGTTAGCCGATTGATTCGATATTGAAACCCGCGGGCTGCCGGGGAACTCTCCAACCGGCAATTCCGCCTCCGTCTATTTCGATGAAACCGTTGCCAACCCATTTCGATTTCAGCAAACTACCGCCTCGTGAACGCCGCTGAAATCCTTGATGCACTCCATGAATTGACCGCACGCGAGCGCGTGGATTTTTTGCCGCTGGCTCCCGACCAGCGCCCAATTTCGGTTTATCAGCCCATTGCGAAATATGTGCTCGACCTGAAAAATGGCGCCAAGCCTGAATCCGCCGCCGAGGACCTTTTCTCCGCGCTGTGCAAGGATGTGCTGGGTTTCCAGCCGACGCGACAGGTCGGGGTCATGGAAGGGTTCGTGGATTTCATGCTGCCGGAGCGCATGGGCGACCCGCTGCCGCTGGAACTCAAACCGCTCTTTCAACGCGACGGGCCGGATGCCCTCTGGCGCGCCGATGCCAATCCGAAAAACCATGTCGCGCAGGTTAAAAAATATCTGCGCGACCACGAATACCTGATTCTCACCGACCTGCGCACCGCCTGGTTGTATTGCGCGCGGGATTTCTTTTTTGAGGACAAACCGTTCGCCGAGCTGCCGTTCATTGATTTCCTCAATCGCTGCCGGGAAACCCACAGCGTGCTTGACACCCTGCGCCGGGTCGAGGATACGGCGGAAAAGCCGGAACTGGAGCAGCAGTTCTTTGAAGACCTGAAGATCTGGTATGGTGAATTTGACAAGGTCAAGTGGGAGCAACCGGAACTGGCCGCCGAATCCATCATCCTGCTCATCAACAAACTCATCTTCGCCCGCACCATCGAGGATTTCGGCCTGGTGCAATACCGTTTCACGCAGGACGAATACGCCCGGTTCAAAAAACTCTGGGAGCCGAAAGGCGCGCACCGGGTGGTTCCCAAATTCCTCGAATTTTTTGAGGAGTTTTTTAACGAGTATTACGACACCGAGATTTTCTCCACGCGCGTCTGGGACCGGCTCGACAAGGACCCGGCCAACCTCCAGCGGTTCTGCGAAAAGCTGAACTTCGTTCTGGGCGTCAACACCTGGGACCAGGCCTTCAGCCGCGGCATCGTCCACTACAACTACCGCCGCATTGACGAGGACATCTTTGGCAAGAGCTATGAAATGTTCCTTGCCTCCAACCGCAAGGACGAGGGCATTTACTACACGCCCGCCGGCATCACCGGCCCAATGGCGGATTCGCTCGTCAACTCGCTCGCCGGCAAACTCGTGGACGAAATCTGCGCCGCCGTCGGCAGCCAGAAATGCGATTTCAAGCGGGCGGACCAGCTCATGGCGCAACTCGCCGAAATCCGCGTGGCCGACACCGCCTGCGGCTCGGGCGGTTTCCTCATCAAGATCCTCCGCTGCTTCTGGCAGCAATATCAGCGCATTGATGCCGCCGGCGCGTGGGTCGGCAGGATGCTGAAACCCGACAATGGCGAACTTTATCTCGCCGAAATGCCGCCCAACGTCGAAGCTGCGCTCGCCTTCCGCCGCCGCTGGAGTTTGGACAATCGCCGCGTCCTCATCGCCCAGATTCTCCTGCGCCATGTATTTGGCGTGGATAAGGACCCCGGCGCGATTGAAGTCGCCAAGACCAACATCTGGAAGGAAGCCGTCAAACTCTCGCCCGCCGACTACAACTATCGCGAGCTCAAGACCGACGTCGTCAAAATCCTGCCCAACCTCGAACTCAACTTTCACTGCGCCGACTCGCTGGTGGACGTGGAACTGGAGAAATCGGCAAAATGGCTGGCGGAATATCACCAGGCCGAACTGAAAAAACTGGCCGAACTTCGCGCCCGGTACATCGCCAACCCGATGCTGCACGAACCGCTTGATGAAGCGCTGGCGTTGCGGGAAAAAGTCCGCGCCAATTTCATCGAGCATTTCTCGGGTGAAAACCTGCCGTGCGAGCCGGGCGGCTTTGCGCTCCATTTCTGGCCGTGCTGGTTCGAGGCGGATGGCAAGCCCAAATCTTCCCGTAGCAGCCGACGTGAGGAGGCTCAAACTTCTTCCACGACCCAATCCGCGGCAAAAAAAGATCAGAGCCTCCTCACGTCGGCTGCTACGAGTGAAACAAATGGTGGCCGTGCGCAAGCACCCGGCTTCGACGGCATCATCGGCAATCCGCCGTGGGAAGGGTTCAAACCCATTCGTAAGGAATTTGCCGCCAATATTTATCGCGGCAAACCGCAATTCAGCAAAATGGGCATGGACGGCCCGACGTTTGAGAAATGGTTTGAAGAAGAACTCAAAACGAACCCGGAATTTGCCGCCCGCTGGCGTGAGCACGAGCAATACTACGAACGCCACAAGGAATACTTCGGTAAAACCTTCAAAAAGCAGGGCACGGGCGATTGGAATCTGTTCAAGCTGTTCATCGAGCGCGACCTCTCGCTCGTCCGGCAGGGCGGGCAATTCTCGCTGCTTGTCCCGTCCAGCATTCAGACCGATGAAGGCTGCGCCGACCTCCGCCGCTGGTTCATCACCGAACACCGGCTGGATGAACTGACCTCGTTTGAGAATCGCGGCTACACCGAAATCGTGAACGGCAAGGAACGCACCAAGCAGATTTTTCCCGACGTGGACAGCCGCTTCAAATTCGGCTTCTTCAAAGTCGTCAAAGGAGCCGCCACACCCAAAGACCACGCCTTCGACGCGCGGTTTTACCTGCACGATCCGAAAGATGCTTTCGCTCCGCCGATTCGTTACAGCATTGAGATGTTGCGGCGCTTTTCACCGCAAATGCTCTCCGTGATGGAATTCCGGTCGCCAGAAGATTACGCCGTCGTCGGCAGAATTCGTGGCGAACACAAATTGCTTGGCGACCTTGACTACCAGTTCCGCCGCGAACTGCATCCGGCGGATGACGTTGAATTTTACCTGAAGGATCCAGCCCGCAAACTGCGTAAGGGCGAATCGGTGATTTACGAGGGCAAGATGATTCACCAGTTCGACGGCGATTTTGCCGCACGGGTTTTTCATGCCGAAGACGAGGCTGTCCGCCCCGAACTGCTCCGCAAGGAACTTTACCGGCTCGGTCAATTCATCCGCGAAAGCGAGGTGGAAAAAGTCGAAGGCAAAAAAGTTCCGGCGAAGAAAGATGAGATGGAAAAACTTCTAGCCGAAATTTGGAAGACGAAGAAATTCTGGCTTGATTGCGACTTTGAACGCGTGGGCTACCGGCGAATTGGCCGAAGCACTGACGAACGCACCATCATTGCGACTTTGCTGCCTGCCGGAGTTTATTTCTCCGACACCGTCAGCTATTTGATTCCGGCCAATTACCAACTGACCAAGACTGGCAAGCTGTCCCAGGAGCCGGTGTCCGCCGAAGATGCGCGATCAGTTCTTTGCCTGCTGGATTCGCTGACGCTGAATTATTACATCCGCAGCAAAATGTCAGCGACGGTGAACATGTTTTACATTTACGAACTACCCGTGCCGGAACTTACCGCCGCGCAGAAAAAGAAGCTGGCCGATGCCGCCGCGCAGTTGTTGAAAAACCCGCGCGACGTGAAGGAACGCGCTGCGCTGGAAGCCTTCATCGCCCGCGAACTTTACGGCCTGTCATTGGACGACTGGAAACATCTCACCGGCACGTTCACCTTCGGCAGCGGCGAGACGAAAGCCGAGTTGGACGAAATCATTCGCCAATCACTCGCGCAATGGGCGAAAATCGGTTAACTGTAACTGTTATGGCGAAGCAGCAAATTTTTGAATTGATTTTTGTGAGGATCCGATGAGTTCAGATCGAAGAGAGGAACCCGTGCCCGCCGGCTTCAAGGTCGCCGAGGTGGGAATGCCGCCGCGGTCGATCGACAAGTACGACGCGCCATTGTTGCTCGGGGGCCGGTCGCAACGGCGGTTCCACGTCATGGCCAAGCCCAGCGGCTCCACCTGCAACCTCGACTGCAGCTACTGCTTCTACCTGAGCAAGGAAACCCTGCCCAACGGCCCGGGCACCGGCCGGATGTCCGACGAGGTGCTCGAGCGGTTCATCCAGCAATACATCGAGGGGGTGACCGGATCGGAGGTGGTGTTCTCCTGGCAGGGCGGCGAGCCGACGCTGATGGGACTGGAATTCTTCCGCAAGGTCGTCGCGTTCGAAAAAAAATACGCCAAGCCGTTCCAGAAAATCGAAAACGATTTGCAGACCAACGGCACACTCATCAACGAGGAATGGTGTGAATTCCTCAAGGCGAACCGGTTCCTGATCGGCCTGAGCATCGACGGCCCGCGCGAAATGCATGACCGCTACCGGGTCACCAAGGGCGGCAAACCCACGTTCGAGAAGGTCTTCCACACCGCCAAACTCTTCCAGCGATACGGCATCCCGTTCAACACGCTGACCTGTGTCAACCGGTTCAATGCAAAACATCCGGCGGACGTTTACCGCTTTCTCCGCAGTGACGTCGGCTCGACCTACATGCAGTTCATTCCCATCGTCGAGTACAAGGGCTTTGAACAAACCGCGCCGCACAGGTGGGACAACGCCGCCCTGCCCCGCGACGGCGACCCCGAGGCCCGGCCGGGCCACCCGAATTCCATCGTGACCGACTGGTCGGTGGACCCGGACGACTGGGGCGAATTCCTGTGCCGTATTTTTGACCGGTGGCGGCAAAAGGACCTGGGCAAGATTCTGGTCAACCATTTCGAGACGCTGGTGTCGCAGCACCTGGGCCTGGGCTCGCAGATTTGCATTTACGGCGAGTTCTGCGGCAAAGGCGTGGCGGTGGAACATGACGGCGACGTTTACTCCTGCGACCACTATGTCTATCCGGAGTATCGCCTGGGCAACATCACGGACCAGGCGCTCGACACGCAGGTATTTTCCCGCACCCAGGTGCAATTCGGTTACGCCAAAAACGAGACCCTGCCGAAATACTGCCGGCAATGCCCGTATTTGAGCGATTGCTGGGGGGAATGTCCGAAAAACCGGATCATCCGCACTCCCGACGGCGAGCCTGGCCTGAATTATCTCTGCCGGGGATTTAAAAAGTTTTTTGCGCACGCCATTCCCGAAGTGGAGCGGATTGTCGCGGATTTGCGCAAGCAACCGATCCAGCCCCGGAAACGAATGTGAACGGGGGCCGGCGGAATCGTTTCGCCAGCGGGCAGTGGTGTGAATCCGCCACCGTTGAGAGCGTGGACACGCTCAGTTTCAGTTTTCGGTGGGGCGAGCATCCCCGCGAGCCGGCTTTGGCGCGTCAGAGCCAGACGGCGGCTCGTCAGTAGCCTCGCCCCACCAGAATTGCAACCACAGCATTGCTGACATTGTCAGCGGGCAAGTTTGATTGCCGCCGCAGGCCGGTTCGTGCTAGGGTGGGTCGCGCAGGGATGTTTCAGCGGCAACCGATTCAAAATGCTAAAGCCAAAACGACCATGAGAAAACAAACCTTCTTGATATTATGCCTTGCGGTGTGCGCCATCGGTCTCTTTGCCGGCTGTGCCAGCACCACCGTGACCTCGGAAAGCGAATATCAGGGATTTCTCCCCAAGCCCAAACAGGTGCTCGTCTATAATTTTGCCGTGTCGCCGGATGAGGTGGAATTGAACAGCGGCCTCGGCGCGGATATTGAGAAACTGGTTGAAAATGCGCCGCCGCGGACGGACCAGGAACGCGCCATCGGGCGGCAGGTGGCCGATGCGCTGGCCAATCATCTGGTGACCGAAATCCAGGCCCTCGGCCTGCCGGCCTGCCGGGCATCCGGCGCACCGGCCGGCGGGAACACGCTCGAAGTCAAGGGCCAGTTCATTTCCATCGACGAAGGCAACCAGACCGAACGCGTCGTCATCGGATTGGGACTCGGACGGACGGACGTCAAAACCCTGACCCAGGTTTATGACTACCGGAACGGCAGCAACGTTCTGGTCAACCAGTTCGGGATCAATGCCAAAAGCGGCGACAAACCCGGCGCAGCCGAAACCATGGGGGCCGGCGCGCTTGCCGGTCATCTGGTGGTCTCCGCCGTGGTGAGCTCGGGCGTGGCGGTGGGCAGCGAAGCGTTCTCGGCCAACGTGGATGCCGATGCCGGCCGCACGGCCAGGAAAATCGCCGCGCAACTCAAGGACCTCTTCCTCACCGAGGGCTGGATACCGTTGCAATGAAACAATCCATTCAACCCCCAGAAAATCATGAACCCTGAAAACACCAAAAAGCTGAAAAGAGCCGCGCTGGCGCTGTTGCCGGCGGTCCTGCTGGCAGTCGCCTCCTGCTCGTCAACCCCGAGTTCCTCAACAACGAGCCTGCCGTTCAACCCGGCCACCTATGCCAATCAGGGCGATTTTGCCGGCCAGGTGGTGACGGATTCCATCACCCGGACGGACACGGTCGTTTCCATTGATGCCGCCCAGCGCAAGATTGAGCTCAAACACGCCGACGGCAAGATCACCAGTTACAAATGCGGCCCGGAAGTCCGCAACTTCGACCAGATCAAGACGGGCGACCAGGTCCGGGCCACGGTGGTGGATGAAATGGCCCTGTTCCTGAAACCGGCCAGCTCCACGCAGACCCTAACGGCCACCGGCACGGTCGTCGGGGCGCGGTTGGGGGCCAAGCCGGGTATCGTCACCCTCGACACGCTGGACTTCACCGCCAAGGTCCTGGCCATCAATGCCTGGCAACATCAGGTCATCCTCCAGACCGCGGATGGCACGACCAAGCCGATACAGGTCGGCGAATACGTCAACCTGGCGGACTTCAACGTGGGCGACGAGGTGGTGGTGCGCCTCACCCAGGCGCTGGCGGTCCTGGTCGAGAAACCTTGAAACCGCGATGACGCGGACGCAAACTGCAGCCGTTAACCCAAAAGAAAATCATCCTATGAAAAAGAGAAACGTCAAAACCGTGGCGCTCGCCTTCATGCCCGTCGCCGTGATCATGCTGGCCGGCTGTTGGACGCCGCCCAATGCCAACGTCCAGCCCGCCGGCGAACCCCGCCTCATCCAGAGCGGCATCATCGTGGAATCCGTCAAGGATCCCGCGACTGTGCAGGCCGTTGATGCCGGCGCGCGCACCATGACCCTCAAGCTTTCCGACAACACAACCGCCACCTACAAGGTCGGCGCATCCGTGGACAACCTCGGCCAGGTCCAGGTTGGCAACGCCGTCGAGGCCACGGTGGCGGAGGACCTCGCCGTTTACCTGCTGGCCAAAGGCCGGTTGCTGAATGGAACCACTGCTGAATCCCTGGGCGTCAACGCCAGGGTCTTGCTGGTGGACCCCAGCTACCGTCTCCTGACTCTGCAATACCCCAACGGCCATGCGGAAACTTTCAAGCCCGGACTGGGCGTCCTGATGGAGCAGATGGCGCCCGGAGATTCGGTGGTGGTAACACCCAGGGAAGTGACGAAGATTCGCATCGAGAAACCGTAGATGGCAAACCGGTTTTAAAACCCGTACAACCCACAAAAATATGAAAAAGCAAATTCTGAAATTGTCAGCGATGTTTTTGATTCCGGCAGTCTTCCTCGCATTCACCTCCTGCTCGTCCACACCCCAATCGCAAACGGCTTCCGATTTGGCCATGCGCGGCGGAGTCGTCGTTGATGTTGTGACGGCGACCGCGACCGTGCAGTCCGTCAATGCCGGCGACCGCACCGTGGTGCTTCAGCGCCAGGACGGCAGTCTGATGACCTATGAGTGCGGGCCGGAGGTGCTCAACTTCGACCAGATCAAGGTGGGCGACCAGGTCACGGGTCAGGTAGCCGATGCCGTCGCCCTCGTGCTGGTGAAGGGCGGCGTGCCGCCCAGCGCCGGGACCGCCTCCGTCATCGTCCGGGCGCCGCTGGGCGCGAAACCGGGCGGCAAAATGGTCCATACCGTCGGATTCACCGCCAAGGTCACGAGTGTGGACGTCCTGAATCGTGAAGTGACTCTGCAAACCGTTGACGGCAAAACGCAGACGGTCAAAGTCGGCCCGGACATCAATCTGTCCAATGTGAAATCCGGTGACGACGTGGGAGTGCAGCTCACCCGGGCAATCATGATTGCGGTGACCTCGCCGGCGAAGACCACTCCATAACCAGGATTCAAAGCCATTTCACGTCAAACAAAACTTTGGTGAATAAACCGAAAGGAAACACCATGACACGAAGCAACCTGATGAGATACGGCCTGACCGGTCTGACCGCTTCGGTGGCCTTGATGAGCACTGTTGCCCCCTCCAGCCGGGCAGAAATCCAAACCACCGGTACGCCGGGTTCGCCCGGCGCCACCACCACCATCGATGGCAAACAACTGCCGCCGCCCGACCCGAAGTTCGGCGGCGTGATCAAGGACGACGCCCTGCAATCGAAGGCCTGGTGGGCGCCGCGCATCGTGCCGCCCAAACAGGCGCCGAACATCCTGCTCATCATGACTGACGACTCGGGCTTTGGCGTGCCGAGCACCTTCGGCGGCGTCATCCCGACGCCGACGATGGACCGGCTGGCGAAGTCCGGCCTGCGCTACAACAACATCCACTCCACCGCGCTCTGTTCGCCCACACGCGCCGCGCTCATCACCGGGCGCAATCATCATTCGGTCGGGTTTGGCGTGATTTCCGAACAATCCACGGGCTTCCCGGGCTACAACAGCATCATCAGCAAGGACAAGGCGACCATCGGCCGCATCCTGCTGGAAAACGGCTACGCCACGTCGTGGTTCGGCAAGGACCACAACACGCCGGCGTTTGAAGCCAGCTCGATCGGACCGTTTGACCAGTGGCCGACGGGCATGGGCTTTGAATATTTCTACGGGTTCGTCGGCGGCGACGCCAACCAGTGGGAACCAAACCTGTTTCGCAACAACACCCAGATCTATCCGTTCCAGGGCAAGCCCGGCTGGAATCTCGTCACCGGCATGGCGGATGACTGCATTGATTATCTGAACCGGCTCAACCAGACGGATCCCCGCAAGCCATTCTTCTGCTATTATGTTCCCGGCGCCACGCACGCGCCGCATCATCCCACCAAGGAATGGGTGGACAAGATCCACGACCTGCATCTGTTTGACGATGGCTGGAACAAGCTTCGCGAAAGAATCTATGAAAATCAGAAGCGTCTGGGCGTGATTCCGGCGGACACCCAGATCGAGCCTTGGCCGACAAATGTACTGAAGAACTGGGATGACTGCACCGCCGATGAGAAGAAGCTCTTTATCAAACAGGTCGAGGTCTTTGCCGCCTTCGAGGCTTACAACGATTATGAAATCGGCCGCGTGATTCAGGCCGTCGAGGACATGGGCAAGCTGGACAACACGCTCATCATCTACATCAACGGCGACAACGGCACCAGCGCCGAGGGCGGTCCGATGGGCACGCCGAATGAAGTCGCATTTTTCAACGGCGTCAACATGATGCCGGTTGATGTCCAGATGAAGTGGTATGATGTCTGGGGCACGGACAAGACCTACAATCACATGTCGGCGGGCTGGTCGTGGGCCTTTGACACGCCGTTCACCTGGTTCAAGCAGAATGCCTCGCGGTTGGGCGGCATCCGCCAGTGCATGTGCGTCTCGTGGCCCGGCCACATCAAGGACCCCGGCGCTCTTCGCCAGCAGTTCTTGCACGTGATTGACGTGGTGCCAACTCTGCTTGAGGTTTCCGGCATTCCGGCTCCGGACACGGTGGACGGCATCAAGCAGGCGCCCATCGAGGGCACAAGTTTTGCCTACACGTTTGACGCGGCGAACGCCAACGCGCCTTCACGTCATACGACCCAGTATTTCGAGATGTTCGGCCAGTGGGCGCTCTACCACAACGGCTGGATGTTGAGCACCAAGGTGAACCGCGCGCCATGGGAGGCCTTCGGTCCCGCCAACCCCGACCCGCTCAATAACCAGATATTCCAGCTCTACAACCTGGACAAGGACTTCAGCCAGTCCCAAGACCTCGCCGGCCAGTATCCGGACAAGGTGAAGGAGCTGAAGAAAATGTTCATCAAGGAAGGAAAGAAGTATCAGGTTTTTCCAATGGACGCCTCGGTGGCGGCGCGCATCGTGGCGCCGCGCCCGAACATTACCGCCGGACGCACCGAATTCGTTTACACCCGGCCCATGGTCGGCCTGCCGCAGGGTGATTCGCCGATGATTCTCGATGCCTCCTACACCTTCACGGCGGACATCGAAGTTCCCGAGGGCGGTGCCGAGGGCATGATTGTGACTTCCGGCGGCCGCTTTGGCGGTTACGGCTTCTATCTGCTCAAGGGCAAGCCGGTGTTCCTCTGGAACCTCGCTGATTTGAAGCGCATCAAGTGGGAAGGGCCGGATGCCCTCACGCCTGGCAAGCATACGCTGGTATTTGACTTCAAATATGACGGCCTCGGCGTGGGCACGCTGGCCTTTAACAACTTCAGTGGCTTGGGCCGCGGCGGCGTCGGCACGCTCAAGGTGGATGGCAAGGAAGTCCAAACCATCACCATGGAACACACGATGCCGATGATCCTGCAATGGGACGAGAGCTTCGACATCGGCTCCGACACGCTGACCGGCGTGAACGACGAGGATTACCTGCCGCCGTTCCCGCTCACGGCCAAGCTCGACAAGCTGACCATCAAGGTGGACCGCCCGCAACTGTCGCCTGCGGACATCCAGAAACTCGAAGAGGCGACGCGGAACAACAAACTCGCCGAATAAGCCGTTTCACTCGTGAACCACGTGGGCTGGCCTGGCGCGCCGAAGTTGGACGAAGGCGGCTCCGGATCGGCCAGCGACTTCACCGGCGAAAAAGAAGATGATTATTGAACAAGAGCAAACAGAGTGTTTCATTATCCGCCGGTCCAGATGAAACCAAAGAAGCCCATCGAATCGCTCATCCTGACATTGCGCGGCCAGAAGGTGATTCTCGATGCCGACCTCGCGGAGCTTTACGGCGTGCCGACGTTTCGTTTCAACGAGGCTTTCAAGCGCAATCGGGAGCGGTTTCCCGATGATTTTGCCTTCCAACTCACGGCGGAAGAGTTTGCCGCCTTGCGCGCCCCGAACTCATCGCAACTTGCGATGAGTTCATCGCAACCCGTTGAAAATGAGGCCAGCGCGCCGAACTGGTCACAATTTGCGACCAGTTCCCGGAAGCATCGCGGAATGGTTTACCGGCCCTGGGTCTTCACCGAGCACGGGGCGTTGATGGCTGCCAACATTCTCCGCAGCGAACAGGCGGTGGCCATGAGCGTTTTTGTGGTGCGGGCGTTCATGCAGATGCGCGAGCAACTGGCGGCCAACGCGGCGATTCTTAAACGGCTGGCGGAAATTGACCGGACGCTGCTGGAACACGATTCGGCCTTGCGCGCCATCTGGACGAAGCTGCAACCGCTGCTCGCGCCGCCGCCCGAACCGCCGCGCAAACGCATCCAAGGTTTCAACCCGCACGACGAATGATCACATAACCGAGACATCAGAGGCTGGAAAAGATTTCTCTGTTCTCTCTGCGTGCTCCCGTTTGATTGCAGGTCAACGATTCAAATATCCCGATCGTGACTTGCGTCGTTGATTTGCCATTGTCGACAAAACTTCCGGGGACTACGATGCCAGAGCCAATCAGCCGAAAGGAAAATTGTGAAGCGAAACAACCTAATGAGATATGGCCTGCGGGTGGCCTTGCTGCTGGCGGTTCTGCTGCTGCCACGGCCCGGTCAGGCCCAGGACATTGATCCGCGGCGCTGGAGTCATTTGCCCATCGGCGCCAACTTCGCCGGCGCGGCCTATGCCTACACCACCGGCGACATCTCCCTGGACCCCGTGCTCCGAATCCAGAACGGCCAGTTCGATGTCCAGACCGTCGCGGTGAAATACATCTACAGTTTCGAGCTGCTCGGCAAGTCGGCGCGCGTGGACATCGCCCAGCCCTATCAGTTCGGCCACTGGTCAGGCCTGATCAACGGCGTGCAAGCCGCGACAAGCCGGGCGGGATTTGCCGACACGTCCGTGCGCTTCGCGGTGAACCTGATCGGGGCACCGCCGCTCAAGGGCAAGGAGTTTGCTGCTTACCAGGCCACCAACGCGGATCACGAGACGATTGCGGGTGTGGGCCTCGGCCTGCAACTTCCCGACGGCCAGTATTACAGCGACAAACTGATCAACTTGGGCGACAACCGGTTCACGTTCCGTCCCCAAATCGGCGCGACGCACAACTGGGGCAAGTGGTCGGCGGAGCTTACCTTTCAGACCTGGTTTTTCACCGACAACGATGATTTCTTCAACGGCAATAAACTGGAGCAGGACCCGCTCTACACAACCGATGCGAATCTGATTTACAACTTTCGCCCCGGCGTGTGGGTGGCCGGCAGTTTTGGCTACAGCGGTGGCG
This sequence comes from Limisphaerales bacterium, assembly GCA_052145735.1. Taxonomy (GTDB): domain Bacteria; phylum Verrucomicrobiota; class Verrucomicrobiia; order Limisphaerales; family UBA11358; genus UBA11358. Next base: position 31,531 of record JBKQOA010000143.1, read on the forward strand.
GCAATGCCACCATAAACGGGGTGTCGAAAAACGACAGCGAGAGCAGCGTCGGCTTCGGTTTCAGCGTCGGCCTCCCGATCAGCCGCGCCGTGGGGGTGAAGCTCTACTACATCGGCACCCGCAGCGAAGTCCACACGGGACAGGACTCGGACACGTTCGCCGCCGCCATCTCCGTGATGTGGTGAGCTGCCCGCAAGATTTGAACATGAAAATTCCGGCCACTCAACCGATATTTCCTGCCGTCCTCATCTTCCAGCTTGTATTTTTCGATAGTTGTTTCAGAAAGTGGTTCACGAACCATCTCGTCGTCCCAATTGAAAACGGGGTCGTTGTCCTTTTTGTAAAAAAGAATGTCGTGGTGCGTTCGCTTCCATGTTGTCTTGATTGAGCTGCGAGTCGAAAACATCCACACAAGCGAGTTCAAGTGATTGTCAGCGCCGAAGACTTCATCCATCACGCAACGTATCATGTGAACTTTTCGATAATCACAATGGAGATAGATACATCCGCCGGGAGCGAGCAATTCTTTTAGCAGTGCCAGGCGCTCAAACATGAATTGCAGAAAATTGTCTTTCGCCCAAATGTCTGCATACTGAATCTGTTCACCAAGCGCGTATCCTTCCCCAGCAATTTCGTTCTTTCCCGCCGGGCCGCGCAGCGAGACTTTGCGGACATAATCCGCACCACTGTCAAACGGCGGGTCAATATAAATCATGTCCACTTCACCTCGAAATCCGTTGGCAAGCAGATGGGCAAGCACTTCCTTGTTGTCGCCGTGAAACAGCAAACCGCCTTTGCTCGCAAATTCGCCAGCCAGATTGAAATTCTCAACGTGCTGCGCCGGGAACGCCGTGACATGGCGCAACGGACGTTTCCCCACCCAGGACAACATCGGTCGCCCCTTCGCGGCGGTAATGTTAACACTTGTTTGCTTTGGCGGCGCGGGCGTCTCGGCGGCGGGCGTTGGCTTGGCTGCGCGCGCTTTCTTGCCGCTGGCTGATTTTGGTGCGGCGGATTTTTTCACTTTGGTTTTCTTGTTCGTTGGCATGACGGTTTAAGCCTCCACAAATTCGCGGGCGATTTCGGTCTGGTCGTGCGGCACGGTGTTGCCGTCCACGAAAATCATTTGATACTTGAGCCGGTCGGGATTGAGATTTTCCCAATGCCGTAGCGCCATCGCCTTGCGGCCATTCTCGCCGTTGATGGCGTGGTCGCGGTCGCGCTCGGCTTTGATCTCCACAATCAGGCATTTGCCATCCTTGCGCCGGATGATGAAGTCGGGCGTGTAACGATGCCACTTGCCGTCCTCGTCCTTGTATTCGACAAAGAAATCCGTCTTGCGCGGGTCGGTGATTGCACCGGTGAAATAGATGTCCTCCACCTTGGGGGGATCAGGTTTTGCCGGGGATATGGGGAAATCCACGCGCTCCGTGCCAGAAGCGGACGATTTCAAGGCTCTGATCGGTATTGTTCATCCGAAAGATGATGCGGTAGGAGCGGAAAATAATTTCACGCAACTCCGGCCGCCGGAATTCAGGCACCATGCGGCCGCGTTCCGGAAATGTGTGCAGTGACAACGCAACGTCAAGCAACTGGTTGCCCAGTTGTTCGGCGGCCACGGGATTGTGGGGCGCAATGTAGGCGACGATGCGCTCCAAATCGCTTAACGCGACGTCGGAGAGGAATACTTTGAAATCCATTGCGGAATGCGCTTGCGGGCTTCTTCCAAGGGGATGCGCTCGCCGCGATCCAGCCCGGCCAGCCCTTCCTCCACCGCCTGCCGGAATTCCAGTTCGTAGATGGCGTCAACGAGTGTGGCATCCGGCGGCAGTTTTTCCGCCACTTCCAGGAGAACTTCTTTCGCGCTCATAGTTTCAATATATAATCAATTTCCGCTTTAACCGCCAGTTTGCAACTGTTTTTCGTGACGGACAGCAGCCGAAGCTGCGCGAAATGATTTTGGTTAAATTGGTTTTCTGGTCGTTTTGGTTTTTTCCGAACCCGGCGAGATTACGCCGAAGGCCAGGAATTGAAAAGAGCGAGTTTACTGCGAGTTTACTGCGACACTCACCCCAAATCCCTCTCCCCGAACGAGGCGGAGAGGGAGAAAATCAGCGGCAAGTTTTAACAGGAGGAAATCCCGATAAATCGGGACGCTTCTCGCCCGGCAACTGCGACCCGAAAAGATTTCTCCGTTTTCTCAGCGTGCTCCGGTTCACCTCGGTAGGAATTTTTTGCGCCTTTTGCGCCTTTTTGCGGCTGAGTTTCGGCTCGTGAGGACACTCGCCCCACCATTCGTGTGATTCGTGTCCTTCGTGGTTGAACTTTTCTGTCGCCCCTCTCCATGTGCTCCTGTTTGATTTCAGGTCAGCGATTCAAATATCCAGATCGTGACTTGCGTCGTTGATTTGCCATTGCTCACGAAAAGTCCGGGGACTACGATGCCACAGCCGATCACCCACAAAGGAAAATTATGAAACGAAACCACCTGATGCGATACGGCCTGACCGCCACCGTGACCCTGGCGACTTCACTTGCCCCGTCAAGCCGGGCGGAAATCGAAACCACCGGCGTCATCGGTGCGCCCAATGCCACCACCACCATCAGCGGCAACCAACTGCCGCCGCCCGACCCGGCATTCGGCGGCGTGATTGCAGAGAAAGCCGCCGACTCGAAATCATGGTGGGCACCGCGCGTCGTGCCGCCCAAGGATGCGCCCAACATTTTGCTCATCATGACGGACGATTGCGGCTTTGGCTCGCCCAGCACGTTCGGCGGAGTGATTCCGACCCCGGCGCTGGATCGCATCGCGACGAACGGATTGCGCTACACGCAGTTTCATTCCACGTCGCTGTGCTCGCCGACGCGCGCGGCGCTGATCACCGGGCGCAACCATCACGTCGCCGGCTTCGGCATCGTGGGCGAGGCAGCCACGGGTTTTCCCGGATACGACTCAGTCATCCGCAGGGAGTGCGGGACGGTCGGTGAAATTCTGAAGGAGAACGGCTACGCGACGGCATGGTTCGGCAAGGACCACAACACGCCCTTTTATCAGGCGAGCCAGGCTGGGCCGTTCGACCAGTGGCCGACCGGGCTGGGCTTTGACTACTTTTACGGGTTCATCGGCGGCGACACCAGCCAGTGGGAACCAGGCAACTTGTTCCGCAACACCACCCCGATCCATCCGTATCTCGGCCAGGAGGGGAAATGGAACCTCACCACCGCGATGGCCGATGACGCGATCCAGTATATGAGGCAGCTCAAGGAGATCGCGCCGGGCAAACCGTTCTTTGTCTATTACGTTCCCGGCGGCGTCCATGCGCCGCATCATCCGACCAAGGAGTGGATTGACAAAATCAGCGCCATGCATCTGTTCGACGGCGGCTGGGACAAATTGCGCGAGACCATCTTTGCCAACCAGAAGCGGCTGGGTTTGCTGCCGGCAAACGCGGAACTCACACCGTGGCCGAAGGAATTGCAGCACTGGGACCAACTGTCCAGTCTTGAGAAAACGATGTTCATCAAGCAAGCCGATGTGTTCGGCGCGTATCTCGCCTACACCGATTACGAAATTGGCCGGGTGATTCAGGAGGTCCAGGACGAGGGCAAATGGGACAACACGCTCATCATTTACATCAGCGGCGACAATGGGGCCAGCGCCGAGGGCATGACGAACGGAACGCCGAACGAATTCACGACCTTCAACGGGGTCTCAGTGCCGGTCAAGGCCCAGTTCCTGTTCTATAACGTTTTGGGATCCGACCTGACTTACCCGTTGTATGCCGCGGGCTGGGCGTGGGCGTTTGACACGCCTTTCAAGTGGGTCAAGCAGGTGGCCTCGCATTTCGGCGGCACTCGGCAGGGCATGTGCATGTCCTGGCCCGGCCACATCACCGACCTGGGCGGCATCCGCACGCAGTTCCATCACGTCATTGACATCGCGCCGACCCTTCTGGACGTGACCGGCATCCCCTTGCCGGACACCATCAACGGCATCAAGCAGCGGCCCATGGACGGCGTGAGCCTGACCTACACCTGGCCCAAGGAAAATGCCGACCTGCCCTCCAAGCGGACGACTCAGTATTTTGAGATGCTCGGCAACCGCGCCGTTTATCATGACGGCTGGGTGGCGGCCACCACGCCCGTGAACTTGCCGTGGGAATTGAGCACCAAGACGCCGCCGGATGTCCTCACCGGTTACAACTGGGAACTTTATTGCATCTCAAATGACTTCACCGAGGACCACGATCTGGCCACCGCGATGCCCGACAAGCTCAAGGAAATGCAGAAGCTCTTCTACCAGGAGGCCGCGAATTTCGGTGTGCTGCCGCTGGACAATTCGACACTCGCCCGGTTTATAACGCCGCGTCCGAGCGCGACGGCGGGTAAAACCAACTTCACCTACTCGGGCGAATTGAGCGGTGTGCCGGACTCCTGCGCGCCGGACATCCTGGACCGCTCCTACTCCATCACGGCGGCAGTCACCATTCCTCGAGGCGGCGCGGAGGGCATGATTGTCACTGAAGGCGGACGGTTTGGCGGCTACGGCCTGTTCCTGAGCCAGAGCTACAACTACTGGTTCCGAAGTCAGGGGTTCAGGATTGCCGGCTGGGGACTGCTCGTCGCCGGATTCCTTCTGATCTTGGCCAGCCGGAGCTGGAAGTGGTCGCGCTGGAAACTGCGCCTTGGCCAGGGGATGCTGACGCTCGGCTTGCTCTGGGCGGTCGCTGTGATGGCCACGGGTGTTCTGGACCTGGGCAAAGGCAGAGTGGTGTTTCTCTACAATCTGCTGGGTCTCGATCGGACGGCATGGACCGGGCCGGCGCTGAAGGCCGGCACGCACACCATCGCGTTCGACTTCAAATTTGACGGCCCGGGCCTGGGCAAAGGCGGCACCGGCCGGTTGATCGTGGATGGTGAAACCGTGGCTACGAAATCACTGGAACACACAACGCCCATCATGTTCCCGGAGGACGAGACCTTTGATGTGGGGCTGGACAACGGCACGCCGGTTTCCCTCCTCAGATATCCCTACAACTGTCCGTTCAAGTTCACCGGGACGATTGACAAGCTGACATTTGATCTCGGCCCGAAGCAGTTGGGCTTGGGGGATCAGGAGAAAGCCACCGAAATCGGCTCCGACGTGAACAACTAAAATCCAGCGAGCCTGCGATGAAAAAACTGCTCATTTTCACCGGCGCGGCCGAAGCCGCCACGGGCGTGGCGTTGATGGTCGTCCCCGCCCTGGTCGGGCGACTGCTGCTGGGCGCGGAGCTGGCCGGGGTTGCCGTCGTGGTGGCCCGCGTGGCGGGCATCGCGTTGCTCGCCCTGGGCATTGGCTGTTGGCCGGGACCGGCATCGCTCGGCATGCTGACCTACAACGCGCTCGCCACGGTGTATTTTGCCTGGCTCGCTCTCGGCCGCGAATGGGTCGGGCCGCTGTTGTGGCCGGCCGCCGGGTTGCACGCCGTCCTTGCGATCCTTCTCGGCCGCGCCTGGCTCAGGAGCCTCAAGACGGGCGGGCGGAACAACCAGACCGGTGAACAATGAAGTGAACAACCAATGATTCGCCTGTGAGCCACGCGGTCTGCTACCGTTCCTTCCGGTGCGGCCCGCGAATTCACGCACGAAACCTGAAACTGGAGAAACAAACCATGAAAACACAAACTATGAAAATATTATGCAGCTTGATATTAACGCCTCTCGCCCCGTGTCTGTTGGTGGTATTATTCGCCAGCGGCTGCGCTTCGACCCAGGTCAGCAACCAGCAGCAAATCGTGACCGGTCAACTTCCGAAGCCCGGCAACATCTGGGTGTACGACTTCGCCGCCACCGCCGCCGGTGTGCCCGCGGAGTCCGCGCTGGCTGGCCAGCCCGACCTGGACACGACGCCCCAGACGCCCGAGCAGATTGCGGAAGGACAGAAATTGGGGGCTGAGATTGCCACGGAGCTGGTCGCCGATATCCGCAAGCTGGGAATGCCCGCCGATCGGGCCGGGACGGATACGCAACCGCAGATCAATGACCTGGTCATCCGGGGTTACTTCCTTGCCATCCAGAAAGGCAATGAAGCCGAGCGCGTCGCCATCGGCTTTGGCAAGGGCGAATCCGATTTAAAAACAGCCGTGGAAGGTTTTCAGATGACGGCCACGGGGCTGCGCAAAATCGGTTCCGGCGACCTCAATGCCAGCGGCAGCAAATCCCCGGGGGCGTCCCTGGGTGTCGTCGGCCTCATCGCCACCCACAACCCGGCGGGACTCATCATCAGCGGCGGGATGCATGTGTATGGCGAGGAAAGCGGCAGCAGCAAGGTCGAGGGCCGGGCCAAGCAGACCGCCCAGGAAATCGCCGCCCAGCTCAAGATCCGGTTCCAGCAACAGGGCTGGATCAATTAATGGTGGATTATGCCTATCGAACTCCAAATCATCCGCGCCAGTGAATTCATCCGGTTGGGGGCGCAAGGCCATTTCGACTTGGCGGCCAGCAAGACGGCGCTGGCGATGATCGCGCGCGCCTGCCGGAAACGCGGAATGCATCAGGCGATGATGGACCTTCGCGCTTTGCGGCCCGGCCTTAAGCCGGTTTTCAGCCGGGAAGACCTGGTTGAGTTGGTGAACACCTTCTGCAAAACTGATTTCACCCGCGAGCATCGCCTGGCGGTGCTTTACCGAACCGATCCGCATCATCGCGCCCGGCTGTTTGCGTTTCTCAGCGTGTTGCAAGGCTGGACCGTCCGGGCCTTCGACGACTTTGAGAAAGCCCTGTCCTGGCTGTCGAGCGGCCCGGAAGCCGCCCGGCCCACCCGGTCGCCTTCGGAAAAATTGATTTCCGTGCGCACCTCAAAGCCGGAGGCGGATTCAATGGCGCTTCCCATCGCGTTGCACGAACATCGTAAAAAAGAATCCAGCGGGCGAAAGCGGACGGTTCCGGCCATGCGCCGCGCGGGCTGCCCCGGAGAGCCGCCCGCCCGATCCCCGAGACGATCAAACTGAATCGAAATCAACAAAGCATGAAAACATTCCTTGGCCTGTTCATCGCCGGTGTGCTGCTGGCTTTCGCCACCGGTTGCTCCACCACGAAACAAACGCAACAGACGGAAAACCTGTTGCTGGCCTCCGGCTTCAAGCTGGTGGCCGCCGCCACCCCCGCCCAACAGGCACATCTGCAAACCCTGCCGCCGGGGAAAATCACGGTCACGAAACGCAACGGCAAAATCTGGTACGTTTACCCCGACGCAGCCCGCCGCCAGCTCTATGTCGGCAACCCGGGCCAGTATCAGACCTACCGGCAATATCGTCAGAATGAACAGTTGTTGGACGAGCAGCTCGATACAACCTATTTGAAGGAGGATTCGGCGGGCTGGAATTCCTGGGCATTTGGGGATTTCGGAGAGTGATTGGGGAAACAAATCATCCGCGCCGGACCGCCGCCCATGAACACAAATCCCCGCAAATTACCGGAAGGTCCCCCGGTTCTTCGGAGAAGGCTGATGATCCTCGTTCCGTTTCTATTCGCCATGGCTTGGGCCACGGGGTGCGCCTCGACCAAGGTGACCGACCAGGAAACACTCGTCACCGGGTCGCTCCCGCGGCCGGGCAACATCCTGGTGTATGACTTTGCCGCCACGGCCGCCGATGTTCCGACCAACTCCACCCTGGCCCGCCATTATTCCGTGGTCAACACGCCCCAAACCGCCGGGCAGATTGCGGCGGGACGGCAGCTGGGCATTGAGATTGCGGCGGAACTGGTCGGGCGCATCCATGGCCTGGGAATGCCAGCCGAGCGGGTCTGGGCGGGAACGCAACCGCAGATCAACGACATCGTGATCCGGGGTTATCTGATTTCCGTAAACGAAGGCAGCACCACCAAGCGGGTCACCATCGGCTTTGGCTACGGCGCGTCCGAGTTGCGAACGGCGGTTGAAGCTTACCAGATGACCGCCCAAGGGTTGCGCAAAATCGTATCCGACACATTGGATTCCGGCGGCAGCAAAACTCCGGGAGCGGCTTTGGGAGTCGCCGCCTTCATGGTCACCGCCAACCCGGCAGGACTCATCATCAGCAGCGGGATGAAAGTGTATGGCGAGGAAAGCGGCCGCAGCAAAGTTGAAGGCCGGGCCGACGCGACCGCCAAGGAAATTGCCGCCGTGCTCAAGAAGCAATTTCAGGAACAGGGCTGGATAAAATGATTGGCATACGCGCCGGCCCGCGAATTTACCACGGTCGAGACCAGGTAGGTTTTAAACATATTGAAACAACAATCCGGAGATCAGAATCATGAGTCCCATGACCACAGGTTTGCTGGTGTTCGGCTGCGTCCTCGGAGCCGCGTTGCTGGCGATGCGTTTGCGCACCGCGCTGCCACCGCATCACCTGAGCGCGGACACCAAGGATACGGTGAAGCTCGCCATGGGATTGGTGGCGACCATGACCGCGCTGGTCCTCGGGCTGCTGGTCGCCTCGGCGAAGGGTTCGTACGACACCGCCCGGAGCGAGATGACCCAGATGGCGGCCAAATTCGTTGTCCTCGACCGCATTCTGGCCAATTACGGACCGGCGGCGGCGGAGCCGCGCAAACAGCTCCGCGAGGCCGCCGAACACCTCGTGGTTCTCCTCTGGCCGGCCTCGAGGTCCCAATCCGCCGAACTGGACCCCAGCGCCTCCAACGGCGAGGCGCTATACGACGCAATCCAGCAACTGTCACCGCAAAACGATGAGCAGCGCTGGCTCAAATCCCAGTGCCTGGCCCTCGCCATCGAACTCGGCCAGATGCGCTGGCTGCTGTTTGAGCAGTCGGACACTTCGATCTCCACACTCTTCCTGGTCGTCGTGGTCTGCTGGCTGGCAATAATATTCTTCAGCTTCGGCATGTTCGCGCCCTCCAACAGCACGGTCATTGCGACGCTGTTCGTGGCGGCGCTGTCGGTGTCAGGCGCCATCTTCCTGATTCTGGAACTGGACCGGCCGTTCGGCGGGCTGATCCAGATTTCCAGCCAGCCCATGCATAACGCGATCAATCATCTCGGACGTTAGCCTTGACCCATTTGTCTGCCGGCGCGTGAATTTGAAAAGCAGTTGAGTTGGCAGCCCGGCGGGTGTACGAGTTGTGCATCGGCCTGTCGGAGAAACGGTGGCGGTTAAACCAAACCAGACGGCCGGACCTTTGATATGAACCTCGATAAACTGAAGGGATTTTTCAATCAACTCAGCGCCCACGATCTGCCCACGGGAGCGGCAGCGCTGGTGGGCCTTGTGCTGTTGATCCTCGTGTTCAAGACCGGCAAATCCATTTCGAGGCTGTTGCTCTTCCTCATCGCCGTCGGGCTGTTTGCCGGCGCCTGGTGGTGGCATCAACACAGATGATGCCTTTGCCGAGACGCGTTGACGCGTCTTGGAGTTCCTCGGTTTCCGAGCGGGAAGCGAAGAGCAATCCGTCATCAGTGACCAGTGAACCGTAAGCGGGGTTCGCACGGCAGAATTGACAATTGATTACTGATTACCGATTACTGATCGCTACTTACAAATGAGCTGGGTCACCATCATCTGGTCCATGATCGCCTCGGTGAGCTTCACACTGGCGACGATCTATTTGCTGATCTGGTTTCGGGAGCGTCGTTCGTGGGCTTATTTGTGTTTCTTCGTCCTGGCGGCTGGCGTCATCGGGATGTCGGCGGGTGAGTTCGGTGCCATGTATGCTAAGTCGCCGGCAGAATACGGAGCGGCGATCCGGTGGGGGCACTTTGCGTTCGGGTTTATCGTCGTGGGCAGCCTGGGGTTTGTGCATTTTTACTTTGGCACCGGGAAAACATGGCTGCTCGGGGCGGCACTCGGTTTGCGGCTGCTGGCGGTGGCGGTGAACTTCAGCACGGGACTTAACCTGCATATCAGGGCCATCCAAAGTCTGCAGCAGGTGAACTTCCTCGGTGAGCCGGTGTCCATGCTCGGCGTGTGGACGCCCAATCCGTGGGTGCGGCTCGGTCAGTTGGCGGCGCTGGTGCAGGTTGTTTATGTGGTGGACGCTTCCCTCAGGCTGTGGCGCGCCGGCGCGCATGAATCGCGAAGACGCGCACTAATGGTGGGCGGACCGTTGGCCTTCTTCATCCTCTTCTCGTCGGCTCAGGCTGGATTGGTGACGGCGGGCGTGCTGCGGATGCCCATCATTGTGAGCTTTCCCTTCCTCGCCGTGTTGCTGGCCATGGGCTACGAGTTGAGCCGCGACGTACTCCGCGCCGCGCAACTGGGGCGGCAGTTGCAGGAGAGCGAACAGCAGATGGCCCTGGCCACCGAGGCGGCGAATCTCGGTGTCTGGGTTCGGGATCTCGTGCAGAATGAAATCTGGGCGAGCGACAAATGGCGCTCGCTGTTCGGCTTCCCGTCATCGGAGCGGCTGGATCTCGAAAAGTATCTGCAACGGCTGCATCCCGATGATCGTGAAACTGTCCGTCAAACGCTTGTGAATGCGACCAATGGCGCCGGCCGCTACGAGACGGAATATCGCGTGATGCTGCCGGACGGCCAGTTGCGCTGGATCGCCTCGCGGGGTCGCGTCGAGTTCAACGGCGGAGGCAAGCCCGTTCGCGTGCGCGGCGCCTCCCTCGACATCACGGCGCGCAAGCAGGCGGAGGAATCGGCGCAGAACTTAAGCGGACGCTTGATCCACGCGCAGGAAGCCGAACGGATGCGTCTCGCGCGCGAACTGCACGATGACTTGAGCCAGAGCCTAGCTCTGCTTGCCGTCGAACTGGATATGTTTGGCCAGAAACCCGCCACCACCGGCGGGATCAGCGGCCGGATGCAGGAGTTTTCGGCGCAGGTGAGGGGCTTGTCGTCCGGTGTGCACCGGCTCTCCCACGAGTTGCACCCGGCGAAACTTGAGCAACTGGGTCTGGCGGCGGCGGTGCGCGGCTTCTGCAAGGAATTTGGTGCCGCGCACAAAATCGCGGTTGAGTTTGAGCCCCACGAAGTGCCGCGCGCGCTGCCGGATGACATCGCGCTCTGCCTCTACCGCATCGTGCAGGAGGGGCTGCAAAACGTGGTCAAGCACAGCGGCGCCGCCGGCGCGAAGGTGGCCTTGACGGCGGATGCAAAAGAACTTTGCCTCGTCGTTTCGGATCAGGGCTGTGGTTTCGATTCCCTGGCGGTTGGCGGGGGTTCGCTGGGACTGGTCAGCATGCGCGAACGTGTGCGGCTGGTGCGGGGACACATTTCCGTGCAGTCCCGCAAAGGTGCTAGCACGCGAATCGAAGTGCATATTCCATTGGGCGGATTGCACGAATCGTTCGCTTGTGCAGTTGAAACCAACTGATGCTTCCTCCATACTCGGTCAGACGCGGCAAAACGAGTCAGCGCACCCATGAACCACCGCCCCCGCATCCTGCTGGCCGATGACCACACCATGTTGCTCGACGCCTTCCGGCGTCTGCTGGAGCCGCAGTGCGAGATTGTCGGCACGGCATCCGATGGCCGTGCTCTGATCGAACTCGCCCTCAAGACCAATCCGGAGATCATCGTTCTGGACATCTCCATGCCGCGCTTGAACGGCATGGATGCCTGCGCGCAACTCCGACGCAAACTGCCCGGCATCAAGTTTATTTTCCTCACCGTCAACGAAGACCCTGACCTCGCCGCCGAAGCCATGGGCATGGGCGCCTCGGCATTTCTGCTGAAAAAATCCGCTTCCGCCGAGTTGACCCTGGCCATCGAAAGCGCGCTGTCGGGCCGTACCTACATCACCCCGCTGATAACGAAGGGCAAATCGCTCGGCGCATTCCTCGATGCCTCGGTAAAACCAGCCGCCGAAAAACTCACCGCCCGCCAGCGCGAAGTTCTCCAGTTGCTGGCGGAAGGAAAGCTGATGAAAGAGGCGGCGGATATTTTGAAACTCACCCCGCGCACCATTGCCTTCCACAAATACGCCATCATGGAACAGCTTGGCGTCAAGACCAGCGCCGAACTGGTCCAATACGCCGTCGAGCATCACCTGTTGACTCCACGCGCATAATCCGTCCTCCGTAGCGGCGTCTCGGCAGAGCGCCGTTCTTTTCTCCGGCGGAATGGCGGCGCTCTGATGAGACGCCGCCACGACCTGTTACTTCTGACAGTAGCTGTTTCCCACGCTGCCGCCTACGATTCGGTCCGATTTCATGATTACTGTGGCAAAAACCGCGCGCGTGCTGCTGGCGGATGATCATTCGGCTGTCCTGGTGCAGACCACCAGTCTGCTCGCCGCCGAGTTCGAGATTGTCGGCTCGGTTGGCAACGGGCTGGACCTGGTCACGGCTGCTGCGCGGCTCGATCCCGATATAGTGGTGCTCGACATCACCATGCCGGGCTTGGATGGTCTCGAAGCTGCCCGGCGGCTTCAGCTTGCCAAAACCCGTGCGAAGCTCGTGTTTCTCACCGTCCATGAAGATCCAGACTACGTGCGCACCGCGTGGCAGGCGGGCGCCGCCGCCTATGTCATCAAGGCGCGTCTGGCCACCGACCTCGTTACCGCCATCCACGAAGCCCTCGCGGGACGCCGCTTCGTCTCGCCAACCATTTCCCTGGAATAAAATCCATAAACAAATAACAAATCGCCATGAAATCAAAACTGAAACTCCTCGCGCTCGCCTGCGCTCTCGCGGCGACTGCGGCCCAGGCCCAAACCGATTCTGGCTTCCACAGCCAGCTCACCCTTGCGCCTGCCGACGCCAGCGCCTCCGGTGGTGGAGCGGCCGACGAGAAGGCGGCCCAGGAAGCCGAACTGGCCAAGAAACTCCAGAACCCCGTCGCCGCTCTGATCAGCGTGCCCATCCAGAACAACTGGGACTTCGGCATCGGCCCGGCCAACGCAATGAAATATACGGCCAACATCCAGCCGGTTGTTCCGCTTTCCATCAGCAAGGATATGAACCTTATCGTCCGCACCATACTGCCGGTCATCTATGCGGAATCGCCGGTCAATGGCGGCTCATCGCATTCCGGTCTGGGGGATACCACGCAAAGTTTCTTCTTCTCGCCCAAGGAACCCGTGGACGACTGGATTCTGGGTGCCGGCCCGGTGGGCTATTATCCCACGGCCACTGAAAGTGAATTGGGCGCCGGCAAGTGGGGCGCCGGTCCGACCGTCGTAGCGCTGCAACAAAAGAACGGCTTCACCTACGGTTTTCTCTACAACCACATTTGGTCCTTCGCCGGTCAGGATGACCGACAGAACGTCAACACCTGCTTTCTGCAGCCGTTCGCTGGCTACACCACCAAGACCTTTACCACCTTCACCGTGAACACCGAATCCACCTACGACTGGCAAGCCCACCAATGGACGGTGCCGTTGAACTTCATGGTTCAGCAGCTGGTGAAGATCGGCAAGCAACCCATCGCCTTCCAGTTTGGCTATCGCTACTACGCGCAAAGACCCGCCAATGGGCCGGACTGGGGATTGCGCTTCACCATAACCTTCCTCTTCCCGAAAAAATGAAAAACCACCAACGACTGATTACTGAATTTGACTGACGCTGACCGAACCAAACCGCACAACTCACAAAAATGTAACAAGACAACAAAACCATAAACCAAATATGAAAACATCCAAACTGACATTGCTCGCATCAAACCTCGCACTCACCGTGGCCGTGGCCATCCTGGCCGGCTGCGCCTCGCACAATTATGACAAGGGCTCGGCCACGGCCGCCGGATTGAGGGAGTCCGCCGACAAAATCTCGGTCGCCGACGGACAGTTGAACGCCACGCTGGCCTCCTTGAACAACCTGGTGGAGCGCCCGCAAGCCGACTTGCGCCCGCAGTATCAACAATTCTCCGACAACGTGGACAACCTCGCGTCGCTCGCCAAGCATGTGGATGATTCGGTGACCTCGATGCGCAAGAATGGCAAGGAATACTTCGCCAAATGGAATGAGGAACTCGCCGGCATCAAAAACGAGGACATCCGCAACCGCAGCGCCGCGCGCCAGAAAGAAGTCAGCGATGCGTTCTCGGACGTAAAGCGGAGTTATGCCGAGGCTGAAACCGACTTCAAGCCGTTCATGTCCGACCTGCGCGACATCCAGAAATATCTCGGCACCGATCTGACCCCGGCGGGCGTCGCTTCCATGAAGGACGTCGCGGCCAAGGCCAACAAAACCGGCGCCACGCTCAAGAAATCCGTGAACAAACTGGCGGCCGATTTCAAATCGCTCGGCGTCGCCATGTCGGCGGCAGCTCCGCAACCCGCGCCGCAATAAAAAACCGATTCAACAGGAGCAAACAGAGATAACAGAGACCGAAAAGCAAATCCCCGTTGCCTCCTGTTCAAATCCGGAATACCGTGGCAACCCAAACCAATTTGTTCAGCGCTGAAAGAATCGAACCACGCGAAGGACAGAAAACAAATCAACCAAACAGTAAATAAACCAAAAGGAAAAACATGAAACGAAGTAACTTGATCAAATACGGTCTGACCGTGCTGACCGCTTCGACGGCGCTTTTTAGCGCTGGCGGAACGGCGCAGGCGGCGGACGCCAAGAAACCCAACATCGTCATCATCTGGGGCGACGACATCGGCATAACCGACATCAGCGCCTACTCGATGGGCTTGATGGGCTTCAGAACCCCAAACATTGATCGCGTCGCGAAAGAAGGCGTGATCTTCACGGACTACTACGCCGAGCAGAGTTGCACGGCGGGTCGCGCCTCGTTCATCACCGGCCAATGCGGCCTGCGCACCGGCAACACCAAAGTCGGCCTGCCTGGCGCGGCCCAGGGTCTGCAAGACCGCGACGTGACCATTGCCCAAATGCTCAAGGCCCAGGGCTATGCCACCGCGCAGTTCGGCAAGAACCATCTCGGCGACCGGAATGAATTCCTGCCCACCGTCCACGGGTTCGATGAGTTCTACGGCCCGCTCTACCATCTGAACGCCTCCGAAGAACCCGAACAGCCGGACTACCCGAAGGCCCCGCAATACCCGAATTTCCTCGCCAATTTCGGCCCGCGCGGCGTGCTGGATTGCAAAGCTACGACCGTGGATGACCCGACGGTTGATCCGCGCTTCGGCAAGGTCGGCAAGCAAACCGTCGTGGACACCGGCGCACTGACCAAGAAGCGCATGGAAACCTGCGATGACGACTTCGCCGCCCGCGCGGTGGACTTTCTCAAGCGCGAGCACGCAGCCGGCAAGCCGGTGTTCCTCTGGGTGAACTTCACCCACATGCACTTCCGCACGCACGTGAAGCCCGAGAGCGTCGGGCAGTCCGGTCAGTTTCAGAGCGAATACCACGACGCAATGATTGACCACGACAAGAACGTCGGCGAGGTCCTCAAAGCGTTGGATGACTTGGGCATGGCCGACAACACCATCGTCATGTATAGCACCGATAACGGCCCGCACATGAACTCCTGGCCGGATGCCGCGATGACACCGTTCCGCAGCGAGAAGAACTCGAACTGGGAAGGTGCTTACCGCGTGCCCGCGATGCTGCGCTGGCCGGGCCACATCCCAGCCGGAACGATTAACAACGACATTGTGTCACACTTGGATTTCTTTCCCACGCTCCTCGCCGCTGCCGGTGTTCCTGACGTGAAAGAGCAGCTCCTGAAGGGCATGAAAGTCGGCGACACCACCTACAAGGTGCATCTCGACGGTTATAATATGCTGCCGCTCTTCACGGGCGAGACCACGGTGGATCCGCGCAAGGAGTTCTTCTATTTCAACGACGACGCCGAGCTGGTTGCGCTGCGCTATGACAACTGGAAGATTGTCTTCGAGGAACAGCAGGCCCAGGGCACGATGAAGATTTGGAGCACGCCGTTTGTCACCCTGCGCGTGCCGAAGCTCTTTAATCTTCGCACCGACCCCTACGAGCGCGCCGACATCACGTCGAACACCTATTACGACTGGCTGCTCAACCACGCGTTTGTCTTCGTGCCGGCGCAGGCCAAGGTCGGCGAATTTCTCGCCACGTTCAAGGACTTCCCGCCGAGCCAGAAGGCGGGCAGCTTCAGCCTGAAGGATGTCATGGATAAAATGAGCGAAGGCGCGACCGGCAACGACTAATGCCTCGCTTGTGAAACACGCGGGCTGGCCGGGTGGCCGGCCCGCGACTTCACCAGCGAACGAACCACAAACAAATCATAAACATGAAAACCATATTCAAACAAACCTTGCTCGCCGTAGCGCTTGTTTGCGCGGTGGCTTTCACTTCGATCATCGCCCGCGCCGCGGACCCGTTGCCCTCGTGGAACGACGGCAAGGCCAAGCAGTCCATCATTGATTTCGTCACGAAGGTGACAACCCCCGGCTCGCCGGATTTTGTGCCGGTGCCGGAGCGCATCGCCACGTTCGACAACGACGGCACGCTCTGGTGCGAACAGCCGTTGCCGGTCCAGCTCTATTTCGCGCTCGACCGCGTGAAGACCCTTGCGCCGTCGCATCCCGAGTGGAAGACGCAGGAGCCGTTCGCCTCCATCCTCAAGGGTGATTTGAAAGGTGCGATGGCCGGCGGCGACCACGCGCTGCTCGAACTCCTCATGGTCACGCACACGGGAAATACCACCGAGGAATTTGAGCAGATCGTCAAGGATTGGATCGCCACCGCGAAACATCCCAAGACCGGCAGGCTTTTCACTGACATGACCTATCAGCCGATGCTCGAAGTGCTCGCCTATCTGCGCGCGAACGGCTTCAAAAACTTCATCGTCTCCGGCGGCGGCATCGAGTTCATGCGTCCGTGGACGGAGCCGGTTTACGGCATCCCGCCGGAACAGGTCGTCGGCAGCAGCGTGAAGACGAAGTTTGAAATGCGCGACGGCAAACCCGTGCTCATGCGCCTTGCGGAACTGAACTTCAATGACGACAAGGCCGACAAGCCCGTCGGCATCAACCAGCACATTGGCCGCCGGCCCATCATGGCGTTCGGCAATTCGCGCGGCGACCAAGAGATGCTGGAGTACACGCAGGGCGGCAGTGGCGCGCGGTTCGAGCTGCTGGTGTTGCACGATGATGCGGCGCGCGAATACGCCTACGGTCCGGCGCTCGGTTTGCCGGACACCAAGCTGGGTGCGTTCACGCAGGCGGTTTACGACGAGGCGCAGAAATCGGGCTGGACTGTGGTCAGCATGAAAAATGATTGGAACATTGTGTTTCCTTCCGTTGAATCCCCAGTCACGGCCATTGACATCCTTTTGGAACCAGACGCCACGATGCTTCAGAAGTGCGCCGCCAACAACGCCCGTCTGCTCGGCGTCTTCCCGAAAGGTTTCGCGCTGGATGCCACACACACACCTCATATCACGATGCTCCAGTGTTTCGTTCGCACGGTGGACTTGGACCAGCTTTATGCCGCCGAAGAAAAAGTGTTGGCCGCCGCCAACATTAGCGCGCTAAAGCTGGAAGCGTTCAAATACTACTACGCTCCGGCCGGCGCGACCGGTGTGGCCGGTATCTGCACCAGGCCGACGCCGGAAATCCTGAAGCTGCAGGCGGACGTCATCGCCACCGCGAAGCCGTTCATGCAGGAAACCGGTCCGATCGGCGCGTTCACCGCGCCGCACGACAATCCCGCGATTGACGCGGCCCTCATCGGATACGTGTCCACGTTCGTGCCGAAGATGAGCGGCGAAAATTACAATCCGCACGTCAGCACCGGCGTCGCCCCCGTCGCCTACCTCGACCAGATGCTGGCCGAGCCATTTGAGCCGTTCACTTTCTCGCCCGCCGCCGCGGCCGTTTACCAGCTCGGCCCGTTCGGCACGGCAGCGAAGAAGCTCAAGCAATTTGACCTGAAACCATGAACCGGTTTAGCAGGGAGCGGGGAGTAGTAATCGGTGATCAGTAAACAGTATTCAGTAAGCGGCAAGCCAGAGATGAATGCGTTAAGAAAAAATCAGTTCGCGTTAGGCGGTAGTCAGACTGCGCTGGCCGTGAGGCTAAGCGACGACGACCGTTTTTCAGGCGGCGCTACTGATCACTGTTCACTGCTTACTCCTTTACGCCTGCGTTTCGCCCTGGCGCTGGCGCTCCTTTTGCTGCCCCGGCCCGGCCACGGCCAGGACATCGAGCCGCGCCGCTGGAGTCATTTGCCGATTGGGGCCAACTTTGCCGGCGCTGCCTATGCCTACACCACCGGAGACATCTCCCTGAATCCCGAGCTTAAGATTCAGAACGGCCAGTTCGATCTCCAAACCATCGGATTGAAATACATCCGGAGCTTCGAGCTGCTCGGCAAGTCGGCCCGCGTTGATCTCGTTCAGCCCTATCAGTTCGGCCACTGGACCGGCCTGCTCAACGGTGTGCCCGGCACGGCAGATCGCAACGGATTCGCCGACACCTCCGCGCGCTTTGCGGTGAACCTGATCGGGGCGCCGCCGCTCGCGGGCAAGGAATTCGCCGAATACCGCGCCAAGGCGGACCACGAGACGATTGTGGGCGCGGGCCTCATCGTGCAATTTCCCACCGGACAATACTACGATGACAAATTGATCAACCTGGGCAACAACCGGTTCGCGTTCCGTCCGCAACTCGGCGTCGTCCACAACTGGGGCAAGTGGACGGCGGAACTCACCGGCCAGGGCTGGTTCTTCACGGACAACAATGACTTCTTCAACGGCAAGCGGCTGGAGCAGGATCCGATGTATGGCGCCGATAGCCACTTGATTTACACCTTTCGCCCCGGCCTCTGGGTGTCCGGCAGTTTCGGCTACGCCGGCGGCGGTGAAACTGCCGTGAACGGAGTTTCGAACAACGACAACCAATGCAATATCGGCTGGGGTCTCGCCGTGGGCCTCCCGATCAGCCGCGCCGTCGGCGTGAAGCTCGCCTACATTGGAACTCGCACCGAAGTCAGTACCGGGATGAACTCGGACACCTTTCTCTGCGCCATCTCCGTGATGTGGTGAGATGCAAACAAGATTTAAAAAATGAATAAACAGATTCAACAGAAGCCAAGTTCCGGAGGGAGTGATCAGTTATAAGTGAACAGTCATCAGCTATCGGTGAACGCTGCTGACTGGCTACTGATGACCGGTTACTGTTCACTGGCTACTTCTTCGCGAAGGCGACTGTTCAAGTTCCGAAGCCACACGCAAACAAAAAATTGAAAGGAAATAAAAATATGGAAAGTCATCTCCCACCGATGGAGGAAGATCGCAGCCGAATCGCCCGCGAACGCATGCTGGCAGACCTGGGGGCCATCGCCGCTGATGCCGAAGCGTTGCTGCAGGCCACGGTTGCCGATGCGGGCGACAAGGCGAAAGAGACCCGCGCCCGGCTGGCGGCGGCGCTCGAAAAAGCAAAAGCAACCTATCAGGAATTCAAGACCCAGGAAGTCGAGTCCGCCAAGGCGGCGGTGAACAAGGCGGACCAGACCATTCGCGCGCACCCATATGAAGCCATCGGCATCGCGTTTGGCGTTGGCATTCTGCTGGGCGCTCTCCTGCGGCGAAAATGAGCAATATGTTTGAATCTGAACCGGACTCCGGCGGATTCATGGAATCCGTTCGCCGGCTGGGAAACTCGCTGCTGGGACTTTTGCACGCGCGGGCCGAGCTGTTCGCGGTCGAGTTGCAGGAGGAGAAGCTCCGAGCCATCCGGCTGATGGTATGGGTCGCCGTGGCCATCACCCTCGGCGTCGCGGGCATCCTGATCGCCATTGGCGGGCTGGCACTGTTTTTTTGGGAAATGGCAGGCTATTGGGGGCTCGCCGGCCTCGCGGCCGGTACCCTCGGGACGGCGGCGATCATCCTATGGATCATTCACCGGCAAATCGTGCATGGCCCCGCTCCCTTCGCGGGGACGGTTGCCGAGTTCAGAAAGGACGCCGAATGTCTGCGCCAGAGAAAATGAACGACTTGACCGCACGCAAACGCCTGATCATCGCGCAAGCCGATCTCCACCGTCAGGTCATCGAGCTGGAGTGCCAACGCGTTGTGCAGCGCCTGGATCGAACGCAGGACTTTGTTCACCAAAAACGGTGGTGGCTGTTGGGTGGAGCCGCCGTCGGCGGTTTGTTGCTCGCCCCAAGATGGCGGCGCTTTCTGGGGTGGCTGCCCTTGATCCCGGATGTGTTGCGAGTTTTGCGTGATGAATGACAAACTATGAAAACCACCCAAAAACAAAAATCGGAAAAAGTGGCAAGTGCCGGCCACCGGTCACTGATCACTGATCGCTGGTCACTCTGTCTGGTCCTCCTGCTCCTTACTCTTGCCACCGGCTGCCGCTTGTTGCAAAAAGCGGCGAATGTCCCGGGCCAGGCCGTCCAGGCTGTCACCCCTGGAAACACGGACAAACAGGCCGCCGACACGGTGGAGGTGCAGCAAATGTTGTTGCGGTTCGCCGACGAATACACGACGCGAATGATCTTCGGCATTGATAAACTCCGGCGTGGCACCAACGCGCCGGATGCCGCGGAAATCCTAAGGTGGAAAATCACGCTCGCCACCGAGAGCTGCTCCATTGCCTCCGGTCCGAAGCCGGTCGCCAACCTGCTCGACATGGTTATTTTTGTCACGGTGACACGGATGGCATTGGCAGACTATTGGCAGCCCAAGGTTTTCGGTGAATCCACACTGCCGCTGCTCGAAAGCGCACAAAGTTCAGAGGCAGAAATCTGGCTGATCGCCGGCGGCATTCTCCGGCCGGAGCAGCAGACGGAATTGCGCCATGCGATTACAACGTGGTATGCCCAGAATCCGCTGCCGGAAAGCGTGACGGCGGCGCGCGCGCTGGGTTTCGCTTCGCAGGTCGCCGAGACCGACAAGGCCAACGCGGCCAAGCCCGGCAGTGTGTTCAGCCTGCTCGGGGTGGACCCGCTGGCCGGCATGGACCCGGCCGTGCGCGAGCTGGCCCAGACGCGGATGCTGGCCGAACGCGCTCTCTTTGTAACCCAGAAGATGCCGATGTTGCTGCGGTGGCAGACGGAATTATTGACCCTCAACTCGATGGCAACGCCCGCCGTGCAGCAGATGGTCTCGAACTCCACGCAAATTGCGGCTTCGGCGGAACGCTTTGCCGCCGTTGCCGAAAAGCTGCCGGGTCAGGTCAGTACCGAGCGCGAGGAAATCCTCAAGGCGCTCCAGGCGCAGGAAAAAGATGTCGCGTCTCTCATGACGACTGGCACTGCGATGTCCACTTCCCTGAACACGACGCTCACGACCTTCGACGCGTTGATGAAACGTTTTGGGGTGGGCGAAACGAACAGTGCCGGGCCGCCGCCGACCAACGCCGAACCGTTTCGCATCCAAGACTACACGGCCACCGCAGCGCAACTTGAAGCGACCGCGCGGCAACTGACGGAATTGCTCGTCACACTCGACCAGACGCTCGGTTCGACCAACCTCGCAAAACTCACAGCACAGGTCGGCCCGGTGGTCCAGCAGGCCCAATCCAGCGGCAAGGAGATTGTGAACTACGCCTTCTGGAAAGGCATCCTGCTCGTGGTCGTCATGCTGCTAGCCGCCCTGATTTACCGCTTTCTGGTCAACCGAATATTTCCAAAGTCGTCAACAACAAGCACGACGAAATAATGAATGGCCGTCTGTCCGCCAAATCCGGGCCAACATGGGCAATCTCACTGTTTGTGATTTCCTTCGCGGTCATCGCGGGCCGGGGCCAGAGTTTGCCGCCCGGGGCATTGCAGCAACTGGACACAGCCATCGGCCAGCGCGTCGAGGCCACGGCCGTGCTCGGCACCCAGAACATTGCCTCCCGCGCCGGCCTCGGCTGGTCGTTGAACGGCGCGGACGGCAGCATCTACAAGATCCCCTGGAATTTTCAACTGCGGGAACCAACTGCCCTGGGCGACAGCGGCATGACATGGGCGCCGGTGATTGACGGCGGCCTCGGGTACGGCTGGTTTGTCAACCACTTCCAGAACAATCCCCTGGCCGGGAATGAATCCGATTTCCGCACGGTGGCGCTCGGGGTGAATGTCGGGCCGCGATTTTACTTCGGCGACAGCGGCTTGAGCGTGCTGCCCGCCTTCGGCCTCCTGTATGCCTACACGGAAAATGATTTCAACGCATACACTCCCTTGGGCCAGCAAGTCGCCAAGAACGGACAATATGTCAACTGGAACGTCCAAACCATCTCCCTCGTGCCATCGTTCGAGTTGCAGTACAAAAAAACGTTCGGCCGCTGGACGCCAAAATTCACGTCGGCCTTTGCCTATTACAACACCCAGCCCATCAGCCGTTCGACCGAAGCGTTGAGCTTCCGCAGCGATTCGGCGGTGTGGGCCAACAAGCTGGACCTCGATTACCTCACCGCGTGGAAGCTGTTGGACTGCCCGGTGCATTTCGGCGGCGATGTGGGCCGCACCGACCTTTTTCAGGGTCTTCAAGGGGCGCTGGGAACTGACCATTATTACGAAACCGACGGGCGAGTGACCCTCGATGTTTTAGGCCGGCTCTGGAAGTTCAAATCGGTCGGCCTGACCGGCGGCTATTTTTGGTGTGCTGCTTTCACCGGGTATTCCGTCGGGCTGGAGTGGTCGGTAAAGTTTTGAACCGGACAGTTATTTTTTTTCTGAAAATACAAACTACAACCATCAATCGAAACATGAACATTACATTCAAGAGCAATCTCATGACCGCCACGTTCGTCGGTGTGCTGTCACTGGCACTGACCGGCTGCCATTCGATCGGCCCACACACGGTCGCCACGGACCGGTTTGATTACAGCTCGGCCATCGCCGATTCGTGGAAACAGCAGACATTGCTGAACATCGTCAAACTGCGTTACCTCGACTTGCCGGTGTTCGTGGACGTGTCGTCCGTCGTGGCCGGTTACTCCCTGCAAACCGGCATTAGCGCCGGCGGCACACTCTCCTCGGAAAATGCCATCCAGGGTAATTTTGGGACGATCGGCGGCTCGGCCATCTACACCGACCGGCCGACCATCACCTACACGCCGATGACCGGGCAGAAATTTCTGCACGGACTCATGACACCGATTGAGCCCAAGAATATATTTTTCATGCTCCAGTCCGGTTATCCGGCAGACTTCATCCTGGGCCTGACCGTCGAGTCCTTAAACGGCGTGCATAACCGTTCCGCCACCGCGGGGACCGTGCGTGAGGCCGACCCGGAGTTCGTCCGGGTGTTGCAATTGTTGCGCGAGGTGCAGATGGCAGGGGCCGTCGGGATGCGCGTGGAGGAAAACAAGGACAAGACCGAGACCGCCGTGATGTTCTTCCGGCGCGACAACCTGCCGCCGGACCTTTTGGACAAGCTCGGCGAAATCCGGCGTCTGCTCAAACTGCCGGAAGGCCAGCAACAATTCAACCTGGTCTATTCCCCCGTGCTGGGATCGACCAATGAACTGGCGGTGGGCAGCCGTTCCATGGTGCAGATCATGATCGCCATGGCATCCTACGCGGACGTGCCGGAATCGGATTTGAAGGACGGGCGCGCGACGCCGTCGGTGCAGGCCACCAACAATGTAGGCAACGGTAAACCAGTCGAGATCAAGTGCAGTAAAGAGAAACCGGCGGACGCCTTTGCCGCCGTCCTTTACCAGCATCAATGGTTTTGGATTGATAACCGCGACTGGCGCACGAAGCGTGCGTTCACGGCCATCATGTTTTTGTTCACCATGACCGAAACCGGCGCTGACGAGAAACTGCCCCTGATCACAATCCCCGCGCAGTGAGCAACAAGTAATCAGTGCTCAGTGACCGGTCATCCGTTGTCCGCAGGTGATGATCTGTCCCCGATCGGCGACTCCAGGCACCGGCCATTGATTACCGATTACTGTTCCTGACCTCCATTGGCCCAAGGTCCAATAGCCACCGGGCACTGTTTTGCGCAAAAATGTGGCCAATGGATATGAGATTGGAGTCAGGCACACTCAAACAATGGGCTGTTGCCTTTTTCGCCGTGTCCATTGCAGAATGGGCAACCGGATCGGGCTGAATCAGCAACCGCGACGCCAACGAATCAAACCATGAAAACCACACGCACACAAAACCTCCTCGCCGCGGCGCTTGCCGGCGTGTTTGGTCTGGTTTTGTCGTTCTTCGTTTTTACCGCCCGGGCGGAGGAACATCCGCAGCTCAGCGCGGCCAGCGGGCAGGAAGTCCAGCGAGCCGCCGCCGCCGCCGCGGCCCCGGATGAGGTGTTGGAATTTACCGAGACGGTCCAGGAGGCCGCGGAGAAGCCCGGCTGGGTGGAGTCGTTCCCGATGATGGTGCGATTTATGATCGGCATCTCCATCGTGCTGATCGTCCCCTCAATTTCGCGCCGCTGCCATCTGCCGCCGGTGGTGGGTTTGATTCTCACGGGCATCGTCTGCGGCCCCTATATTCTGGGCATGATACGGCACACGGCCCCGGTCCTCGCCATGTTCGCGGAAATTGGTCGCCTGCTCCTGCTGTTTTATGCGGGGCTGGAAATTGATCTGGCGCTGTTCAACCAGGCCAAGTGGCGGACCACCTTTTTTGGATTCGCGACGTTCCTGTTGCCGCTCGGGTTTGGGGTCGCGCTCGGGTTGGGTTTCGGCTACAGCCTGGTGGCGGCGGTCCTGATCGGTTCCCTGCTCGCTTCGCACACCTTGATCGGCTACCCGGTGGTGGAACGCTACCAGCTCCTGCAGCGGGAACCGGTGATTGTGACTGTGGGCGCGACGATTTTCACGGACACCCTGTCTTTGACCCTCCTGACCATCTGCGTTTCCGTGCATAAAACCGGCTTCGACGGTTATCAGCTGGCGAAGCAACTGATCGAGATTGCGGCTTACATCGGCATCGTGTTGTTCGGGCTGAGCCGGCTGGCGCTTTGGTTTTTCAGGAAGTTCCAGCCGGAAGCGGAAGTCCAGTTGCTGGTCCTGCTGTTCATCGTGGGCACCGCCGGTCTCCTGGCGGAGGTCATCAACATGGAGAGCATTGTCGGCGCATTCATGGCGGGGCTGGCGGTCAACCGGGCGTTGCGCGGGACCCCCACCCAGAAGAACATCGAAGTGCTGGGCAAAACCCTGTTCCTGCCCGTCTTTTTCCTTGCCATCGGCCTGGCCATCAACCTGCCGGAAGTCTGGCTTTGCATCCGCAGCCGTCCCGGGTTTGTTTTCCTGATGACCGCCGGATTGATCGCTGCAAAATTCCTGGCGGCCTGGATCACCGGCGCAGTGTACGGCTACTCCCGCAACGACCGGTTCAACATGTGGTCGCTCAGCATGCCCCAGGTGGCCGCCACCATTGCCGCCGCTTTGGTCGCTTACAAGGCGGTGAATGCCGCCGGACACCGCCTCATCGGCCAGGAAGTCCTCAGCAGCATTCTGGTGATGGTGCTGGTGACTGCCATCACCGGGCCGATCCTCACGGAAGTGTTTTCCAAAAAAATCAGGGCGGCGGACGACGCTACGGATCCATGCAGTGAAAAAATCTTTAACCACGGATGAACTCGGCACCGCCCCGGCCGCGGCCCTGGATTTTGGACTGCGGAGGGAAGCGAAGCGCCACGCCGCTTCTGGCGGCAACCGGCAATGCAGAAAGCGTTGTCGCCGCTGCGCTCTGCCACCGCAGTCCAAATTTTGGTCATCCGTGCGCGCCGCCAGGGCGGAAGGACTGCCCACCCTCCCTTTGATTTTATCAGTGTTCATCCGTGTCCATCCGTGGTTTAATTGCGTCGATACGGCGCCGCCATGACAGAATCTCAACCACCGAAACCTGAACCCGCCGCGCCCAAGCCGCCGGCCGCCCGGCCCGCCCACATCGGGTTCCGCCGCTATTCAACGGCGGAATTTCTGGTGGCGCTGGTGCTGTTGTTTGTCACAGTGCCTTTCATTGAGAAAATCCCCCACGGCGACAGCCTCGAAGCCGCGCTTATGACGCTCGTGCTGGTGTCGGGGGTGCTGGCGGCAGGCCGGAGCCACCGGCTCCTGGTTTGGGCGGCAGTGCTGGTGGTGCCAGCGGTCGCCGCCAAATGGATGCATCACTTCTGGCCGGAACTTGTCCCTAAAGCGTTTTATTTCGTCTTTGGGTTGTTGTTTCTGATTTTTTTGATTGGGCAATTCTTGCGTTTCATCCTGCACGCACCCCGGGTCAATGCCGAGGTGGTGTATGCCGGCATCTCCGTTTATCTGCTGCTGGGCCTGTCCTGGACGTTTGCCTATCTGTTCGTGGCGTGGATGGGAGACCCGCAACATCCCGCGTTTGCCTTCAACGCCGGCCCGCCCGGCCAATTGATGGATGGTTTCACCGCCTATTATTTTAGTTTTGTAACCCTCACCACCGTCGGCTATGGTGACATCACGCCGGTTTCAAACGGGGCGCGGGCGCTGGCGGCGATGGAGGCGATGACCGGCACGCTGTACGTAGCGGTGCTCATTTCCCGGCTGGTGGCACTGTACTGTGCTCCGCCCCCGGCCAGCCGGGCAGATGGAGCCGACCATTCATGATCTTTATAATACCTGTGATTGCTTAAACAACCAAAACGAAAGGTAACGCCAATGAAGACGGGCATCATGAATACAATGGCCAATCCCCGCTTCGCCAGGCTCCTGACCGGGGTTTTTGGCCACCGGACTGCTGCTGGAACTGACCGCCTGCCGCACGACCCACGAGGTGCGGGGCAGCATGAAGGATTCCGGGTTTCTGAAAGATTACTCCCAGTTGCACGAGAGCAAGGGCGATTACGCCAAGATGGTGTACATCGATCCGACGGTGAACTGGGCCAAATACACCAAGATTCAAATCCTGCCGATCGAACTGTGGAAGTCCGACGACACAAATTCCCCGCTGGGCAAGCTGGACAAGGAAGATCAACAGTTGCTGGTGGATTATTTTTACACGGCGTTGAGCAACAGCCTATCGAAGGATTTTCAGATTGTGAACCAGGCCGGTCCCGGGGTGCTGGTGATTCATGGGGCGATCACGGAAGCGAAGAAGAGCCGGCCGGTGTCGAACCTGGTTTCGAGTGTTGTTCCCATTGGCATGGGCTTGAGCCTGGTCAAGCGGGTGGTTTTCGGGACGGGATTGGGCGTGGGCGAGTGCCAGGTGGAAGCGGAGCTGCTGGACGGGGCGACGGGCCAGCGCATCGCGGCGGGGATGGACCGGCGGGCGGGGACGAAAGCCCTGCGGACCAAGTTCGACGGGACATTTGGGGACGTGAAACTGGCAATGGATTTCTGGTCGGAGCGCCTGGACAAAAACCTGGTGGAAATGCGCGAAGGCAGGAACAACAGCGAACTCTAAAAAACGGGCGCCGGACATGGGTCGAACCGGCATGACGCCGAAAACATGTATTCACGAAGACCTGCAATTGGAACACACGGTCTGGGAACGGTGAGCCGGCAGCTCGCATTGTTGCTGCTCGCCGTGGCCCTGGCCGGCTGCCAGTCGGGAAGGTTTTCATATTACGTCTCGCCCCGGGTGTCGGGACAGGTCCTGGCCGCCGACACGCACCAACCGCTCGCCGGCGCCACCGTCCGGCGCGTGGTGCCGGTGATGTCCAGCGGCGAAGACACCTCCCCCAAGGGCGCCCAACTCCTGATGCAACCCGGCGGCCAGCGGACGGATGCCGGCGGCCGGTTTGTCCTGGAAGCCGAACGTGTCGTCGCCGTGTTCCATCGCGGGGGCTGGCACTCGGTGACGGTTTCCTTCGAGCGCAGCGGTTACGAAAGTTTGCAGACCAATTACACCTCCGCCAGTTTCAAGGAACGCTCCCCCGAAGGCGTGCCGCTGGTCAATGCCGGTGACATTTTGCTCAAGCCCAACACCCAATGAACGAATCACACAAAAAACATCTGCACCGCAGCCGCTCCTTCGGCTGCGTCTGCCTGGCCTGTCTGGCGCCGGCCCTGACCGGATGCTCGCTGCTCCGTCTCCATTCCTCCCCGCCCAAGGCCCAGGTCACGTCGCTCCAATTGGGAACGAATACGCCGGCGGCGGCCGTCACCTACGACACGTTGCAACTTCAAGTGATGCGCTTTGCGGATGGTTATGTCGCCGCCATCTCCCAGGCGGCCGATGATTTTAGCGCAAAAGTCGGGACGCCCACAGCCCGTCTCGCCGCTTTGAGATACAAGCTGGGGGAGGCCACTTCAGCCTATACCGACGCCACCGGGCCGAACCCGGTCATCAACGCGTTGGACATGCTGGTGCTGCTCTCCGTGTCCCGCATGGTCGTGGAGGATTATGGCGTGGAGACTTTTGGCGACGCGGTTCTGCCGTTGCTGGAAGTCCAGCGCCAGCAGGAAGCCAGGGCCTGGAAACTGGCCGACGGCGTGCTCAAGCCGGAACAGCAGCAGGAGCTCCGGGATTTGATCCAGGAATGGCGCAAGAAATATCCTCATCAGCGTTATGTTGGCGCGATCCGGTTCAATGAGTTTGCCACCAGCCTGGGCAGGATGCCCCAGCAGTCCACCACCTCGCCCAACAGCATTTTCAGCCTGCTCTTTCTCGATCCGTTCGCCGGGCTGGATCCCACCGCCGCCGCCATCGAGGAAACCCGCCGGCTGGGGGAACGCGCCATGTATTACACGCAACGCATGCCCCAACTGCTGAGCTGGCAGGCGGAGGTGCTGGCTTACCAACTCGCCGGGCAACCCGAGTCCGAACAGGTCTTATCCAATGCCAACCAATTGGCCGCCTCCGCCCAAAGCTTCGCGGCCACGGCCCAACAATTGCCCCAGCTCATCAACGACCAACGGCAGGCTGCCATCCAGCAACTGCTTGACGGCCTCACTTCCCAGGAAACGCAGGCGCGTCAGACGCTCAATTCGGCCGGCGATGCGGCGTCCAACATCAACACCGCCATCCAGTCACTCGCGGAATTTGTCCGTTATGTTTCCCCGACGAATGCAAGTCGGGCATCCGCCGCCACGAACAGCCGGCCGTTCAACGTGCTCGATTACGGCACGGCCGCCAGCCAGATCGGGGACGCCGCCAAAAACTTGAACGCCCTGTTGGCCACGGTGAACCAAAGCTCGCCCCAACTGGCCCAACTCGGACAACAGACCACCGCCAACGCAAACCGCGTGGTGGACCATGCGTTCCGGCGGGGATTGATTTTGATTTTGATATTGTTGATCGGCTCGGTTGTGGCGGGCTTGACCTACCGCATCCTGGCGAGCAAACTGGCCGGCGATGGACGCAAACCAGCCAGGCCGGATTCCGGAGCACCCTGAACCATATCTTGCCATGAACACACACTCGCGCTTCTCTCGAATCGGCCGCCATGCTTGCTGGGCGGCGGGATTCCTGTCGCTGTTGCTGGCGGCCACGCCCGCGCACTCACAATTCACCGATATCAACAGTTTGCAAAACACGGTTGGCAACCGCATCGAGGCCGCCACGATTCTGGGCGGTGATTTCGGGATGACCGGTGCTTCTTATAACCGGGGGAGCGGGGGAAACCTCAGCCTTTCCAAGTTCGGCGGCTGGGGTGACATCGGCGACCCGCAACCGTTGGGAACCCTGCCCATTGCCTGGCAGCCGCAGTTGCAGGGCGAGATGGGCTATCTTGTGGCCACGAAAAATTATTCCGCCGCAGATAACGTTACTTATTACGGTACACCCTATAATCTGAAAGGCGCGTTCACCCGGTTCCACGATTTTTCGATCCAGTTCGGCGGCGGCCCACGCTTGTGGTTCAACGACAACTTCAGCATCGCGCCAACGATCATGGGGATGTATGGGTACACGGACAACACTTTCGATCAAAACGCCAACACCACTTTGACGCCAAGCGTTATCAGCGCAGCCCGGAAGGCAGGCCTGATTGACTATGATGTGGATACCTGGACCATCCGGCCCGCTGCGGACTTTCAATTTGTTTACACCTGGCGGCGCACCATCTTCACGCTGAACTCGGACCCGGTTTATTTCCACACCGAGAGCTTCAACGCTTCCAACCCGAATGTGAACGTCAACGGCGACTCGGAGACCTGGATGAACAAGCTTGACGTGGATGTTCCCCTGGGCAAGGACCTGTGGGGCCATGAATTGCGCACGGGCGGTTATTTCAGCCGGACCGAGTTTTATGGCAACATCCAGGACGGCTTGGGCCTGAGCCATCTCTACGAAGTTCATGGCCGCGTCGTGCTGGATTATTTGAACCAGCTTTGGAAGGTCCAATGGATTGGCCTCGGCGTCTCGTATCTCTGGGGCAACAACGGTTTCTCCGGTTATTCCTACGGCCTCGATGTCGCCTTCCGGTTTTGAACCGCTGGAAAATGCGCTTTCATGTTGTATGGGAGAAAAGCAGAATTCGACCATGCACAATCAGCCGCTGGCTGACGCCACGCTGGTCGCCTGTCCGCACTGCGATCTGTTGCAGCGCCTGCCCGAAATCGCGCCCGGCGCCTCGGCGCGCTGCCCGCGTTGCGACAAGGAATTATGGCGTCGCCGCGAGGATTCCCTCAACCGCACGTTCGCGCTGTCGCTGGCGGCCCTGGTGTTGTACGTGGTCGCGAACACCGTTCCCATGCTCGGGTTGACCGCGGTTGGTCATGCCGCCTCCACCACCGTCGTGGGCGGCGCCCGGCAACTCTGGCAGGACGGGCAGCAGATTGTCGCCGTATTGGTGCTCTTTGCGGCTGTCATCTCACCCGCGCTGCAGATCGGGTTGATGCTCCTGATTGTGATCGGCTGCCATCGCCCGCAACCGCCCGCCTGGGTCGGGGCACTGTTGCGCCATGTCCCGTTCACCCGCACCTGGAGCATGATCGAGGTCATGCTGATCGGCGTGCTGGTGGCGCTCACCAAGATTGCCGACTACGCCACGGTCATTCCCGGCGTGGCGCTCTTCTCACTCGGCGCGCTCGTCTTCCTGCTCGCCGCGATGCAGTCGAACTTCGATCCGCGCGAAGTATGGGACCGGGTTGAGTGGGCGGACGCCGGGGCCCGGCAACCGGCGGCCGGGAACCCGATGGCGGAGGTGACGTCGTGAAACCGATGGCCATGACCGCGATGCAGGAAGGACTGCAGAGCTGCGAAGCCTGCGGGCTGCTCTCGCGACCCGCGCCGGGTGAGCACGAAGGGCTCTGCCCGCGTTGCGGCGAGGAACTGGTCTTTCGCAAGCATGACAGTCTTCAACGCACCCTCGCCTACCTGATCGCCGCCGCGGTCTGCTATGTTCCGGCCAACGTCCTCCCGGTGATGACCACCGTCACGGCCTCGGGCCGCGAATCGGACACCATCCTGCAAGGCGTTGTGCTCCTCTGGTCGCCGACCGGCTGGCCGCTGTCGCTCATCGTGCTTTTTGCCAGCATCATGATTCCGAGCGCGAAGATTCTCGCGTTGCTCTACCTGCTCATCACCGTCCGGCGGGGCTCGATTGAGAACAACACCCAGCGCGTCCGGCTTTACCGGATGGTGGATTTGATCGGACGCTGGTCCATGGTTGATGTGTTCGTGGACACCTTCACCGTCGCCCTCATCCAGCTTCAACCGCTCATGTCCGTGGAGCCGGCGCCCGGACTTTTTTTCTTTGCCGCGGTGGTGGTATTGACGATGCTTGCAGTGGAATCCTTTGACCCGCGGTTGATCTGGGATGCCAACAGTTCCAAGAAAAACCAGAATGAGGTTCAATATGCCTGACAAATCTCCCACCCCGGTTCCCGAATCCAAGGTCGTCCCCAAAAAGCGCACGCGGCTCTCGTTCGTCTGGGTCATCCCCATCGTGGCGGCGGCCGCCGGCGTCTGGGTCGCCGTGACCAAAATCATGAACGAAGGTCCCAAGATAACCATCGTCTTCCAATCCGCCGAGGGACTCGAAGCCAACAAAACCAAAATCCAATACAGCGGACTGGAAATCGGCACCCTCACGGCCATCCGGTTGGCGGAGGACCGTCATCACGTGATCGCCACGGCGAAAATGGCTCCCAGGACGGACGAATACCTGGTCAAAGACACCAAGTTCTGGGTTGTGCGGCCCCAAATCACCGGCCTGAACATCACCGGCTTGGGCACCTTGATTTCCGGAGACTACATCGGGGTGTCGCTCGGCCAATCAAAGGAGAGCGAGCGTAATTTCACCGCGCTGGATACGGCGCCGCTGGTGTCGAGCGATACTCCCGGCCGCTTTTTCATGTTGAAAACTACGGAGCTGGGCTCGCTCAGCGAAGGAGCGCCCATTTATTTCCGGCACCTGCCAGCCGGTCAGATCATTTCGTATGAACTCGACAAGAACGGCGAAGGCCTGAACGTCAAGGTGTTTGTGCAGGCACCGTACGATCAATATGTCACTCCGAACACGCGTTTCTGGCATGCAAGTGGGGTTGACATGTCGCTTTCGGCGACCGGCCTGCGCGTCCAGACCGAGTCGCTCATGTCCATTCTCGCCGGAGGCATTGCCTTTGAAACGCCTGCCACCGGACCGCTTCTGCCGCCGGCTGACGCGGACACCGTTTTCACCCTGTTCGACGACCGCAGCGAGGCCTTTCGCCCGCCCCCCCGCGATCCGTACACCTTCCGGCTCGCCTTCAGGCAATCGTCGGTCCGCGGGCTGACGCCCGGCGCGCCGGTGGAGATTGGCGGAGTGACGATCGGGCAGGTCACCGAGGTCAGCCCGCAATTCGACCTGAACACGATGGAATTCTCCGTGCCGGTGACCATCTCCGTGGATCCACAGCGATACGGAGTCAAGTTTCTCAACGTGCCGGGCAACGAGGACACCACGGCTCGTCACCGCAAGGTGATGGACATCCTGGTGGCACACGGGCTGCGCGCCAATTTGAAGACGGGCAACCTGCTCACCGGATCGCTGTACGTCTCGGTGGATTTCTTCCCTGACGCGCCTCCGGCGTCGGTGGATTGGGCGCAGAACCCGGCGCTGCTGCCGACCATGCCCGGCAAGACCGAGGAAATCGAAATGAGTGTTGCCGACCTGCTCAAGAATCTCAACCAGACGCTCACCAACACCGACAAGCTGCTGGGCAGCGCCAACAAGCTCATCGAACCGAACTCCGTGCTGGACACGGAACTGAACAACATGCTCCAGGAGGGGGGCGGGGCGGCCCGGTCGTTGCGGGTGCTCGCCGATTATCTTGAGCGCCATCCCGAGGCGCTCATTCGCGGCAAAACCGGAGAGGCAAAATGAAAACCAACCATATCACTCAGTTGTTTTTGATCACCTGCGTCGTGGCGACAGCCGCCGGCTGCGCCTCGTCCCCGTCGCGCTTCTACACCCTCAACTCCACGGCGACGGGTGACGGCACAACCGCCGTCAGCTATGGCGTCGCCGTCGGGCCGGTTTCCATCCCCGCGTTGGTGGACCGGCCGCAGTTCATGGTCCAGGTGGCGACGAACCGCGTCGAGGTTGATGAATTCAACCGCTGGGCGGAACCGCTGAACAACAACATCGCCCGCGTCGTCGCCGGCGACCTGGCCACGCTGCTCGGAACGCCGCAGGTGGCCATGGCACCGCTGGCGAACTTCAATCCCGCCTACCGGGTATCCATCGACATCCAGCGCTTCGAATCCGTGCGAGGCAAGTCGGTGCTGATCGAAGCGGTTTGGGTGGTTCATCGGACGGCGGCGGGTGGCGCCACGTGCTCGGGTCGTACGGTCGCCAGCGAGCTGGTATCGGGTGACAGCTTTGACGCGCTGGCCGCCGCCCACAGCCGCGCGCTCGGGAAGGTAAGTGGCGACATCGCTGCCGTGATCCGGGCGGAAGCCGATCAGAAGCCATAGCCTCGCTCGTTCCGCGTTACAAGCAAGGCATGGCGGCGGAAGTGGTTTTGAATTATGATTCTCATCGCCATTTTCACCGGGTTGGTGTTTCTCTACAGCCTGGTTTCCGGGCGGCTGGAGCGAACCATCATCACGCCGCCAATCCTGTTCACTGCGGCGGGCATGCTGGTTTTCCTCGTCTTGCTGGAAGTGCCGGGCCGGGAGGGCAACGTCGGCTGGTTGCTCCGCGTCGCCGAGGGCGGCCTCGTGTTGCTACTCTTCACCGATGCCAGCCGCACCGACCTCCGGGTGTTGCAGGGCATCCGGAACCTGCCCGTCCGCTTGTTGAGCGTGGGGATGTTGCTGACCATCGTTTTTGGCACTCTCGGCGCCCGGGTCGTTTTTCCCCAGCTCTCGCTCTGGGAAGCGGGCATCCTCGCCGCCATCCTCGCCCCCACCGACGCCGGGCTCGGACAAATCATCGTGAACAGCCCGCGGGTACCCATGAAAATCCGCCAGAGCCTCAACGTGGAGGCCGGACTCAACGACGGCCTGTCTGTTCCATTCCTGCTCTTTTTCATCGCGCTGGCCGGGACCGGCGCGGAAGACCGGCACACGAACCTGCTCCGGTTCATCGGGGAACAACTCGGTCTGGGGTTGCTCATCGGCGTCGGAATTGGCCTGGTGGGTGGCTGGCTGCTGGGGCTGGCGCGCCGCAAGGTCTGGATGGCGGAACCGCTCCAGCAAATCGGCGTCGTCGCGCTGCCGCTGCTGTGCGCACTGGCGTCCGAGGCCGTCGGTGCGAGCATGTTTATCGCCGCCTTCGTCGCCGGCCTCGCGGTGCAGGTGGGGTTCAAGGAAGCCGGCAAACACAGCGTCGAGTTCACCGAGGAATGGGGCCAGTTGCTCAACTGGTCCGTGTTCTTCCTGTTCGGCCTGATCGCGGCGCGGAACTGGCCTCAAATCACCCTCGCCCATGTGCTCTATGCCGTCCTGAGCCTGACGGTGGTGCGGATGTTGCCGGTGGCGATCTCGCTCATCGGCACCCGTTTGAGCTGGGCCACCGTGTTGTTCATGGGCTGGTTCGGTCCGCGCGGGCTTGCGTCCATCGTGCTCGGCCTGGTTTATCTGGAACAGGAAACCCGGCAGCCCGGCGAATCCACCATCCGTCTGGCCGTGATGGTGACGGTGTGGCTCAGCATTTTTGTCCACGGCTTCAGCGCCCGGCCCGGAATCAATCTCTATGCCGCAAAAGTTGCGGCGCTGAACGCAGGAGCGCCGGAGCACCAGGGTGCCGATGAGATTTCCACCACGGCACCAGCTTGAAAAACCGACGTTCACTCGCATGACGGAAAACGCAAGTTGAAACTTGATTTATAAATTCTTTTGGCTCTGAATTATTCATCGCCGCGCGGAAGAAATGTTTCCCCTGCTCCCGCGGCTCAGTGCAGACTGATTATGAACAACAATATGATTCGTAAAATTTCGCTGGCGGTTCTGCTCCTTCCCCTGCTCGCATCGTTCTCCGGCTGCAAAAAGGCCGGGCCGGCCGCGGGCCCGCCGACCGTTGAGGTCGTGGCGGTGGAACAGCGGGACGTGCCCATCTATCGCGAATGGGTCGGCAGCCTGGAAGGCAACGTCAATGCCACCATCTCCGCGCAGGTGAGCGGCTATTTGCTCCGGCAGGATTACACGGAAGGCCAGCCGGTAAAGAAGGGCGACCTGCTGTTCGAGATTGACGACCGCACCTATCAGGCCACGCTGGACCAGGCGCTGGCCAAGCTGGGTAAATCGGAATTGGACGTGCAGCGTTACACGCCGCTGGCGAAAACCCAGGCCATCAGCCAGCAGGAACTGGACGATGCCATCCAGGCCAATCTCGCCAACCAGGCCGCCGTTGACGCCGCCCGGCTGAATGTTCAATTCTGCAAAATTCTCTCACCCGTGGATGGGGTGGCCGGCCTGGCGAACGCGCAAGTGGGCAACCTGCTGGGCCCCAACTCCGGTCCCCTGACCACCGTGGTACAGATTGATCCCATCCGGGCGTATTTTTCAGTGGACCAAAAGCTGTTAACCCGGATTCAGGAGCGCATGCTAGCTGAAGGCAGGGAACTACGAGCCGGGGGCGAAGATTACCGGGGCCCGGTCTTGGAACTGCTGCTGGCGTCCGGCTCGGTTTATCCGCAGCCGGGGCGGGTGCGGTTCGCGGACAACCAGGTGGACGTCAAGACCGGCACCATCCGGGTGGTGGGCGAATTTCCCAATCCGCAGGGACTGCTTTTGCCCGGCATGTTCGTCCGCGTGCGAGCGCTTTTGGACACGGAGACGAACGCGTTGCTGGTGCCCCAGAAAGCGGTGGCGGACATGCAGGGCCGCAATCTGGTCGCCGTCGTCGGCGCAGACAACAAGGTCAGCATCCGGCCCGTGAACGTCGGCGAACAGGTCGGCTCGCAATGTGTGATCCAGGGGCCGGTGAAGGCCGGTGACCGGGTCGTAGCCGAGGGCATCCAGAAGGTGCGCCAGGATGCAGTCGTAAATCCGGTGCCCCTCGGAGAGAAGCCCGCTGCGGCTTCCGCGGCGCAGGCGGAAGGACAGAAACCATGACGC
Source organism: Limisphaerales bacterium (assembly GCA_052145735.1). Taxonomy (GTDB): domain Bacteria; phylum Verrucomicrobiota; class Verrucomicrobiia; order Limisphaerales; family UBA11358; genus UBA11358. The sequence goes on from JBKQOA010000143.1 coordinate 67,718, forward strand.
ACCACATCATGTCTGCCGTGGCCCAATTCCGCATTCCGCATTCCGCATTCCGCAATTACTGACCTATGGCCAGATTCTTCATCAACCGCCCCATTGTGGCGATGGTCATCTCCATTCTCATGGTGCTCATGGGCGTGGTCGCAATGTCCCGCCTGCCGGTCGCCCAGTTTCCCAACATCGCCGACCCGCAAATCCAGGTGAACGCCTCGTATCCGGGCGCGGATGCCCTCACCGTCCAGCAATCCGTGGCCGTGCCCATCGAGCAGCAGATGTCCGGCGTGGACAACATGGAATACATGTATTCGCTCAATGCCAACAACGGCTCGATGAAGCTCACCGTGGACTTCGACGTCAAGACCGATCCGAACACCGACCAGATTCTCGCGCAGATGCGGCAGGGGCAGGCCAATTCACAGTTGCCGGGCGCGGTCATCAATCAGGGCGTGACGGTTCAAAAGTCCACCTCTTCGCCGCTCATCATGTTCGCGCTCTACTCGCCGAACAAGACCTACGACAGCATCTTCCTGGCGAACTACTCCTACATCAACATCAACGACGCGATGACGCGGGTGAAGGGCATCGCGAGCGTCTCGGTGTTCGGCGCCGGCCAGTATGCCATCCGGCTCTGGGTGCGGCCCGACCGCCTCGCGCAAATGGGCATCACCGTGCCGGAGATCATCAATGCCATCCAGCAGCAGAACACCGTCAATCCCGCCGGCAAGATCGGCGGCGAACCGGTGCCGAAGGGGCAGGAATTCACCTACGCCGTCCGCGCCCAGGGCCGCCTGGAAACCGCCGAACAATTCGGGGACATCGTCCTGCGCGCGGCGCCGGGCGGCGCGATCGTGCGCGTGAAGGACGTGGCGCGGGTCGAACTCGGCTCGCAGAATTACGACATGATGGCGCGGCTCAATGGCGGACCGTGCGCGCTCATCGCCCTCTACCAGTTGCCCGGTTCCAACGCCATTGACGCCGCCAACGGAGCGAAGCAGCTCATGGCGAGACTGAAGGAAAGCTTCCCACCCGGCCTCGACTACGTCGTCGCGCTCGACACGACGCTCGCCGTAACGGAAGGCATGAAGGAAATCGAGCACACCCTCATTGAAGCCATTGTGCTCGTGCTCATCGTGGTGTTCATCTTCCTGCAAGGCTGGCGGGCGACGCTCATCCCGCTGCTCGCCGTGCCGGTGTCACTGGTCGGCACCTTTGCGCTGTTCCCGCTGTTCGGCTTCTCCATCAACACGCTCTCGCTCTTCGGCCTCGTGCTCGCCATCGGCCTGGTGGTGGACGATGCCATCGTGGTGGTTGAGATCGTGGAACACCACATTGAGCACGGATTGTCGCCCAAGGAAGCGGCGCTGAAGGGAATGGAAGAAGTAACCGGCCCGGTCATCGCCATCGCCATCATCCTGGCGGCGGTGTTCATCCCGACAGCGTTCATACCCGGCATCACCGGCCGCTTGTATCAGCAGTTCGCGGTGACCATTGCGGTATCGGTGATCATCTCGGCGTTCAACGCGCTCACGCTTTCGCCGGCGCTGTCGGCCCTGTTGCTGCGGCCCAAGAAAAAGAGCGGCGGCTGGTTGCAGAAATTCTTCGACTGGTTCAACGAATGGTTTGGCCGGGCAACCGATGGCTACGTCGGCGTCTGCCGGTTTCTCGTCCACAAGAGTGCCGTGGCGATGCTGCTGGTGGCGGGAATAATGGTGCTGGCCGGCGTGCTGGGCAAATCCGTCGCGACCAGCTTCCTGCCGGATGAAGACCAGGGCTACGTTTTCGCCGGCATCCAGCTCCCCAACACGGCGTCGCTGCAACGCAACGACGAGTTGTGCAAACAGGTTGAGGAAATTCTCAAGAACACACCGGGCGTGAAGTATTATTCGACGGTCGTCGGCTACAGCATGTTGAGCGGCGTCAACAACACGTACAGCAGTTTCTTCTTCATCAGCTTTGAGGAATGGTCCAAACGCAAGAAACCTGAGGAAAAATATCAGGCCATCATGGCGCATCTGAACCGCGAACTGGGCAAAATTCCCGGCGCGATCGGTTTTGCCTTTCCGCCGCCGGCGATTCCTGGTGTGGGCACCTCGGGTGGCGTTACGTTCGTGCTGGAGGACCGCTCCGGCAAGGGCATCCCCTTTCTGGCGGAGAACCTGCAAAAGTTCATGGCCGCGGCCCGGAACCGCCCGGAACTGGCGAGCGTGTTCACCACCGCCCTGCCTTCCGTGCCGCAGGTGTTCGTGGACGTCAATCGCGACCAGGTGCTCAGCCAGGGCGTGAAGTTGCAGGACGTTTACCAGACGATGCAGTGCTTCATGGGCGGCGCGTTTGTGAATTTCTTCAACCGGTTTGGCCGGCAATGGCAGGTGTACGTGCAATCCGAAGGCGATTACCGGACGCAGGCCCAAAACCTCGGCCAGTTCTACGTGCTCAACAGCAATACAAACATGGTTCCGCTGGCGGCCTTGACGGACGTGCGGGCGACCACCGGGCCGGAGTTCACGATGCGCTACAACCTTTACCAGAGCGCGCAAATCAACGCCTCGGCCCGGCCCGGTTTCAGCTCGGCCCAGGCCATGCAGGCGATGGAGGAGGTCTTCAAGGAAACCATGCCTCCTGAAATGGGGTTCGATTATCTGGGCATGAGTTTTCAGGAAAACAAGGCGGCGCAGGGCGTGTCGCCGATGGTCATCTTTGGCTTCTCGCTGCTGTGCGTGTTTCTGATCCTGGCCGCGCAATACGAGAGCTGGAGACTGCCCTTCAGCGTGCTGCTCGGCACGCCCATCGCCGTGTTCGGCGCGTTTGCCGGCCTGATGATCGGCCGCTTCGAGAACAACGTCTATGCCCAGATCGGTCTCGTCATGCTCATCGGCCTCGCGGCCAAGAACGCCATTCTCATCGTCGAGTTTGCCAAGATGGGCTACGAGCAGGGCAAGCCGCTTATTGATGCCACGCTCGAAGGCGCCAAGCTCCGCCTGCGGCCGATTCTGATGACCAGCTTCGCCTTCATCCTCGGCTGTGTGCCGCTGGCCAAGGCGAGCGGCGCCGGCGCCCTGTCGCGGCAGGTCATGGGCTTCGCCGTCATCGGCGGCATGAGCGCCGCCAGTTTCATCGCCATTTTCTTCATCCCGGTGATGTTTTATGTGGTCGAGAAACTGGGGGCTGGAAAGCATGAATCGGCAAAGCCCGTCGAAGCCGCGGCGACGAAACCGGCGCAAGGCTCCGGTCACTGAGCTTATGAGCAAGCCAGCCACCAAGGAAAACTTCGTCCAGCGGCACCTCGATCCCGCGAGCCGGCTGGGGGAGGTCCTGTTCGGCGGTTGAACCCATTGTGCTATGAAAACAAAAGAAATCATCAAAAAAGCCCGCAAGTTTGCGAAACCCTTCCGGGTCACCGACGGCAAAAAATTCCGGCTCAAGGACTTTGACCCCGGCGAATTGCTCGGGTTCACCACCGAGGACAAGCCGCGAGCCAAGGAGGCGCTCGCCATGGGCGTTCAGGCGCTCGCCGAATTGCAGGAAAAGCTGTACGCGGACGACCAATGGGCGTTGCTGCTCATTTTTCAGGCCATGGACGCCGCCGGCAAGGACGGCGCCATCAAGCACGTCATGTCCGGCGTCAATCCGCAGGGTTGCCAGGTCTTCTCCTTCAAGACCCCTTCCGCCGAGGAGCTCGACCACGACTATCTCTGGCGTTGCATGAAAGTCCTGCCCAATCGCGGCCACATCGGCATCTTCAACCGCAGTTACTACGAAGACACTCTCGTGGTGCGTGTCCATCCCGAGTTGCTGAAAAAGCAGAAGGTCCCGCCGGAACTAATCACCAAGAACATCTGGCAGGAACGCTTTGAAGACATCCGCACCTTCGAGCGGTATCTGGCGCGCAACGGCGTGCTGGTGCGGAAATTTTTCCTGCACGTCTCCAAGAAAGAGCAGAAACGGCGGTTCCTCGAACGCATTGAGAACCCGCAGAAGAACTGGAAGTTCTCCGCCGCCGACATGAAAGAACGCGGATACTGGGATGAATATCAGGCGGCCTACGAAGACATGATCCGGCACACGGCCACCGAAGAGGCGCCCTGGTACGTGGTGCCCGCAGACAACAAATGGTTCACCCGGGCCATGGTGGCCGCGGCGGTCATCGAGACCCTCGCCTCCCTCGATTTGGAATATCCCCAGGTCGGTGCGGACAAACTCAAGGAACTGGCGGCAGCAAAGGTGGCCTTGCTGAAAAAATAGCACTGCAATCATGAAATTCAGGTTTAAAGTTTTTTTTCTGCTGGCCGTTGTATTGGTATTGGTCGGCGGCTGCGCCGTGGGGCCGAACTACAAGCGGCCGGCCGTGAACACGCCGGAGAACTTCCGGTTCGCGGAAAGCCAGGGCACCAACTCGCTCGGGGACCTGCCCTGGTGGGAGGTGTTCAAGGACCCCATGCTTCAGCAACTGGTCCGCACCGCGCTTACCAACAACTACGACCTCAAACAGGCCGTGGCGCGGGTGGAGCAGTATCGCAACCTGGCCATCGCCGCCCGCAGCGCCTTCTTCCCGCAAATCGGTTACGGCGGCAATATCGGGCGGGGCCGCAATGCGCTTTACAACACGCCGACGACCACCGGCGGCGCCACGGACAGTTCCGCCATGCTTAGCCTCAACGCGTTCTGGGAAATTGATTTCTGGGGTCGCATCCGGCGTATGAGCCAGGCTGCCCAGGCCCAATACCTCGCCACCGACGAAGCCCGCCGCGGGGTCACCATCACCCTGATGAGCGACGTGGCCACCGCCTATTTCCAGCTGCTGGACCTGGACCGGGAACTGGAGATTCAACGCGCGGCGACCAATGCTTACGCCGGCAGTTATCAAATCTTCAATGACCGCCTGGTCAACGGGGTCGCCTCCAAACTGGAGACCGACCGCGCCGCCGCCGCGCTGGCCAATGCCGCCGCCCTCATCCCGCAACTTGAACTTCAAATCGCCACCACGGAGAATCAGTTGAATGTCCTGCTCGCCCGCAGCCCGGGACCGGTGCCGCGCAGTTCGCTGTCCGAACAATCACCACTGGCGCCGGAAATACCGGCGGGATTGCCCAGCGCCCTGCTCCGCCGCCGGCCGGACGTCCTCCAATCCGAGCAATTGCTCGTCGCCGCCAACGCCAACATCGGCGTCAGCATTGCCAATTTCTTTCCGCAGATCGGGCTGACCACCTTTCTGGGCCGGGCCAGCCCGGAATTGTCCTCCTTCACCGGCGGCGCGGGGAACCTGTGGAACGTCGGCGGCACGATGACCGGTCCGCTGTTTCAGGGCGGGCAGTTGCGCGCCCAATACCGCGTTTCGAAGGCGCAATTCCAGGAGGCGGCCGCCGCCTACCAGCAGACGGTGTTGACGGCCTTCGAGGATGTATCCGACGCGCTCATCACCCGGCAGAAACTCGCCGAGGAAAATGTCTTCGACGGCCAGGCCGTGGTGGCGCTCACATCCTCTGTCGAGCTGGCCACACAGCGTTATCTCAACGGCAAATCCAGTTACTTTGAAGTGCTGCAGGCCCAGCAGGAACTTTACCCCGCCCAGCGCGCCCAGGTCCAGGCGCAGGCCGGCGAACTGATTGCGGTCGTCCAGCTTTACAAGGCGCTGGGCGGAGGCTGGCAGAATACCAACAACACGGTTAAGAAAAAATAACCGGGCGGCTGGCCAACCGGCCTGCCATGGCGAATAAATCCAAACTCAACCATGAACTCTGGCGCGCGGTTATGATCCCACGTTCGGTCTGCATTGACCGGCCGACTTGGATTGGGATCCTGGCGCTTGCGTTGTGGGCAGGCGTGACGGCGAGCCCGGCGGCTGCGACTGTCGAATCCAACGCTCCGCCCGGCGACATGCTGCTGCTCGACAGCCTGGGGCGCGCGGTGGCGGTGCCGACGAATGAAGTGCCTTCGGCATTGCGGCCCGGCGCGGGCATGAAGATGGAGCACCAGATACCCAATCCAACCGCGGGTTCAAGCATGCCGCGAGAAATTCAGCAGCGAGCAAGCGAGGGCACGGCAGGATCCCGGTTTTTTCCTGACCGACCGCCACCGCTCATGCCCTACCTCGCGAGCCAGGACGATTACGGCAACACGGCCATCCGCCCTGGCGCGCTTGTTTATCCATTTGTCCCGCTGGAAGGACCGGTGCAAGGCATAAAATACCGGCTTTCGGAATACGGCTTCCGCTATTCGCTGGAACAGACGCTCACCTTCGTCAGCATGACCGACGTGAAAAAAGGAGACAACGATCTGGGATATTACACCTTCGATTTCAAGTCGAAGTGGGCACTCTTCAATGCGCCCGATGCCGGCACCGCCGGCTGGATCAGTTCCCAGATCGAGGCCAAGAACGGCCTCGAGTCCGCCGGCAACACACAGTCCGCCAAATCCAATCTCGGCACCGTGACCGATCCCACCGGCATCTGGTCGGACGTGAATGGCTTCCGCGTGCCGGAACTGGCCTGGCAACAGTCCGCGCGCCATGGCGAAATCGTCCTGATCGCGGGCATGGTCAGCCAGCGCAATTACATTGACGGCAACGCCTATGCCGACAGCGGTCGCAGCAAGTTCATGAATTCCGCCCTGATCCATTCGCAGGTGCTGCCCCTGGCGCAGTACAACTTCGGGCTCAACCTTCAATGGCAGCCGGTGGACGAATGGTACGCCATGGCCGGCGCCTCCATGGGCGACTCCCAGGCCGGCAACGCACCGTGGACGGATTACAGCAGTGACAACTGGTCGTTGCCCGGGGAGATCGGCTATGCGCCGCGGGACCTTTTCGACCTGGGACCCGGCGTTTACCGCCTCCAGCCGTTTGCGGCCGAGGTGGATGGCGCCACCGGCGGCGGACTGTGTTTCGACCTCCAGCAGCAACTGGGTTCAGATTCACCGTATGGCTGGTTCGGGCGCTTTGGCTTCGGCGGCAAGAAGGTGTCCGACGGCGCATCCGCCCAGGCGGGCACCGGGTTCGTGGTGCAGGAACCCTTCAAGCATGTGCTGTTGCAACGGACGAGCAACGATCTGCTCGGTACTGGATTCGTCTGGAGCCAGCCTTCGTCCACGACCAAGACGGTGTACCACGAGAACGAATACGTTTGGGAGACGGTGTATGCCCTGCAACTGACCCCCACGATCAAAATCCAGCCCGACTTCCAACTGATCTGGGACCCGGCCTTCCACCGGGACACCGACCACGCGATGGTCTTTCAACTCCAGCTGGCGATGGCCTGGTGAGATGGCTGATCTTGAAGCCGTGGTCAGTAATCGGTTGCCAGTAGTCCGTGTTCACAGAATGCCGATTACGGGTCACCATCACCTATTGGCCCAAAGTCCAATAGCCCGGAGTGGTGCCCGGTTCAAACTTGAGTGATTGTTCTCGGAACGTCAAATGAGTAGCATTGTTGACGACGAAGGGTGTGTTCGGATCAAGTCACTGAAATCGGGTGGCATGCCTGTCGGGTTTGTAAATCAATGAAAACAAAAACGAAACTTGGCTTCATCGTCTTCACGCTGATGTCCTTTACGGTCTTCGCCGAGGAGGGCGGCTCCGGTCATTACATGCCCGGCTCAATGTCTTCCTTTGTGGATGGTGTGCCGGCCAGGGAGACCTTCATCGTCCGCTACAACCTGCTGTATTACAACGGCTCGGTTGGCGGAAGCGTGCCGCTGCCCATCGGCGGACGGACAACGCTGGGCGCGTCGGCGACGATTTGGGGGCACGGCCTGACCTGCTTGTGGCGTCCGCCGCTGGATTGGGGCGACCGGTGGAGTTACGCCCTGAGCGCCACGGTGCCGTTCCTGTGGGCGGATGTGAGCGCCAACGTGACGTCCGGCCCGCTCACGGGACACCGTTCCAGCAGCGTCAATGGCCTGGGCGACATCGTCCTGATGCCGCTCATGCTCAACTACAACGTCAACTCCAACCTGAATGCAAACTTCCGCGTGGGCATCTACGCGCCCACCGGCGATTATGAGGTCGGCCGGCTGGCCAACACCGGCAAGAATTTCTGGACCTTCGAGCCGACGCTGGGGCTGATGTATTTTGGCGTGAATAATGGCCGGGAAGCCTCGGTGTTCCTGGGGGCTGATTTCAACACCGAGAACCCGGACACCCATTACCAGAGTGGGGATCAATTTCATTTGGACGGCACGTTGGCCCAGCATTTCCCGCTGGCCGGCGGTCTGGCCGGTGTGGGCGTGAACGGATTCTGGTATGACCAGATCACCGGCGACAGCGGTTCAGGCGCAAATTTCGGCGATTTCGAGGCGCGCACGACCGGTGTGGGTCCCGTGGGCTCTTATGTGTTCAAGATCGGCAAGGTGGACATGATCGCCGAGCTGAAGTGGCTGTACGAGCTGGACACGACCAAGCGGCTTGAAGGCGACATCGTCTGGTTCAAGCTCGTCGCCAAATTCTAAACACGATCAGTATCCTGGAATGAAATTAAAACCATTATGAAAACCAAAGACGCACTCCTAACCGCCCTGTGCAGCGCTCTCGCGCTGACTTCCGTCCGCGCGGCGGACAAACCCAACATCGTCTTCATCATGGCCGACGACCTTGGCAATGCCGACGTCGGCTACCATGGCGCCAGGTCAAAACGCCGGACATTGACAAGCTCGCCACCGAAGGCGTTCGCCTGGAATCGTTCTATGGCATGCCCGTCTGCACTCCGTCCCGCGCGTCGCTGATGACGGGCCGTTATGCGATGCGTTACGGCCTGCAGACGCTGGTGATTTTTCCGAGCCACACCTACGGCTTAGCCACCGATGAGCGGACCCTGCCGCAGGCGTTGAAGGACGCCGGCTACCAGACCTACATGGTGGGCAAATGGCACCTCGGTCATGCCGACAAAAAATATTGGCCGCAGAATCGCGGCTTCGATTACTTCTACGGCAACATCGTGGGCGAAGTGGACTATTTCACCCGCGAGCGCGGCGGGGTGATTGACTGGCAGCGCAACGGCAAGTTCCTCAAGGAGGAGGGTTACTACTCCACGCTGATTGGTGACGATGCCGTCAAGCTGATCGGGCAACAGGATCCGTCCAAACCGTTCTTCCTCTACTTCGCCTCGCTTGCACCGCACGCGCCGTATCAGGCACCCGAGGAATATCTCAACCGCTATGCGGACATCCCGGACAAGCAGCGGCGCGAATATTGCGCCATGATCTCCTGCCTGGACGACCAGGTGGGACGCGTCGTCGCTGCCCTCGACAAGAAGGGCATTCGCGATAACACCATTATTTTATTCGCCAGCGACAACGGCGGAGCGACCAGCGGCCTGTTTGCCGAGGGCGCCAAGAGCAAAGAAGAGCGGGCAAATCAGGAAGGCGGCATCGCTATGAACGCGAAGGCGCCCGCCAACAATGCTCCATTCCGCGGCGGCAAAGGCAGCTTGTATGAAGGCGGCGTGCGTGTCCCGGCCTTTGTCAACTGGCCGGCCAAGCTAAAACCCGCCGTCGTCAGTGAACCGGTGCACATGGTGGACATCATGCCCACGCTGCTCGCCCTCGCCGGCGGCACCGGAAGCCCAGATCATCCCTTCGACGGCAAGGACATCTGGCCCGTGCTGGCGGATGGCAAACCCTCGCCGCACGAGGACATCCTCATCAACGTCGAGGCGTTTCGCGGCGCCGTGCGCAAAGGTGACTGGAAACTTGTCAAAATCGCCCTGCTCCCCGGCAAGACCGAGCTATTCGATCTAGCCAAGGATCCCGGAGAAACGACCAATGTTGCCGACCAACACACGGACATCGTTGCCGATCTGGAGGCGCGCCTGCTGGCTTATGCCAAACAGCAAAAGCCGAGCTTGTGGATCAAGGCGCAGCCCGAGTTTGTCGGCGAACAGGGCAAGACCATCTTTGATCCGGATTTCGACATTGATGACGGCGGCCTGCCGCATGAGAAGACGGACCTTCCGGCAAAGTAAATCCAAGGACGACACGCAGCGACTTGCGCAAACCATCCAATCCTATGAAATCAAAAGTCACGCAGTTTACTGCCCTCTGCGGGCTAGCCATTGCCACAGCAAACGCGGTGGAACTCGTCACGACCGACAACTTCAATCGCGCCGAAACCGACTTCTATTTCAAAAAGAAGGTAGACGATGGCATGTTCGGCAAGATTGTGCATGTTCGCGAGCCCGCTCCCATCGACAAACAACTGATCGTCCGCATGAATCGCGACACGCTCTATTCGTTCGGTGTGTTCGATCTCACGGAGCCGGTGACGATCGTCAAGCCGGACACCGGGAAGCGATTTCAGTCGATGGTCATTATCAATGAGGACCACTACATCAAACTGGTGGCCTATGATCCGGGCGAGTATGTCCTGACCCGCGAGAAGATTGGCACGCGCTATGTCCAGGTCGCCTTCCGCACGCTCGTCAATCCAGGTGACAGTGAAGACATCAAGGCTGTCCACGCGATTCAGGACAAGATCATCGCCCGGTAGAGTTCTCCCGGCAGCTTTGAAATCCCGGAATGGGACCCAGTTTCGCAGAAGAAAGTCCGTGATGGTCTTCTGATGATGGGCAGCACTTTGACGGATAGCAAGAGAATGTTCGGCGATGTCGGCAACGTGGATCCGATTCGCCACATGATCGGCACAGCGGGGGGCTTTGGTGGAAACCCGGAGAGCGATGCGATCTATTTGAATGTCTTTCCGGAGAAAAATGACGGTAGTACGGCCTACGCGCTGAAAGTGAAAGATGTTCCGGTGGACGGCTTCTGGTCAGTGAGTGTGTATAACGCCGAGGGTTTCTTCGAGAAGAACGGGGCCAACGCCTATTCGTTCAATAACCTGACTGCGAAGAAGGACGGCGATGGCAGTGTGAAGATCCATTTCGGCGGCGACCCAAAACAGTCGAACTACATTCCGATCACCAAGGGCTGGAACTACACCGTGCGCCTCTATCGGCCCCGGAAGGAGATTCTCGATGGCTCGTGGAAGTTTCCTCAAGCCACACCAGCGAACAACAATTAACTCATACAATCATGACTACAAAACGATCCTTCACGACCGCGATGTGCGGATTTTTCGTCGCAAGCGCCGGGGCCGCCGTTAACGACGGCTCGGTGCTGCCATTTACGCCGCCGCCCACGGCCAGCATCGCCAAACCGCGCCTGCAAGACTCGGTGATGAAGTGGCGCGTGGAACCGGACCGCCTCCCAACCAACGCCCCAAACATTCTCATCATCCTCATTGATGACGTCGGCTTTGGCACGCCGGACACCTTTGGCGGTTTCGCCCACACGCCCACGCTCACCAAATTGCGCGACGAGGGCGTCTGCTACAATCGTTTCAACACCACGTCGATCTGTTCGCCCACCCGGGCGGCGTTGCTGACCGGGCGCAACCACCAGCGGGTCGGTTCCGGCACGATTGCCGAGCGCGCGGTGGATTTTGACGGTTACACCGGCATCATCCCGATGACGGCCGCCACCATTCCAGAAATTCTGCGCAACTACGGCTACAAGACCGCCGCCTTCGGCAAATGGCACAACACGCCCGCCGACCAGACCACCGCCATGGGGCCGTTCACTTACTGGCCCACCAGCTATGGTTTCGATTTTTTCTACGGTTTCCTTGCCGGCGAGACTTCCCAGTATGAGCCACGCCTTTTCCGAAACACTACTCCTATCGAGCCGCCGCACGATCCGCATTATCACCTGACCCAGGACATGGCCGACCAGGCGATCGGCTGGCTGAAAGAACATCGCGCCTACGCGCCGGACAAACCCTTCTTCATGTATTGGGCGCCGGGCGCGGCCCACGGTCCGCACCAGGTTTTCCAGGAATGGGCGGACGAGTATAAAGGCCACTTCGATCAGGGCTGGGACAAATTGCGCGAGGAAATTTTCGCCCGCCAGAAGGCGCTCGGCTGGATTCCGGCCGATGCCGAACTCACGCCGCGCGCCTCCACCATGCCGGCGTGGGACAGCATTCCCGAATCCGAACGCGCCTTCCAGATACGCCTCATGGAAGTGTTCGCCGGTTTCGTGGAACACACCGATGCCCAGGTCGGCAAGTTGGTTGATTATCTCGACGCCACCGGCCAGCGCGACAACACGCTTATCTTTTACATCTGGGGTGACAACGGCTCATCGGCCGAAGGCCAGAACGGTTCCATCAGCGAACTGCTCGCCAATAACCAGATTCCCAACACCATCGCCCAGCAAATCGCGGCGATGAATGAACTGGGCGGGTTGAAGGCGCTCGGCGGGCCGCAGATGGACAACATGTATCACGCCGGCTGGGCTTGGGCTGGTGACACGCCGTTCAAATATACAAAGCTCATCGCCTCGCATTTCGGCGGCACTCGCAATCCACTCGTCGTTTCCTGGCCGGCCAAAATCAAACCGGACCCGACGCCGCGTTCGCAGTTCTATCATGTCAACGACGTCGCACCGACCATTTATGATCTGCTCGACATCAAACAGCCCAAGGTCGTCAATGGCTTCAAGCAGGATCCGATGGACGGCGTCAGCATGGCAGCGTCCTTCTTCAACCGCGCCGCGCCGGAGAACAATCATATTCAGTATTTCGACAACAACGGCAGCCGTGGCATCTACCACGACGGCTGGTATGCCTGCACGTTCGGGCCGTTGATTCCGTGGTTAAACGCACAACCGGGACTCGCCGATTGGGATTCCGCCAAGAATGTCTGGGAACTCTATGACTTGACCAAGGACTTTTCCCAGGCGCATGACCTGGCCGCCGAGAACCCGAACAAGCTCGCCGAACTCCAGAAACTTTTCTCCGCGCAGGCCAAGGAAAACCAGGTTTTCCCGATCGGCGCCGGCATCTGGTTGCGCCTGCATCCGGAGGACATCAAGACTACGCCTTACAAGAGCTGGATTTTTGATGACACCACCACCCGTATGCCGGAGTTCACCGCACCGGGGATCGGCAAAAAGAGCAACACCGTGACCATTGACCTCGAAACCGGCGAAAATGCCAGCGGTGTGCTCTACGCGCTTGGTGGTGCCGGTGGGGGACTCACTTGCTACATGGACAATGGTTACCTTTGTTATGAATACAACCTGATGATCATCGAGCGTTACCTCGCGAAGTCGCCGGACAAGCTGACGCCCGGCAAACACCAGATCGTCGTGGATACCACCATCGCCAAACCCGGCGCGCCGGGCGAGGTGGTTTTGTCCGTGGACGGGAAGGAAGTCGCCCGCGCGAGCTTGAAACGCACCGTGCCCGCTTTATTTACCGCCAGCGAAACTTTCGATGTGGGCGTGGATCTCGGCTCGCCAGTTTCCCGCGACTACTTTGATCGTGCTCCGTTCAAGTTCGACGGCAAGCTCAGCCAGGTGAAGGTGGAGCTGAAATAGCAACTTTTGATCCGATGACTGCGATTTTTATCACCAAACCACAACCATGAAAACCACACGCACGCAAAATCTCATCGTCGCCGCCCTGTGCGGCCTCCCGATGCTTGCGCTCAATGCGCAGACGCCGTCGCCCGCCGCGGCGGTGACGCTCTTCACCAACGTCCGCGTCTTCGACGGCAAAAGCGCCGCGCTTTCCGCGCCCGAAAACGTCCTCGTGCGCGGGAACAAGATTGAAAAAATCTCCGCGCAGCCGATCCCGACCGACAAACGCGGCGATACGGTGATCATTGACGGCGCGGGCAAGACGTTGATGCCCGGGCTGATTGACGCGCACACGCACGTGATGTTTGCCACGTTGGCGAATTCGGCACTGCTCACCAGCGACATCGGTTTTATCAACGTCAACGCCGTGAAGACCGCGAACGACATGCTGATGCGCGGCTTCACCAGCATCCGCGACATGGGCGGGCCGGTCTTCGGGCTAAAGCTCGGCATTGACCGGGGGATGGTGCCCGGGCCGCGCATCTGGCCGAGCGGGGCGATGATTTCCCAGACCGGCGGGCATGGCGATTTCCGCCTGCCGAACGAACTCCCCGCCGCACCCGGCACGTTTTCCTACAGCGAACGCATCGGTGCCGCCGCCATCGCGGATGATGCCGACACGGTTCGCAAACGCGCGCGCGAGCAACTGGCGCTGGGCGCGTCGCAGATCAAGCTCATGGCCGGCGGCGGCGTCGCCTCGAATTACGATCCGCTGGATGTCACGCAATTCACCGTCGAGGAGGTGCGCGCCGCCGTGGAAGCGGCGGAGAACTGGGGCACCTACGTCACCGTCCACGCCTACACGCCGCGCGCCGTGCGGCAAAGCATCGAGGCCGGGGTGAAGTGCATCGAGCACGGCCAGTTGCTCGACGACTCGACCGCGAAGCTGATGGCGGAGAAGGGAATTTGGTGGAGCCTGCAACCCTTCACCGATGACCGCCCGTCCGCTTTCGCCGAAGGCACGCCCAACCGGATCAAACAACTGACGATGTATGACGGCACGGACACTGCCTACAAGCTGGCGAAGAAATACAGGATCAAGACCGCGTGGGGCACGGATGTTTTGTTCAACACCGAAGGCTTGAAAGCCCAGAGCGAGATGCTCGCGATCATGACCCGCTGGTATTCGCCCGCCGAGGCGCTGAAGATGGCCACGGCCGACAACGCGGAACTCCTCGCGCTCTCCGGCCCGCGCAATCCGTATCCCGGCAAGCTCGGCGTCGTCCAGGAAGGCGCGCTCGCCGACCTGCTGCTGGTGGACGGCGATCCGCTGGCAAACTACAACCTCGTCGGCGACCCGGACAAAAACTTTCTTGTCATCATGAAGGACGGGAAGATTTACAAGGACGCGTTGAAATAGCATCCTTTGAACCGACCATGACATTTTTTATCACCCAACCACAACCAATAAACCTATAAAAAAACACATGACCACCATCCTCAAACTTCAACTCATTGCCTGCGCAACCGCGGCCGTGCTGCTTTCCGGCTGCGCGTCCAAGGGCTATGACAAATCCGCCGCCACCGGAACGGCCTTGCAAACCACCGCGGCACAAATCTACCAGGGCAATGCTCAACTGACCCTGGTGATGGCCAGCCTGAACAACCTGGTGGAACGTCCGCAAGCCGACTTGCGCCCGCAATTTGACAAGTTCACCGCTGACCTCAACCAGCTGCAATCGCTGGCGTCGGACGTGAACGACAAGGCCACCGACATGCAGGCCAAGGGCCAGGATTACTTCAAGGACTGGAACGAGCAACTGGCCTTGATCAAAAACGAAGATGTCCGCACGCGCAGCGCGAAACGGGCAAAGGAAGTGGAAACGAAATTCATCGCCCTCAATGGCAGCTATCAGGAGGCGAAAACCGCGTTCAAACCGTTCATGGCGGACTTGCAGGACATCAAAACCGCCCTGGGCAATGACCTGACACCTGCTGGAATCGACGCCATCAAAAAGACCGTGGCCAAGGCCAACAAGGAAGCCAAGCCGCTTAAAAAGACCATCAAAAAGTTGGGCGACGATTTCAAGTCTCTCGGCGTTTCCATGTCGCCGACGACTCCGCCGGCTACCGCCAAGTGATGCGTTCAAATCTACGATAAATCTTATCGCTGTCGTATCGGCGCAGCGCGCAGGTCAAGGTTCCACTTCGCGCTGCGCCCTTTCGTTCAGGTTCTGTTGACAGCCACAGGCAATGGCTGAATGGCTGGCAGGGTTGCTGTGAAGTGACCGTCCCAACAGTTCTTCGATCGGAGGGGCGAGTTACACGAGCCCCCATTGGCAAAGGATTTCATCAGTCAGGGGGCTCGCAGAGCTCGCCCCTCCGAAAGTTTTGAGACAAACTTGTGAACGCATGAACTGGTGCATTTCCAATGAAGACGGACCTTCGATCATCCGCAAACGGTCGCGGAGGAAAATCAGGAGGTTACTGTTTCGATGCGCGTTCTTTCTTTTGTTTGCCGGATGGACAACTTGGGCCCAATTGCCGCCCGGGGCGTTGCAGCAACTGGACACGGCGATTGGCCAGCGCGTCGAGGCCACGGCCGTGCTCGGCACCCAGAACATCGCCTCCCGCGCCGGCCTCGGCTGGTCGTTGAACGGCGCGGACGGCAGCATCTACAAAATCCCGTGGAGTTTCGAAGTATGGGACCCGGCTCCCTTGGGCGACACCGGCTTACGGTGGACGCCGACAATCGACGGCGGACTCGGCTACGGCTGGTTTATCAATCACTTCCAGAACAATGCGCTGGCCGGAAACGAATCCGATTTCAGCACGGCGGCGCTCGCGCTGAGCACGGGACCGAGGTTTTATTTCAGCAACAGCGGCTTCAGCGTGCTGCCCGCCTTTGGCCTCCTGTATGCCTACACCGACAATGATTTCGACGCGCACAATGCCCTGGGCCGGCAGGTCGTTGCCGACGGACGATATGTCAACTGGAACGTCCAAACCCTCTCCCTCGTGCCGTCGTTCGAGATTCTGTACAAAAAAACATTCGGGCGCTGGACGCCAAAATTCACCTCGGCCTTCGCCTACTACAACACCCAGCCCATCAGCCGTTCGACGGACGCGCTAAGCTTTCGCAGCGATTCGAAGGTGTGGGCCAACAAGTTCGACCTTGATTATCTCACCCCATGGAAGGTGCAGGATTGCCCGTTGCATTTCGGCGGCGATGTCGGCCGCACCGACCTGTATCAGGGGCTGCGCGGCGCGTTGGGAACCGACCATTATTACGAAACCGACGGGCGCGTGACCCTCGATGTGTTGGGCCGGCTCTGGAAGATCAAATCCGTCGGCCTCAGCGGCGGCTATTTCTGGTGCGGTGCCTTCACCGGCTATTCCATCGGGTTGGAAGGGTCGATGAAATTTTGAAGCGGAAGGTTGTTTTCTCCAGGAATCCCAAACTACAATGAAATTCATGAAGCCCATCATCGGCTGTTTGCTGGTCACCGGCGCCGTATTGCTCGCAGGCGGTTGTGCCTCGCCCAACCTTGATCCCGCCAGCGCCCGGTCCCACACCGGTTACGTGGATTTTTATGCCGTCAACGCGGACGATTTGTGCTGGGACATCACCGACGTCAAACGGAACAAAAAGGTTTTTTACGAATTCAATCCGGTGAAGGAACCGATCCTGCGGCTGGCGTTCAAGCCGGGGCAATACCAGTTGCGCGTGACCTTTCTGAACCATGTCGTCGTCCAGCCGGGCGTGGCGGATGTGGAAGTCCAGGATGGCTGGGTCACGCCGGTGACGGTGACGTTGTTGCCGGCGGGCACGGCGCTTGTCCAAACCAGCAGCGGGAAGGCGGGAACAACGTATTATGGCCGCTACGGCCGGCGGACAAAAATCAAAAGCAACGAGGCGGTCAGTTATGAGGTCAGCGCCGAACCGCAACCGCCGGTGCCGTTCCAGCCCCGGGCGCAGATGCCCTACGTCGTGGCGCCGAAAGATTAAGTGACCGGCTAAACAATTTCCCCGGTTCCTGACTTAATCGTCTCCGCCCTTGCCCTTTTCCACCTCCGCCCGCAGCAAATCGTGGAGCGTGACCAGGCCGATGACCTTGCCGTCCGGACGATCCAGCACGACGACAAACTGGCTGGCGGATTCGATCAACAGGTGTTGCAGGTCGCGGATGGTCTGCTCGCGCCGACAGGTGGTGGCCGGCTCCAGTTTGGGCGCGCGCTGCTCCGCCAGGGCCAGCCCGGCTTCCTTGCGGGCGAGGATGCCAACCAGCCGGCCATTCTGCTCCACCGGAAAACGCTGATACGGATGCGCCTTTAACACGGCCTGAATTTCCGCGGCGTCCAGGCCGCGCAACGTCACCGGCTGGAAGCTGGCGATGGCGGACACGGGCAGTTGCTGCCAGCTTTGCAAATCGCGCGGTGGCCGGACGTGTTCAAGCTGGTGTCCGTCCTGGGTCAGCAGGGCGTCGTAGAAATTCTGGCGGTTCAGCTTGCGGCTGATGGCCTGGCTCACCAGTGCGCCGATCATCAGGACCGGCACCAGCGCAAACTGGTGCGTCATTTCAAACACGATGAGGATGCCCGTGACCGGCGCGCCCACCACCGCCCCCAGGCAGGCGCTCATGCCCACCACAATCAGCGTCAATGAGTCAACGTGCGTCATCGGCCATTCCAATCCCACCAGCCCCGCTGCCAACGCGCCCGTCATGCCGCCAAAGAACAGCGCCGGTGAAAAAATTCCGCCGCAACCGCCGAAACCATAGCAACAAAACGTGGCAATGAACTTGGCGACCAGCAGCCCCGCCGCCAGCTGCCAGCCAATGTCACCCGCCAGCGCGCCCGACAAATCGTCATAGCCCAGGCTGAACACGCCGAGATGGCCGGTGCGCCAGAAAATGAGAGCGCCGAGCGCCCAGGTAATCAGCCCGCCAAACACCGGAAGCAGCCAGGCAGGAACCCGGCGGGTCTGCTTCATCCGGGAACGCAGACCCAAAGATGCCCGTTGAAAGCAAACTCCCACCAGACCGGCCGCGGCGGCCACGAACGGCGTGAGAGCAAAACCAATCCACGATGGCGTGTCCGCGCCCAACAGGATAAAAGCGGGCTGCTTGCCGATGATGCCATGCACCGCCAGCGCGCCGAGGACCGACGCCAGCAGCACGCCGCCCAGCAGCCGGCTGTTAAGGTCGCCGATGATTTCTTCGAGCACGAACGTCGTGGCGGCCAGGGGAGTGTTGAACGCCGCCGCCAGGCCCGCCGCCGCGCCGGCCGCCGCCGCGGCCCGGCGATTCTGCTTCGCTTCGCCGGTCACACCGGCCAGGTTGGAAGCGATGGCGCCGGCCAGTTGCACGCTGGGACCTTCGCGTCCCATGCTGGAACCGCCGCCGACGCTGAGGATGCCGGCGATGAATTTCACCCACGCCACGCGCCACGGCACCAGGCCGAAATCCTTCCAGAAGGCGAGCTTGAGCTGCGGAATGCCGCTGCCGGCCGCCTCCACGCAAAACGAATTCAGCAGCCAGCCCACCAGCAGCGACGAGACGGTGATGACGGCGAAGCTGCCGATGAGAAAGGTCGTGAGAGGTTGATGGGAAAGCTGGACCAGGCCAAGCCGGTAAAGCCAGTTCATGCCCAACTGGAAGACGACGGCGGCGCTGCCGGCGCCCAAGCCATAAAAGCACGTCTGCACGATGGCACGGGTCTGCTTGGGCAGCCTTTGAAAGAACTCAACGATGAACAACGTCGTCACAGACTGTTATTTTCAATAATCCCCGCCCCATTCAAAGCAATTTTATTGGCGCAGGCAATTCCCGGGTGAGTCTTTATGCGCCATTCCGGTTTCGGACGTGTGATTTCAGACTGGATTTTTGGCGGCGGTTTGGCTGACATTGGGATGGCAATCCGCCAACCAACATGAAGTCATCCAACCCATCCCATTCCCGGTCGTCCTCCCGGTCATCCAGCGTGGCCAGTGTCCTGACGCGCACGCAGGGTTTCCTCCGCACCCAGTTGTGGGCCTGGCCGCTGGTGGCGGCGGTGGTCCTCGCGTTCCTCGGCGTCTGGCTGCGCGTGAAAATGGAGGGCGCCACCAAACAGCAGATCGCCGACACGCTCCAGACCATCCTGAAAGCCAACACCGAGGCGCTCCGCGCGTGGTCATCGGACATGCGGTCGGATGCGGAAGACATCGCCGACGACAACCGTGTGCGCGAACTCGCCGCCGGCCTGGTTCAGCAGGCCAAATCCGGCACACAAGTCCAGGCGACATTGTTGATGTCGCCACAGCTGGCCGCGTTGCGCGACCACTTGAAACCCGTGCTCGACCGCCGCGGGTTCACCGGATTCGTGGTGCTGGACACAAATTTTCTGGTGGTCGCCTCGATGCGCGACCAGCTCGTGGGCATGCAAAAACCGCCGGGCAACGCGGAGGCCATGGCCTCGTGCCTGGCCGGCAAGTCCCTGGTCACGCAGCCTTTCCCCAGCGTGGCCATGATTCCGGACCGGCAGGGCAACCTGCGCGCCGGCGTGCCCACCATGTTCGCCGCCGCCCCCATCCGTTCAACCAACGGCGAGGTCATTGCCGTGCTGGGACTGCGCATCGAGCCGGACAAGGATTTCACCCGCATCCTCGCCACGGCCCGCACCGGCCAGACCGGCGAGACCTATGCCTTCAGCCGCGACGGCAGACAACTTTCCGACAGCCGTTTTGACAATGACCTCAAACGCGTGGGATTGATCCCGGACGAGCCGGATGCGCGCTCCATCCTGACGCTGGAGTTGCGCGACCCGCTGGTGGACCTCGGTCAGGGACGCCAGTCGCCCAAGCGCCGCACGGAACTGCCATTCACCCATGCCGTGAGCGAGGCCCTGGCCGGCCGCGCTGGCGCGGATGCCAATGGTTACCGTGATTACCGCGGCATGCCCGTGGTGGGCGCCTGGACATGGCTGGACGATTTCAACATGGGCCTGGTCACGGAACAGGACCGGGCTGAAGCGTTCCGTCCATTGCGGATCCTGCGAATCGGTTTCTGGTCCATCTTCGGGCTGCTGATTGTCGGGGCAGTGCTGGTTTATGTGCTGATGCGCCTGGCCAACCGGCTGCAGACCGCGGCGCGCAAAGCGGCGTTAAAGGCAAAACAGCTCGGCCAGTATGCGCTGGATGACAAGATCGGCGAAGGCGCGTTCGGCGCGGTCTATCGCGCCCACCATGCACTGATGCGCCGGCCTGTGGCGGTGAAATTGTTGCAGACGGACAAAATGAATCCGAACAACGCCGCGCGATTTGAGCGCGAGGTGCAGATGACCGGCCAGTTGACCCATCCCAACACCATCGCCCTCTATGATTACGGCCGCACGCCCGAAGGCATTTTTTACTACGCGATGGAATACCTCGATGGCCTGACCCTTGACCGGCTGGTGAAACAATACGGCGCCCAGCCGGAAAGCCGGGTGATTGCCATCCTGCGCCAGATCTGCGGGTCGCTGGCCGAAGCGCACGGCATCGGCCTGGTGCATCGCGACATCAAGCCGGCCAACGTCTTCCTGACGCATCGCGGCGGGGTGCCGGATTTCGTCAAGGTGCTCGACTTCGGCCTCGCCAAGGCGCGCGTCGAGGAAGGCCAGATCGAACTGACCGCCGCCAGCGTCACGCTTGGCACGCCGCTCTACATGTCGCCTGAGGCGGTCGAACGGCCGAACGAGGTGAATGCGCGCAGCGACCTCTACGCGGTGGGAGCGCTCGGTTATTTCCTCGTCACCGGCGAAGTCCTGTATGACTGTCTTACGCTGGGCGAGGTGTTGATGCATCAGGTGAAGGACCTGCCGCCGCGGCCGTCCGAACGGCTGGGCAAACCCGTGGCGCCCGACCTGGAGGACGTGCTGATGCGCTGCTTGGCCAAGGACTCGGCGGCGCGGCCGGCCAATGCCCGCGACCTGGACGACGCGCTGGCCGGCTGTCGGAACGCCGCGGATTGGACGCGCGATCTGGCTGACGAGTGGTGGCGCAAATTTGCCATGACACAAATCGAGAAAACCGTGGTGTCCACCCGCCCGCCCGCGGCAAAATGACCAGGCTGGTCCTAAAAATTCATCCGTGAACGAAATATTGAAATCATGGTTGTGGGCGCTGGTCCTCGCGGCGTTCGCACCATCGGTCAGGGCTGACGTGTTGATTGCCACCAACGGCGAGCGATTTGTCGGCACGGTCATCGAAGAAACGACCAATATTGTGGTGTTCCAGTCCGGTCTCAGCGGCCGGCTGACGTTGTACCCGTCCGAAATCCGCAAACTCGAGCGGACCGTGCCCGGCGAAACCAATGCGCCGCCGGCCGCCCCGGCCGTCGTTCCCACCAATCGGCCACCCCCGGTTGCCTCCACCAACCTGGCCTGGGTGCCGCCCGCCGTCGGCCACGACGACGCCGACTGGGTCCAGCTCAAGTCGGGCGAATGGCTGCGCGGCCAGCTCAAATACCTCCAGGACAAAGAAGTTGAGTTTGACAGCGATGAACTCAATGAACAAACGTTGAAATTGAAGGATGTCCGGCAGCTCTACACGACCCACCGGGTGTACACCCTGTTCGAGGGACAGGAACCGGTGCTGGGCAAAGTCGTGCTCAGCAATGATCTCGTCATGGTCCTGGGGCCGGAAGCCATCAGCCAGCCGCTTGAGTTGCTGACGGGCATCACGCCCAGCGGCGGTAGGACGGGCATTCGCAACTGGTCGGGCAAGGCTAATTTGGGAATTATTCTGCAATCCGGCAACAACAAGCAGACCACGATCAGCACCACCGCCGAACTGGACCGGCGCACGCCCAACACCACGCTGATGTTGAATTACCTGGGCAGTTACAGCCAGGTCAATAACTCCCAGAACGCCAACAACGACCGCGTCAACCTCTCCTACGACATCCGGCTCAATCACGATTGGTTCGTACGTCCGCTCCAGTTTGAATGCTACCACGATCCGCTGGCCAACATCGCGTATCGTCTGACGGATGGTGTGGCCGTGGGTTACTACATCTTCGACCGGAATGACCTGGAGTGGACGGTGTCGGTCGGCCCCAGCTTCCAATACACCCGGTTTGATACCGTCGAGATGGGACAAGCCGACACCGCGTCCACCGCGGCCGGGGTGTTTGAATCCAACTTAAAGTATGATTTCACCAGCCGCCTGACATTCATCCAGACGCTGCAATGCATAGTCAGCAAGCGGGACGCCGGCCAGTACACCCATCATGCTGTGTCCACATTGGAATTTGAAATCAAGCGCCACCTCAATCTCGACGTGTCATTCATCTGGGATTATCTCCAAAATCCCCAGGCCCGCTCTGACGGCGCCATCCCGGAAAAGAGCGATTACTACCTGACCATTGGCTTCGGCGTGCGGTTCTGAATCAAATCCGCGAGAACAAAAAGGCGTAAAAACGACCAACCAACTGTGCTGGCCACTCTCACCCTGTTGCTGAACGCTGAACGAAGTCCCATTGGTGACATGAACCAAATGGCGCCTTTAAACATAAGGACATAAGGGCAAAAATCAATCTCCCGCCACCACGGTCCACATCCCCTTGGGCACTTTTTCCTGCGTGCCCGAGCCGGTGGTTTGTTCGATTTTTAACGTTTCCGCGTGGCCATCATGAAAAGCGTAGTTGAACCTGGAATTGTGCGCCTTGTACAACTGCTGGCCTTCATTGTATCCGGTATATGCCAGTCGCGCGTTCGGGGAGGTCGGGGCGCTCCAGTCAATTTGGTAGAGGTTGCCCCAGCCACCGGAGGTGTCGGACGGGTCGTGTGTTTGCGGGCCGATGCAACAACAAGGCCAGATGTTTCCCATACAGCCCTGGCTGCTGCAATCTTCGCACAGCAGGATGGTGCCGCTGGGATCCTTGACCACCGAGGTCGGATAACCCTTGGCCCCCCAATCGGGCAGACCGGCCCCGGCATTCCAGTAAATGCCGACGCCATGGCGATTCGGCTGGGTCAAATCCGGCAGTGGATATTTGCCGTTCTGAGGATCAACTTGAAAATCGACGC
>JBKQOA010000144.1:0-7084 GCA_052145735.1 Limisphaerales bacterium
GGAATAGCGTGTTTTGTGGGACGGTTTCTGATGATTGTGCCGATCATGGGACTGGCCGGATCGCTGGGGGCCAAGAAAATATCCCCGCCCAGCGCCGGGACGTTCCCGGTTTCCGGGGCTACGTTCGTGGTGCTGCTGCTGGGCACGGTGCTGCTGGTGGGAGCGCTGAATTTTCTGCCCGCGCTGACCCTGGGGCCGATCATCGAACATTTCCAGGCCCTCCAGGGCAAACTCTATTGATTTTATGACGCGCAAAGCACCTTCTTTATTTGACTGGCAGATAGCCGGGCCGGCCGTGGCCGAGTCGTTCCGGAAACTGGACCCGCGCCTGATGATCAAGAACCCGGTGATGTTCGTGACACTGGTGGGCGCGGCGCTGACCACCGTGGGCATCTTCATCGGCAAAGCCGCCGAGAGGGGCTTCATCGCCCAACTGGCTCTCTGGCTCTGGTTCACGGTGCTCTTTGCCAATTTCGCCGAAGCCGTCGCCGAAGGCCGCGGCAAAGCCCAGGCGGAGAGCCTGCGGAAAAGCCGCAAGGAGACCATCGCCCGCCGCCTGCGCAACAAGCACGAGGAACAAGTGCCGGCCACCGAGTTGCTCAAAGGCGACCTTGTCGTGTGCGAAACGGGCGACATAATTCCGGCCGACGGCGATGTCGTTGAAGGCATCGCCAGCGTGGATGAAGCGGCGATCACGGGAGAATCGGCCCCGGTCATTCGCGAGAGCGGGGGCGACCGGTGCGCCGTGACGGGCGGCACGCGGGTGTTGAGCGACCGCATCGTCATCCGCATCACCTCGGAGAAGGGGAACACGTTCCTGGACCGCATGATTGCGATGGTGGAAGGAGCGCGCCGGCAAAAAACCCCGAACGAAATCGCGCTGATCATTCTGCTGTCGGCCCTGACGCTGATTTTCCTGCTGGTCTGCATGACGCTCAAACCCTTTGGGATGTATTCGGAGACGGACTTTTCGGTGCCCGTGCTGGTGGCGCTGCTGGTCTGCCTGATACCGACGACGATCGGCGGGTTATTGAGCGCGATAGGCATCAGCGGCATCGACCGCCTGGTGCGGCGCAATGTGCTGGCCATGAGCGGGCGGGCGGTTGAGGCGGCGGGCGACGTGGATGTGCTGCTGCTGGACAAGACGGGCACGATTACGCTGGGCAACCGGATGGCCACAGCCTTCCTGCCGGCGCCGAATATCGCGCCCGAGCGGCTGGCCGACGCGGCGCAACTGGCTTCGCTGGCGGACGAAACGCCGGAAGGGCGGTCGATCGTCGTGCTGGCGAAGGAGAAATATAATTTACGCGGGCGCGACGTTGGGGAAAAGCACGCGCAGTTCGTGCCGTTCACGGCGCAGACGCGCATGAGCGGGGTCAACTTCCCGGCCGCCGACGGCAAGCCCGTCCGCACCATTCGCAAGGGGGCGACGGAAGCGATCTCGGTGTATGTGGACCAGGCCGGGGGCAAATTTCCAGCGGCCGTGACGACGGCGGTGGAGGAAATAGCGCGGTCCGGGGGCACGCCGCTGGTGGTGGCCGAGGGGCGGGAGGTGTTGGGAGTCGTGCAACTCAAGGACGTCGTCAAAGGCGGCATCAAGGAACGTTTCGCCCAGCTCCGCAAGATGGGCATCCGCACCGTGATGATCACCGGCGACAACAAACTCACCGCCGCCGCCATCGCCGCCGAGGCGGGCGTGGACGACTTTCTCGCCGAGGCCAAGCCCGAGGACAAACTCGCGCTCATCCGCCGGGAACAAGGCGGCGGCCGCATGGTGGCCATGATTGGCGACGGCACGAACGACGCCCCGGCGCTCGCCCAGGCCGACGTGGGTGTGGCCATGAACACCGGCACCCAGGCCGCCAAGGAAGCCGGCAACATGGTGGACCTCGACTCCAACCCGACGAAGCTCATCGAGATCATCGAAATCGGGAAGCAACTGCTCATCACACGCGGCTCGCTGACGACGTTCAGCATCGCCAACGACGTGGCGAAATATTTTGCCATCATCCCGGCCATGCTTATGGCGACCTTCCCCGCCATCGCCCCGCTCAATATCATGGGCCTGCGCAGTCCGGACAGCGCCATCCTGAGCGCCATCATCTTCAACGCCCTCATCATCATCACGCTGATACCGCTGGCGTTGCGCGGCGTGAAATTCAAACCCATTGGCGCGCTGGCCATCCTGCAACGCAACCTGCTCATCTACGGCCTGGGCGGCGTCATCATCCCCTTCGTCGGCATCAAAGCCATAGACGTCCTGATCACCACCCTGAAACTTGTCTGAGCCACAGATGAACACAAATTTTTGATGAACTGGAATCTAACACGCAACGCCCGTCCTACTCCTCCTCGTTCTCGTCCTCGTCCTCGATTGGACGTGGATTCGATTACGAGAACGAGGACGACGACGAGGACGATTGGGTCACAACAAGCCTCAATGCCGTTTTACCTTGGCGTCCTTGGCGCCTTGGCGGTTAATCCCCTATGAAAAATCTTTTTACTGAACTCCGCAGCGCCGTGATGGTCACGCTGATTTTCGCCGTCGTCTGTTGCGGACTGTATCCGCTCGTCGTGTACGGCATCGGACAACTCCTGTTCCACGACCGGGCCAACGGCAGCCTCATCGTGGACAAGGACGGCACCGTTCACGGCTCAAAATTACTCGGCCAGCAATTCATCGCCGACAAATATTTTCAGTCGCGCCCCTCGGCGGCGGGCAACGGCTACGACGCCACCGGTTCCGGCGGCAGCAACCTCGGCCCGACCTCGTCGAACCTGGTCGCCATCCTCGCCCAGCGCATCGCCGATTACCGCACGCAAAATGGTCTGGCGGCCAACGCGCTCGTACCCGCCGACGCCGTGACCGCCTCCGGCAGCGGTCTCGACCCGCACATCAGCCTGCGCAACGCTGAATTGCAAACGCCCCGCGTCGCCAAGGCCCGCAACCTCAGCGCAGAAAAAGTATTGGAACTGGTCCGCGCAAACACCGACCCCGCCAGTCTTGGTTTTCTCGGCGAACCGGGCGTGAATGTTTTGCAGGTGAACTTGGCATTGGACTCTGTTAAATAAGGTCATGCTTGAACACAGCCGTCCCAATCCCGATGCGCTGTTGAATTCGCTCCAGCGCGAGGAGGCCGCGAAGAAACGCGGACGGCTCAAGGTTTTTCTCGGCATGTGCCCCGGCGTCGGCAAAACCTACGCCATGCTCGAAGCCGCGCGACGCGAACTCGCCGCCGGACGCGACGTGGTCATCGGCTACGTCGAGACGCATGGACGCAAGGAAACCGACGCCCTCACCGAGGGCCTGCCGCGGATTCCCCGCCGCCAGCTCGAACATCGCGGCATCGCGCTCACCGAATTTGATCTCGACGCCACGTTGGCCCGGCATCCGCAGATTGTTCTCGTGGATGAACTCGCGCACACGAACGCCCCCGGCTCGCGTCATCCGAAACGCTGGCAGGACGTGGCCGAATTGCTCGACGCCGGCCTGGATGTCATCACCGCGCTCAATGTCCAGCACGTCGAGAGCCGCGCGGACACCGTCCGCCAAGTCACCGGCGCGGAGATTCGCGAGACGGTGCCGGACAGCGTGCTCGACGGCGCGGTGTTCGAGTTGGTGGACCTCCCGCCCGCCGAGCTAATCCAGCGGTTGCACGAGGGCAAGGTGTATGTGCTCGACCGCGCCGCCGCTGCCGTGCAAAACTTTTTCCGCGAAGCTAATCTCACCGCGTTGCGCGAACTGGCCTTGCGGCTCGTGGCGGACCACGTGGGCGTGGACACGCGGGAACTTCGCCAGATGCAAACCAACGCCGGCGCGTGGAAGACGGGGCATTGCCTGCTCGTAGCAGTGGGTCCCGGGCCGTTTTCCGAGCCGCTCATCCGCTGGACGCGCCGCATGGCCGATGGCCTCCGCTGCCGGTGGCTCGCCGTCCATGTCGAGAATCCGCGTCCGCTGTCGGAAGCCGCCCAGGCGCAACTGGAAAAAAACCTGGCCACTGCCCGCGAACTCGGCGCGGAAGTCGTCGCCACCACGGATGACGACCTCGTGCGCGGGCTGTTGCGCGTGGCCCGCATGCAGAACGCCACGCAAATCATCGTTGGCAAACCGTCCGGCACCGGCTGGCTGGAATGGCTGCGCGCCAGCCTCCTGCTGCGCCAGCTGGCGCGGGAAAGCGGCGACATTGACCTGCACGTTGTCCGCTCCGAAAAGGTGGCCGACAGCGCGCCCGCCGTGCGGATCTGGCATCGGGCGTTTGCCTCCAATTTTCAGCAATACCTGTTCGCCGCCGGCGCGGTGGCCGCCACGGGCGTCCTGAATCTCGCACTTATGAAATTCACCGGCCCGCGCGTGCCGGGACTGGTTTTCCTGCTCGCCGTGGTGCTGCTGGCGTTGAAGGTGGGCCGCGGCCCGGTGCTGCTGGCCGGCGCCTTAAGCGCGCTGGCCTGGAATTATTTTTTCCTGCCGCCCCGCTTTACGTTCATCATCGCAACCGTCGAGGACGGCATTTTGTTCGGCCTCTATTTCGTGGTGGCAATTGTGCTCGGCCAGTTGGTGGCGCGCATCCGGCTCCAGGAAGAAGCCGAGCGCCGCCGCGAGGAACGCGCCACGGCGCTCTACGAAATGTCGCGCGACCTGGCCGAGGCGACTTCGCGCGACGAAGTCGTCTGGCAACTGGTCTCGCAGATCAACCGTGTCTTTCACACGCCCATCGCCGTCGCACTGCCCGAGAACAACAAACTTTTCGCGCATCCCGACAGTTCCCTGGCCTTGTCGGAAAAGGAGTTGAGCGTCGCCGACTGGGCGTTCCGCCAGCGAAAGGCTGCCGGGCGTTTCACCGACAATCTGCCCGGCGCGGAGGCGCTGCATCTGCCACTGGCCACCGAGCGGAAGGCGTTCGGCATCCTGGCGGTGGGTTTTCCGGACAAGCGCCTGACGCTCGCGCAACGGGATTTGCTCGAGATGTTCGCGCGCCAGGCCGCGCTGGTGCTCGACCGCGTGGAACTCCGCACCGCCGCCGAACATTCGCGCCTGCTGGCCGAATCGGAAAAATTCAGCCGGACGCTGTTGAATTCCATCTCGCACGAACTGCGCACGCCGCTGGCGGCCAGCACCAGCGCCGCCAGCGCGCTCGCCGCCGCCGGGGCCGCCATGCCGGAGCAGCAGCGTGCGTTGATCGGCGAGATTCAGGAAGCCAATGCCCGGCTCAACCGCGTGGTGGGCAACCTGCTCGACGTGGCGCGGCTCGAATCGGGCCAGGTCCGCCCACGCCTCGACTGGCACGACGCGCGCGATCTGGTACAGACGACGCTGCGCGAATTGCAACGCGAACTGGCGGCGCACCCGGTGAAACTGGACCTGCCGGCCGCGCCCATGCTGGTCCGGCTCGACTTTTCCCTCGCGCAACACGCCCTCGCCAATCTGCTGCTCAATGCCGCCAACCACACTCCCGCGAGCACGCCGATTGAAGTGTCGGCGCAACTGGCGAACGATCAACTGGCGTTGAGCGTCGCGGACCGCGGACCGGGCATTCCGCCCGAGTGGCTGCCGCGCATCTTCGACAAATTTTTCCGCGCGCCCACCGCGCCCACCGGCGGAAGCGGACTCGGACTCACCATCGTCAAGGGTTTCGTCGAGGCGCACGGCGGAACCATCACCGCGACCAACCGTCCGGGCGGCGGCGTGATGTTTACCCTGAATTTTCCGCAACCCGAAAAACCGCCGGATTAACATAATCGAGGTTTTCATGCCAGCGGCTCGTGCGGACGATTGAGTCGGTTGCAGCCGGAGCGGCGGCCAGATGACATCCCAGCGCGGCGAAGCCGCAACCAAAGTAGCGCGGACTTCCAAGTCTGCTGTATCGCGGGTTTCCAAACCCACATATTGTTGAATGTTGTGCGCCCTGCCGACTTGGAAGTCGGCGACACAGCAGGTTTGGAAACCTGCGCTACGCGTCGCCGCAGCGGACCCATTCACGCGTGGCTGGCTTCATACATTATCTTGCCCTCACTCAGAATGGAGCGGGTAAAACCGTCTTTCTTGCGCTCTTCAGCCGGTCGCCAGACCAGCAGATCCATCGGAAACGGGGCTTCCACCCGTCCGCGAATTTCCACCACCTTGTCCGTTGCGGAACTTCGGAAAGGCAGGCAGACGACCAGGTCAACATCCGAATCCGGCGTGGCGGAACCGGTGGCGTACGAACCGAAGAGGATGATCTTGCGCGGCTGGAATTCGCGGGCGAGCACGCGGCAATAGGCCTCGATCTGCCCGGCCCCCACGCGCCGTGTCCCATTCCAAAGCGGCCCCGGCACGTCGGGATGCCAAAGCCGGCCCGGTGACGCAAGGCTTGCCCGCTGTTTATGCTGGCCATTTCGCTGGCGTTTCATCTTTTGGTCAGTTTGTGTGACAGGAAACTGGTAACAGACGGAGCCGCTCCGTGAAAGTGCAAAAACTTTGGAAACTGTCAGGTTCAACTTTTTCGATTCAATCCGCACTCTCCGCCGCCTGACGTAAGGCGAGGAATGCTTCTTTCAAAGCCTGACTGACCGCGCTGTCCGGCTCGCGGAGAACCAGAACTTGGTATTGGTCTAGGAAGTCTTTGCGAAGGCGATGAAACAGATGCAGAAAGTGGCGCAAGAATCCGATGCAATCGAGAATCGCGATTTCGACGCCGCCCGTTTCGTCATACTTGGAGCGCGCGTATTCACGAATGTCGTCTGCCACAGACTCGGTTGAAATAAAGATGTAGTTTTGAACGTGTTTCCCTTGTGCGGCGATTTTCTGGAGCGCGCGGTCAATGTCACTGCGCTGCACAGCCTTGTTCTTCATCTCATAGCTCGTCACTACTTTGTCGTCGCCCAGCACCGTGATTTGAATGTCGCCCACCGCGCCGGTTTGTTCATCGGCGGCATTGTGAGCGGTCAGGTTGAGCACACGCTCGCCGAGTCGCGTTTTCGCAGCTTCGTAAGCGGCAGCAACAATCAAAACGAGCAGACGACTCGAACCTTTGCAGCGCAGATGCTGCTCAATCAAATTCACCGTGTCCTCGGATGACAACGGAAGCGCGCCAGCGACACGGCCGAC
>JBKQOA010000145.1:0-44984 GCA_052145735.1 Limisphaerales bacterium
GGCACCGCCCAGACCCGGCACAAACTTCATACCCGCCTGCGCCACCTCCTGACCGGCCGCCTCATTGACCGCGTTTTCGCCGAAAGCGAGCGCGTGACCGTGGCCCCGCTGGAAACCCGCCGCGTAAATTACAGCTATGCCCAGGCTGACCGGCAGGTTTTCACCGATGCCGAGACGTTCGAGGAGTTCGAGTTCAGCAACGAACAGGTCGGGGAACGCCGCTGGTTTCTCAAGGAGAACGAGGAATATAAGGCCCTGCGGCTCGATGGCCGGCTCCTTGACATCGTCCTGCCGGCGCAAGTTTCGCTCAAAGTGGTGGACACCGCTCCGCCCAGCCGGGGCGGCTTGAACACGTCATGGAAGGAGGCGAAGCTCGAAACCGGCCTCCAAATCATGGTTCCCCTGTTCATCACCAACGGCGAAATCATCCGCGTGGACACCGCCGAAAAGAAATATCTGGGCCGGGAAACCTCCGCGTAAAAGGCCTTCGGCCTCACGCGGCGGCGTTACGAAGAAGAAACGCATTGATTGATTGAGCATGGCCAAAAAAAGAGAGTTTCCGCTGGCACAGGTGTATGGGTTGCTCGAACCCGGACCGGTCGTGCTGGTCACCACCGCCCGCGCCGGTCGCGCCAATGTCATGCCCATGTCGTGGCATACGATGATGGAGTTTGTGCCGCCGCTCGTGGGTTGCGTCATCAGCAACCTGAATTACACGTTTGAGATTTTGCGGGCGACGGGGGAATGCGTGATCAATGTGCCGACGGTGGAATTGGCGAAAAAGGTGGTGGCGTGCGGGAACGCTTCCGGCCGGTCGGTGGACAAGTTCAAAACCTTCGGCCTCACGCCGGTGGCCGCCTCGGTCGTCCAGGCCCCGCTCATCGCCGAGTGTTATGCCAGCCTGGAATGCAAGGTGAGGGACCAAACACTGGTCACCCGATACAACTTTTTCGTCCTGGAGGTGGTCAAGGCGTGGATTGATCCGCGCCGGAAACGGCCCCGGACGATGCATCATCAGGGAGAAGGCGTGTTTGTGGTTCCGGGCCGGACGCTCAAGCTGCCTTCCCCAAAAACTTCCTTCCTCACAACATGAACCGCCTGCCAACGATCGGCTGGATTTCCCTCCTTGGCGTCGTGGTCCTCATTTCGGGCTGTTCGCCTTCCTCGACGGCGGAGAAGCAGACGAACGGGCCCTTCGAAATTGTCCACACCAGATTCTTCGGCTCGCTTTGGAACCGGGCGCACGCCAGGGCTTCGATTGTTTCCCAGGATGGCGGGGAGTCTTTCGTCGTCCCGGGCGGGGCCATCTGGGCATACGGCGACACGTTCAAAGGTTCCCGGTCCGCCGAGGGGGCGCCGCAGTTTGCCGGTGGGGCCATATCCTGTGCCATCGCTTTTCTCGCCGACACGGCCAAAAGTTATCCGCCCGCGTTCAATTTTCTCGTGTCCAGCAACGGTGACGCCGTTTCGCCTTTTGAATTCCTGCCGGATGAAAAACCAACCGACCGTTACCGGATCTGGCCGTTGGGCGGAATCCACGTGAACGGCCAGTACTACCTGTTTTATACGCTCATCGAGGTTTTCGGGACTGGTTCATGGGATTTCCGCGGCGTCGGTTCCGGTCTTGGCCGGTCCAAGGTTGCGCTCGGACCCTTCGAGCGCCTGCAACCGCACGGGGACTGGCGTTTTCCCGTCGAGCCGACCCAGGTGATTGAGGCGGATGGCTGGCTCTATCTTTTCGGGATCAAGGAATTCAAGGGGCAACAGGGCGCCGTCCTGGCCCGGGTGCGCCCGGAGAAAATCGAAGACCCCGCTGCCTATGAATTCTACGCCGGCGCCGGTCCGGAATTCTCGCCCCGGAAAGAGGCCGCCGCCCAACTGGTCGGGAACGTCCCCGGCCAGGTCTCCGTTGCCTGGAATCCGTATCTGGAAAAGTTTGTAATGGCTTCGTCGAGCGCCTTCGATCACCCGCGGGAGATTCGTTTCCATGTCGCCGATGCTCCTTGTGGTCCCTGGAGTCCGCCGGTGGCCCGCATCGAAGTGCCCGAGTATTGCCAGGGAAAGCGGGTGGAACTGGCGTATTGCGCCTATCTGCATCCGGAACGGTTCCGTGAGAATGGCCGGGTGATGAACCTGACCTACTCGCTGGGTTTGCAGAAAGCCGGCTTCGATGCCAACTGCGAGATGGTCGAGATTGAAGTAAGAAAGAGGAAGTAAGAAAAGGCTGAACGCTGAACTCTGAATAAAGGATTCAGAATCCAGAAGCCAGAATTCAGGACGAAGGCGCGTCACTCGCCACCCGTCACCCTTTTTTATTCCTGGTCTGTCACGGCGTCGAGGAACTTGAGGATGTCGCCCTTCTCGCCTTTCAATTCGGCTTCCTTGAACTTGATGGCGGCGCGCGGATGGAGGTTGCGCAGGCCCGTCAGCAGGTAGGGCAGGTCGTAGCCCCACAACAGCTTGGAGCGCATCGGCTCGATGTGATTCTGCACGCAGTCGAGGATGGGCCGGAGCTGGTACTTCGGGTTGCGCAGGAAACCGATGAGCAGTTCCATCGGGCAATTGCCCGCGCCGCGGCCCAGGCCGGCCATCGTGGCGTCGAGATAATTGGCGCCTTCGATGATGCCTTCGATGGTGTTGGCGTAGGCCAGTTGCAGATTGTTGTGCATGTGCACGCCCACCTCCTTGCCGGCGGGTTTGCAATGCGAAAGATATTTCTTCACCAGCACATGGATCTGCTCGCTGTAAAACGCCCCGAAACTGTCCACTAGGTAAATCGCCCTGGCCTCGGATTTCACGAGCATTTCCAGCCCCTCGTCCAGTTCGCGGTCGGGGATGATCGAGGCGGCCATCAGGTTGATCGTGGTTTCGTAACCCTTGTCGTGGGCGTCCTTGACCATGTCCAGCGCGGTGGGAATCTGGGTGATGTAGGTCGCCACGCGGATCATGTCGATGACCGAATCCTTTTTCGGCAGGATGTCCTCGCGATAATCGCACCGCTCGGCGTCGGCCATGACCGTGAGTTTGAGGTCGGTCGGGTTGTCGCCGACGATGCGGCGGAGGTCGTCCTCCTGGCAATATTTCCAGCAGCCATGTTCGCCCGGTTTGATGCCCTTGCGCGACGACTTGTAGCCGAGTTCCATGTAATCCACGCCGGCGGCGACGCAGGTGTCATAGACCGCCTTGACGGTCTGGTCGTCGAAATGGTGATTGTTCATCAAGCCGCCGTCGCGGATGGTGCAATCGAGGACCTTGATTTCGGGGCGGAAGGAGAGCCAGCGGCTCTCGGGCGTATCCTTGGGTTTGGCGGTCTTGGCGCTCATGGGTTGGTAAAGTGAACGGTGTTCGCACAGCATTATCCGGCAAACCGCATGAAATACAAGGCAGGAATGAATGAAGGCTGAATTCCAAATTCCTGGCTGCTCCGGCCATCTCGTTCTCATTCTCGTCCTCGTCCTCGGCGTCGAACGCTGGCTGTTTCCCGCCGCGTGAGCGAAGTCTTTTATGCGGCCTTCAGCCTTGGTTTTAACGGCCGGGCTTGCAGTTTCCCACTGTCCGGCTAGGCTCGGATGAGTGAGCACCAGCCCGGCCGCCGATCCTTCCGCCACGCCGCCGCCCTCGAGCGAGGCTGCGCCGCCGCCGGTGTTCGTCACCACGCATTGGTCCCTCGTGCTGTCGGCGCAGGACAAGGATTCACCCCGTTCGGTCGAAGCACTGGAAACGCTCTGCCGCACCTACTGGTATCCGCTCTATGCCTTCGTGCGCCGCCAGGGTCGCCAGCCGCACGACGCGCAGGATCTCACCCAGGAGTTTTTTGCGCGGCTGCTGGAAAAGGATTATCTGAAAGCCGCCGCGCGCGAGAAGGGAAGGTTCCGCACCTTTCTGCTGGTGGCCTTGAAACGCTTTCTGGCCAACGAATGGGACCGCCAACATGCGCAAAAACGGGGCGGCTTTGCGCCCATCCTGTCCATCGATCAGGAACTGGCCGAGTCGCGCTTCGCCGCCGAGCCGGTCCACCAGCTCCAACCCGATGTCCTCTTTGACCGGCAGTGGGCCATGACCCTGATCGGGCGGGTCATGGCGCGGCTGCAGGAGGAGTATCTGGCCTCGGGCCGGGCCAAGTTGTTCGAATACCTTCGCAGTTGTCTCACCCGGGACGAGTCGGCCCTGCCGTATGCGGAAATTGCCGCCCGGCTCAACCTCACGGAGGCCGCCGTCAAGATGGCCATCCACCGGTTGCGCGCCCGGTATCGCGAAATCCTGCGTGCCGAAATCGCCGACACGGTCTCTTCGCCGGAGGAAATCGAGGAGGAAATCCGCCATCTGTTTTCAACTTTTGGTCCGTGAAAATGCGGGAGTCGGTCAATTCGGGTTGTAGTGTCGGCGCGGTGCCCTGATTCATTCGAGCCACCCGCCTGCGTCAGGCTTCGGCGCGGCAGACAGACTCGACGCTGCAGCAAATGAAGATACCACCGGGTACCGCGTTACCTTTCGCCGGTTTTGCTTAAGATGAGGGTGGAAAGAAATTATGGCTGAGCGTGAAACCAATTCCCCTTCCGGGCGCCAGTGCCCCCGGTGCGGCGCGGAGCTGCCCGCCAATGTGCCGCCGGACCTCTGCCCGAAATGCCTGTTGCAAGCGGCCCTCCCCACCCAGGCCGGCGAGCCGAAGACGGAGACAGCGGTCCTGACTCCGGCGCGGACGCGTTCGCGCGGCTTGCCGCAGCCGGGCGAACAACTGGGGCATTACCGGGTCGTCCGCCTGCTGGGCGAGGGCGGGATGGGCGCGGTGTTTGACGCCGAGGACCTGGAGAGCGGAAGGCGCGTGGCGCTCAAGGTGTTGAGCCAGACGCTCGATTCGCCCGAGGCGCGCGAACGATTCATCCGCGAAGGCCGGATGGCGGCCTCGATCAATCATCCGAACAGCGTTTACGTTTTTGGCACCGAGGAGATTGGCGGGACCCCGGCCATCGCGATGGAACTGGTGACCGGCGGCACGTTGCAGGAGCGCGTGCGCGAGCGCGGCCCCCTGCCCGTGGCCGAGGCCGTGGATGGCGTGCTCCAAATCATCGCCGGCCTGGAGGCGGCCCAGCGCATCGGCATCCTGCACCGTGACATCAAGCCCTCCAACTGTTTCCGGGACGCCGACGGCACGGTAAAGATCGGGGACTTCGGGCTCTCAATTTCCACCGCCGTCCGCACCGAACCCGCGTTGACCGCGACCGGCGCGTTCCTCGGCACGCCCGCCTTTTGCTCGCCCGAACAATTGCGCGGCGACGAACTCAACGTCCGCTCGGACATGTATTCCGTCGGCAGCACGCTCTTTTACCTGCTCACCGGTCGTACGCCGTTCGAGGCAAATAACACGGTGCAATTGCTGGCCACCGTGCTCGAACAACGCGCGCCGTCGCCAAAAAAATTCCGTCCGGCCATTCCACAAGGTCTGGCGAAGGCCATCCTGCGTTGCCTTGAAAAGCAGCCCGGCGAACGGTTCAAAAATTATCACGAACTCAGCCAGGCCCTGGCCCCTTACAGTTCCACCGCGCCCACGCCCGCCACGCTGGGGCTCCGTATCCTGGCCGGGTTCATCGACCACTTGATTCTCAGCGCCGGTTGCACCACCTTGATGCTGCTGCGGGGCAAAAGCCCGCTGGATTTTCTGAATCTGGCCGGCACGGGTTCCCCCAAACTGTTGTTCATTGTCCTCCCGACCCTGGCCATTGCGCTGCTCTATTACGCGTTGCTCGAAGGATTCCGGGGCGCCACCGTCGGCAAAGCCATCTGTCGCCTGCGCGTCGTCGGGCCGGACCGGAATGTGCCGGGGTTCTGGCGCGCGCTGGGGCGGGCCTTGATATATGTCGTGGCGCCGATGCTGCCGTACGTGCTGACGTATGGTGCCAATCCCCGGACTTATTTTGAAAGTTCACCGCTGACGCAGGTGTTCATGGGTCTTTCGTTTTATATCATCCTGGCCCTGCTGTTCTGCACCGCCCGCCGCCGGAACGGATTTGCCGCCGTGCATGACCTGACGACAAAAACCCGGGTGGTTTCGCAGGTGGCGATCGAATCACGAACGATGCTGGCTACAGCCGAACTGCCGCCGCCCGTCGCCGAAACCGGGCCGATGGTCGGACCGTATCACGTGCTGGAAACCCTGGGGCAGTCCGACGGGACAAAATGGTTGCTGGGTTATGACCTGCGCCTGCTGCGCAAGGTGTGGGTCCGGGCCGTGCCGCCCGGCACCCCGGCGGTACTGGCTGCATTGCGGAATATCGGCCGCGTGGGTCGCCTCCGCTGGCTCACCGGACGGCGCACGCCGGAGGAGAACTGGGATGCGTTCGAAGCCGTGGGCGGCCGGCCGCTTGTGCATCTGGCCCATGCCCGCCAACCGTGGAGCCAGGTGCGGTTCTGGCTTTACGACCTGGCGCGGGAAATCGGCGCGGCGACCAGGGATGGTACGCTGCCCCTGGTGCTGGCGTTGGACCGTGTGTGGATTACCGGCGACGGCCGGGCCAAGCTGCTCGATTTCCCGGCGCCGGGTCTTGACTCCATTGCCGGATTTAACGATTCGGCAGTTCAGCCGGTTAACGCAGGTTCTTTCCTCAGCGCCGTCGCCGCCGCCGCCTTGACCGGTGACGCGGGACCCGCCACGGGAACCGCGAACGCCGTCCCGGTCCCGTTGCCGGTGCCTGCGCGCCGTTTCCTGGACAATCTGCCGCAACTGCCTGACGCGGAAGCTGCGGCTGGCACACTGAAGCCGTTGTTGTCTCGCGTGGCCGAAGTAACACGCTGGCGCCGCGCTGGCATCCTGGCCGGTTGCCTCGCGTTTCCACTTCTGGTCAGCGTGACCATGCTGTTCGGCATCACGATGATGGAACGGTGGAGCAAGGCCAATCCGAGCCTGGCCGAGCTGCAGGACTTGCTCCAGACGCGGACGACGCTGAATACCCGGTGGATGAAAGACAAGCCGCATCCGACCGACCATCAGTTTGCCGTTTACATCGCCGGCCATTACCGCAACGTGATTACCAATGACGCGGCCTGGACGAGCGGTCTGGCGCTGATGTACATCAAGGGCGAGTCCCGCCATTTTGCCGAACAGAGCGTTGCCGAAAACCCGGCGCCGACGGAAACCGAGCTGCAGGAAACGGACGCCGCCCTGGAAAAATTCCGGCACAAGACTTCTCCTTTCGAGCCGATGAAACAGCCGTGGTTTCCCTTCGCCATGTTGACCGCGGCCCTCGCGATTTACGTTGGCCTGCCTGCGGTGGCGGCGGCGCTGGTGTTCCGGGGCGGGCTGGTGCTGCTGGCGGCGCGGGTGACGTTTGTCCGCACAGACGGCCGGCGCGCCTCGCGATTGCGGCTCTTCTGGCGCGCGCTGGTGGCATGGAGTCCGATCGTGTTGGGCTTCATTCTGGCCGCTGAGTTAAAGGTGTTGCTTGGCCTGGTACCTGCCATGCTGTTGGCCGCGCTGTTTGTTTGCGCCCTGACGATAGTGTCATTGGTCCTGCCGGGTCGCGGCCTGCAAGACCGTCTGTCCGGCACCTGGCCCGTGCCACGCTGAACGGATTCAACGCCAAAGTCCAAACGCCAAAGGCAAACGAGTTCGTTGTTTATCCGCGGTTGAAAATTCTTTTGCCCCCGGCCAACCGGTTCCACCCCCAAAAAAGCAAATAATCAGCAATAACGGTCAAGACTGTTGGCTTGTTTTAATTCAACTTTTTCAGCGGAAGATGTACACCGCGTGCCTTTGCCGGCCGGCGTCACCAGCGCGGACCAATCCCCGGATGAGCCGGGATTGGACAGCCACCTGAAAAATGTTTCCGGCGGCAAGAGTTGTTTCTTGCTGCAAAGGCATGCTTGGGGTATAAAAAGCGCAGAACCCAGAAGCGAGTGACGGTGGAACATTTTGTCGGCGGAGGCGTGGCTGCCGCCGGGCGGAATGGCATCACAACTGGTCACCGGCAAGGGCGTCCCTCTTTCCGGAGGAAGGCCCGAAGTCCGGACAGGATGAGATGGCCTTGAAACGCAAGTATTCAAAGATGCGCGGAACAGGGAAGTTTCTCCAATTCCCCGGGGCGAATTCCATTGCTTCAATCACCGTCCTTGACGGCATCATCACCCTTTTCGCATGAGCGATCGCAAACTGGCCTTTCTGTACTCGCCCGAAATCGAAGGGCTGAGTTACCCGCCGGATTGTCCGTTCAAAACCCAGCGCGCCAGCCTCACCCGCCAGCGCCTCAAATCGTTCAGCTTGCTCGGCTCCGACGGGCGGATCGAGGTCGCCCCGCGCAAAGCCACGTCCGCCGAGTTGAAACAGTTTCACACCGCCCGTTACCTAAACGAACTGCAACGGGCCGCCGGCGGTGATTTGACCGTGGCCGGCCTGCACCTGGGCTTCGGCGGGCCGGACACGCCGGTGTTCAAGGACATGTTCGAGTACGGCGCCTGGGCGTGCGGCGCGGGGCTGGTGGCCGCCGATTTGTTGCTGGAGGGCCGGGCGGACATCGCCTTCAATCTGCTCGGCGGTTTCCATCACGCCATGGCGGAGCGCGCGGCGGGGTTCTGCTTTTTGAACGACGTGGTGCTCGCCTGCAATAAACTGGCCGGGGCCGGGAAACGGGTTTTGTATCTCGACGTGGACGCGCATCACGGCGACGGGGTGCAGGCGGCATTTTATCAGCGCAGGGATGTGATGACGATCTCGATGCATGAGACCGGCCGGACACTGTTTCCCTGGGGCGGCTTTGAAAATGAAACCGGCGAAGGGCCGGGCCGGGGATACAACGTGAATGTCCCGCTGCCGCCCGAAACGTATGACGAGGCCTTCCTGTCGGCATTCGACGGCGTCGTGATGCCGCTGGTGGAGTTTTTCCGGCCGGAGGTCATCGTGCTGGAACTCGGCCTGGACACGCTGGCAGGGGATCCGTTGACGCATCTGCGCCTGACCAACAACACGGTGGTGGAAGTCCTGGAACGGCTGTTGCGGTTCGGTTGCCCGATGCTGGTGGCCGGGGGCGGCGGGTATCACGTCGAGAACACCGTGCGCGGTTGGGCGCTGGCCTGGCGGACGTGTTGCGGCGAGAATGATGAATGCGATTTTGGCCTCGGCATGGGCGGCGTGATGCTGGCCAGCAGCGAATGGGCGGGGGGACTGCGGGACCGGACCCTGGCCGTTGCGCCGGAGCAACGCCGGGCCGTGGAACCGGAGTTGCAGGCCACCTTGGACAATATCAACCAGCTGGTCTTCCAGCTGCACGGCATCCGGACCGGTTCCAGTGAGGGAGTGACGACGCCCGGCCGGGCGGGTTAAGTTTACCACAACATCAAACCAGAAAAAAACATACCATGAGCAATCCAACCCAGACCGTATCGACCAGTTCACTGATGCAGGAAAACCGGACGTTTCCGCCAAGCCCGGAAGTGATCAAACGCGCCTACATCAACGCCGAGCAATATAAAAAAATGTACGACCGTTCCATCAACGACCCGGACGGGTTCTGGCTGGAGCAGGCGGCGACGCTGGAATGGATCCAAAAACCCACCAAAGGCCGCAAATACGTGTGGGACACCGCCGCCAAACGCATCGAGCACACCTGGTTCGAAGACGGCCAGCTCAACATCAGCGTCAACTGTCTCGACCGCCATCTCAAGACCAAGGGCAACAAAATCGCGCTCATCTGGCAGGGCGAGCCGGAGAACGACGTGGTCAAGCTCACCTATGCGCAATTGCACCACGAAGTCTGCAAGTTCGCCAGCGTCCTGAAATCGCTCGGCCTCAAGCAGGGCGACCGGGTCTCGATTTATCTGCCGATGATACCCGAACTGCCCGTCGTGATGCTCGCCTGCGCGCGGCTGGGCATCATCCACTCGGTGGTGTTCGGCGGGTTCAGCGCAGACGCGCTGGCCGGGCGCATCCAGGACTCCGCCTGCCGGCTGCTCATCACCTCGAACACGTCGTTGCGCTCGGGCAAGAGCATCCCGTTGAAGGGCATCGCCGACGAGGCGTTGAAGCAATGCCCGAGCATCGAGAAGGTCGTCGTCGTCAAACGCAACGACACCCCCTGCAGCATCGAGCCGGGCCGCGACCTCTGGTATCACGACCTCATGGCCGGGGCGAGCGCCGACTGTCCGCCGGTGCCCATGAACGCCGAGGACCATCTGTTCATTCTTTACACCTCCGGCTCGACCGGCAAACCCAAGGGGGTCGTCCATTCGACGGCGGGTTACCTGCTGCACGCCGCGCTCACCCACAAATATATTTTTGACGTGCATGAGGACGACATTTACTGGTGCACGGCGGACATTGGCTGGGTGACCGGGCACAGTTACATCGTTTATGGCCCATTGTGCAACGGCGCCACCAGCCTCATGTTCGAGGGCGTGCCGACCTTCCCCGACGCCGGCCGTTTCTGGCAGGTCGTGCAGAAATTCAAGGTGACGGTCTTCTACACCGCGCCGACCGCCATCCGCTCGCTCATCCGCCTGGGCGAGGAATGGCCGAACAAATACGACCTGAGCACGCTCCGCACCCTCGGTTCCGTGGGCGAACCCATCAATCCCGAGGCCTGGATCTGGTATCACCGCGTCATCGGCAAGGGCCGTTGCCCCATCGTGGACACGTGGTGGCAGACGGAGACCGGCGGCATCCTCATCAATCCGCTGCCCGGCGCCCACACGCTCAAACCCGGCAGCGCCAACAAACCGTTCTTCGGCGTCGAGCCCGTCATCCTGCGCGACGACGGCAAGGAAGTCGGGCTTAACGAGGGCGGCAAGCTCTGCATCAAGAAACCGTGGCCGGGCATGATGCGCACCACCTGGGGCGATCATCAGCGGTTCGTGGAAACCTACTTCACGATGTACCCGAACATCTACTTCACCGGCGACGGCTGCCGGATTGACGAGGATGGCGACTACTGGCTGATGGGCCGCATTGACGACGTGGTGAACGTCTCCGGCCATCGCATCGGCACGGCCGAAGTTGAAAGCGCGCTGGTGAGCCATCCGAAGGTGGCCGAGGCCGCCGTGGCGCCCATGCCGCACGACATCAAGGGGCAGGGGCTTTATGCCTTCGTGACGCTCAAGGATGGCATCAAGGAAAGCGAGGAACTCA
Organism: Limisphaerales bacterium; assembly: GCA_052145735.1. Classification (GTDB taxonomy): domain Bacteria; phylum Verrucomicrobiota; class Verrucomicrobiia; order Limisphaerales; family UBA11358; genus UBA11358. Next base: position 11,111 of record JBKQOA010000145.1, read on the forward strand.
AAAAGGAACTCGCCAACCACGTCCGCAAGGAAATCGGGCCGATTGCCGTGCCGGACAAGATTCAATTCGCGCCCGGCCTGCCGAAGACGCGCTCGGGCAAAATCATGCGCCGCATTTTGCGCAAGATTGCCGAGAACGCCGTGGACCAGATTGGCGACACCTCGACCCTGGCCGACCCGCATGTCGTGGAGGCGCTGGTGAAGGGCAAGCAATAAAAAGCTGAATTCCGTTAAACCAATCAACTCCCACCCTTATGAGCGAACCAACCGTCATTCAAATGAAAGATGCCACCGCGAATCCGGCGCCGCTCGGCCTGCTCGGTTTCGGCATGACGACCGTGCTGCTGAATATGCATAACGCCGGCTTTTACGAACTGAACGCCATGATTCTGGCTATGGGCATTTGTTACGGCGGCGCCGCGCAAGTCATCGCCGGCATCATGGAATGGAAAAAGGCCAACACCTTTGCCGCCACCGCGTTCATTTCCTATGGTTTCTTCTGGCTGTCACTGGTAACGCTGATTGTTTTGCCAAAATTGAATTTGATCGCGCCGGCGAACGAAACCGCCATGGCCGCCTATCTCGCCCTGTGGGGACTGTTTACCGGGGTCATGTTCCTCGGCACGCTCCGCCTGAGTGTTGCGCTCCAGGTTGTCTTTGGCACGCTGACCGTTCTTTTTTTCCTGCTGGCGTATGGCGATTTTGCCGGGGCCGGCGCGGATTTCAAACATTTCACCGGCTACGAAGGGCTCGTTTGCGGCTTTTCGGCGATCTACACCGGCCTCGCGCAGGTTCTGAATGAACTTTACGGGAAGGTCGTTCTGCCGCTCGGCGTGGTTAAAAAATAAATTTTGATTAACGGCAAATCCTCCTTCATCACCGCCGCAGAAGTCGTAGCGTCGAGCCTGTGGTTCGAACGAATCGGCGCACAGCGCCGACACTACAGGTTCCCGGCACCGTAGGCTCGACATATTTGTAGAACCGTGAACCCAAAACAAACCCAACCCCGTCGGGGCGGCATCTTCCGATGATGTCTCTCCTGAACGGAGCTTGATTTGTTTTGTGACCGCAATCTACAAAGATGCCAGCCCTGCAGGCTTGAAAAATCCGTGTCCATCCGTGGTAAGAAATTCAAATTCCATCCATCCCCGATCGTCCATCCCCAACATGCATTCAGAAAAAAGGTCCGCCAATGCGGAATTCGGAATGCGGTTGTCCTACCATCGTTGGTGGGAGTGTCCGGTTGTGACCGGCTGAAACCGGATCAGAGGTATGGTCAATGGGGATTGACCAGTGCTTTCTTCGTGGATGCGAAGATGACGCACACCGGCACGCCGACCGTGGCGGATTGGTCCGTGGGCGACAGTTTGCCCGTCGCGCCATCAATTTTGAAAACGGTGATTTTATTGTCCTGCTGCCCGGCCACCAGCAACCAGCGGCCGGTCGGGTCAATGCTGAATCCCCGCGGCACTTTCACCTGCGCCGGCGCGTCCTGCAGCCACGTCAGCTTGCCGTCGGCGGCAATCGCATACACGGCGATGCTATCCCGGCCGCGACCAGCCACGTCGCGATTCGAGACGTAAAGCCATTTGCCGGTGGGATGACAGACAATTTCCGCCGTGGTCATGCCGTTGGTTTCCACATCCGCCGGCAGGGTCGAAAGCGTTTGCATTGCCGTAAGCGCGCCGGCGTCGGGATTGCGGGCGAACGCGGTCACATTCATCCCCATCTCGCCGTTGACGTAGGCGAACCGGCCGTTGGGAGACAACGCCAGATGCCGCGGCCCGCTGCCGGGGGGAACCTTGCCCGAAGGCGGCCGGGCCGGAGTCAACGCGCCGTTGGCGACGTCGAGGTCAAACACCCACACGTTGTCCGTGCCCAGGTCGCAGACATAGACAACGCGGTTGCCGGGCGCGGCGTATATCGAATGAATATAAGGATGTGTCTGCCGTTCCGGGTTCGGGCCGGTACCGGTGAGTTTGACCAGGGCGGTGCGCCGGCTGAGGGAGCCGTCCGGCCCGGTTTGAAAGCACGCCGCGCTGCCGGCCGTATAGTTGGCGGCGAAAACATTGCTGCCGGTCGCGTCCACCGAGACGTGGCATGTTCCTTTGTCACACGGCAAGGTGTTCAACGGCGTCAACCGGCCGTCCGGCTCAACGCGAAATGCCCCAACCGAGCCGCCGCCGCCTTCCATCGCCGCATAAAGAAACTTTTCATCCGGCGAGAGGGCGAGAAAGCTGGGGCTGGCCGCCTTGACCGCCAGTTCAATCAGGCCGAGGCGGCCGGTGTCCGGGTCCAGGGTGCCGGTATAAATTCCCCGGCTCGACGAATGGTCCGTGTAAGTGCCGAGATAAAAACGCACCGGCTGAGCCATCGCGGCGCAGCCGGTCAGCAGCCCGAGAATGAGGAAAGCGTTCATGATGCCGGATGATGGAATTTCCGGCGCGGATTGGCAAAAGAAACCTGCGTCACATTCCATTGCCGATACGGTTGGCCGCCCGCCAATCAAAACAGGAACCGATGTCAGGAGGTTCTGAACCAATGCTGATCCGAAGAAGTTCAGCCTCGTTACCTCGGCTCCTACTGGGATATGAGTTTTAGACGGGCGTCAGGACCTCGGCATCCGCAGGTCGGCGTATTCCAGGTGCTGGTTCAGGAAGGCCGCCGCATAGCTGCACTGCGGATCGACCGTTTTCTGTTCTTTGCGGGCGAAATTCAGGACGTGCCGGACGAGTATTCCGGCCAGGCCTTTCCCGCGGAGCGGCGGCGGGACAAAAGTATGGGTCAAAACCAACGTCTGGCCGTGCTCCAGATATTCCGCGTACGCGGTTTCGCCGGCGATTTGAAGCTCAAATCGTTTCCGGTCGGGATGATGTTGTACGGGAATTTCCATGGCGTTCATTTGCTGTGCCACCAATCTCGCCCGGCCTTAGCCTCGTTTCGAAAACCTTCCACCGACGATGACTCCAACTATCGCGCCGATGATCATGTATGTCGGTGCAAGCACAAGCACGAAAAAGAACGCAGGGCCCCCTTCGTGCTTGTCGGTGGCGTTCGGCCAAATCAAGTCGTAAATCGGCTCGCAGCACAACATCGCCAACAGGAAGCCCGCAACCAATCCCAAAATTAACGCGATGGCCCGCATAGCTAAAAGCATTTATTTGCCATGAGCTTAGGGCCAATGGTGAATTGAATTTCCGAAGTTCACAGGAGGTTTCTATGCCGGGCGGCAGGAAGTTGGCAAGGGGATTCGTGGTTGGAAAGCTTTGACTTGGGAGCGCCGGCGTCTCGCCGGCCAGTTTCGCGGTCACACGCCGGCGAGACGCCGGCGCTTCCAAGGGGAACGATGTGGCAGAACATCTCGCGAAAAAGTGAGTCCTTGCGGAATTCCGCCCTCCGGAATCCGTGTTTATCCGTGGTGAATTTCCGGCACGCCAGACAATGAATGGTGTTTCTTTGACAAAAAAAGTGAGGGTTTCTCCAGCCACTTAATTTATTGTGATTTCAGGGTCGTCGAGGGCCGGAATGTTCTAATCTGTCCGGCCGGCATAACCGCCATTTTTCCATGACCCGGAAATGTTGATTTTTTAATTCACCAATATGAGCACCAGACCCAAACTGACTGTTGATGCCAACGAAGGCGTCGCCCTCGTGGCGTATCGCCTCAATGAAGTGATGGCCATCTATCCCATCACGCCCTCCTCGCCGATGGCCGAATTTTGCGACCAATGGGCGTCCGAGAACCGCAAGAACCTCTGGGGCACCATCCCGTCGATCGCGGAGTTGCAGAGTGAAGGCGGCGCGGTGGGCAGCGTGCATGGCGCGTTGCAGACCGGCTCGCTGGCCACCACGTTCACGGCGTCGCAGGGCTTGCTGCTCATGGTCCCCAACATGTTCAAGATCGCCGGCGAACTCCTGCCGGCGGTCTTCCACGTCACCGCCCGCGCGGTGGCCACCCATGCGCTGTCCATTTTCGGCGATCACAGCGACATCATGGCCTGCCGCACCACCGGCTGGGGCATGCTCGGTTCGGCCAGCGTGCAGGAGGCGACGGATTTTGCGCTGATTTCGCAGGCGGCGACATTGCGGTCGCGGATTCCCTTTGTGCATTTCTTCGACGGTTTCCGCACCTCGCACGAGGTGCAGAAGATCGAGGCGCTGACCGACGCGGACCTGCGCGCGTTGATTGACGACAAACTGATTGCCGAACATCGGGCGAGGGCGATGTCGCCCAACCATCCGGTGCTGCGTGGCACGGCGCAAAATCCCGACGCCTTCTTCCAGGGTCGTGAGGCGTGTAATCCGTATTATGCCGCCTGCCCGCAAATCGTGCAGGAGGTCATGGACCAGTTCGCCCAGGTCGTGGGTCGCGCCTACAAACTGTTCGATTATGTCGGCGCACCCGATGCCGACCGCGTCATCGTGCTGATGGGTTCCGGCTGCGAGGCGGCGCATGAAACGGTGGATTATCTCGTCAAGAAAGGCGAAAAAATCGGCGTGCTGAAGGTGCGGTTGTACCGGCCTTTTGACCTGAGCCGGTTTGTCGAGGCCTTGCCGGCGAGCGTCAAATCCATTGCCGTGCTGGACCGCACCAAGGAACCGGGTGGGGCGGGCGAGCCGCTTTATCAGGACGTCATCACCGCGCTGGCGGAAGGCCTGGCGGCCGGCATCGGCAAATTGAAGGCCATGCCGAAGGTGGTTTGCGGCCGCTACGGTTTGTCGTCGAAGGAATTCACGCCGGCGATGGTCAAGGCGGTGTTCGACAACCTCAAGTCGAAGCAGCCGAAGAACCATTTCACCGTCGGCATCAACGACGACGTTTCCCATACCAGCCTGACGGTGGACAGCGAGTTTTCGACCGAGCCCGACAACGTGATCCGGGCCATGTTCTACGGCCTGGGCGCCGACGGCACGGTGGGCGCAAACAAAAACTCCATCAAGATCATCGGCGAAGGCACGGACAATTACGCGCAGGGTTATTTCGTTTATGATTCCAAGAAATCCGGCAGCATGACCGTGTCGCACCTGCGGTTCGGGCCGGAGCCGATTCGTTCCACGTACCTGGTCAGCCGCGCGAATTTTGTGGCGTGTCATCTGCCGACATTCCTGGAGAAGTCTGACCTGGCCAAACCGCTGGTGCCCGGCGGCACGTTCCTGCTCAATACGCCCCATTCGAAGGACGAGGCCTGGTCCAAACTGCCGACGCCGTTGCAGGAAACGCTCATCGCCCGGAAGGCGAAATTTTACGTGATTGACGCGACCAAGGTTGCCCACGCCAGCGGCATGGGCGGGCGCATCAATACCATCATGCAGGTCTGTTTCTTCGCGTTGTCCGGCGTGCTGCCCCGCGACAAGGCCATCGAATCCATCAAGTATTCCATCAAGAAAACCTACGGCAAAAAAGGCGAGGAAGTCGTCGCCATGAACCTCAAGGCCGTGGACAACACGCTGGAACATCTGCACGAGGTGCCGGTGCCGAACCGCGCGAATGGCGCGGGCCCCTTGCTGCCACCGGTCACGCCCAACGCGCCGGAATTTGTGAAGCGCGTCCTGGGCAAAATCACCGCCGGCGAAGGCGACGACCTGCCCGTGAGCGTGTTCCCGGTGGACGGCACGTTCCCGACCGGCACCGCGCAATACGAGAAGCGCAACCTCGCGCTGGACATTCCGGTGTGGGACGAAAAAATCTGCATCCAATGCCTGAAATGCGTGGCGGTTTGTCCGCACGCCACCATCCGCGCGAAAGTCTATGAACCGGCGGCCCTCCAGGGCGTGCCGGCGACGTTCAAGAGCGTGGACTCCCGGGTTCCCGACTTCAAAGGGTTGAAATTCACGCTGCAGGTGGCCGCCGAGGATTGCACCGGCTGCGCGCTCTGCGTGGACGTGTGCCCGGCCAAGAACAAGACCGAAGCGAAGCTCAAGGCCATCAACATGCGCCCGCAGGCGCCCTTGCGCGATCCGGAGCGGGCCAACTGGAATTTCTTCCTCGAACTGCCCGAAATGGACCGGCGCAAGGTCAAGACGACGCAGCTCCGCCAGCAACAGCTCCTGCGTCCGCTTTTCGAATTCAGCGGCGCCTGCGCCGGTTGTGGCGAAACCCCGTACATCAAGATGGTGTCACAGCTTTTTGGCGACCGCGCCGTCATCGCCAACGCCACCGGCTGCTCCTCGATTTACGGCGGCAACCTGCCGACCACGCCTTATTGCGTGGACAAGGCCGGCCGCGGGCCGACCTGGTGCAATTCACTGTTCGAGGACAACGCCGAGTTCGGTCTCGGCTTCCGGGTCTCGATTGACAAGCAAAAGGAATTCGCGACGGAACTGGTGAAGAAGCTCGCGCCGCAACTGGGCGACGACCTCGTGAACGGCATCGTCAATGCGGTTCAGGCCGACGAAGCCGGGATTTACGAGCAACGCGAACGCGTGGCCGCCCTGAAACAGAAACTGGCGAAGCTGGAGACTCCCGAGGCGAAGACGTTGCTGACCATCGCCGATACGCTCGTCAAACGCAGCGTCTGGATTTTTGGCGGGGACGGCTGGGCCTACGACATCGGTTACGGCGGCCTGGACCATGTGCTGGCCAGCGGACGCGATGTCAACGTGCTGGTCATGGACACGGAAGTTTATTCCAACACGGGCGGGCAAATGTCCAAATCCACGCCGCGCGGCGCGGTGGCGAAATTCGCCGCCGGCGGCAAACCGGCGGGCAAGAAGGACCTCGGCCTGATTGCGATGAGCTACGGCAACATCTACGTGGCCAGCGTCGCCCTGGGCGCCAAGGACGAACAGACGTTGCGCGCCTTTGTGGAGGCGGAATCCTATCCCGGCCCCTCGCTCATCATCGCCTACAGCCATTGCATCGCGCACGGCATCGCGCTCGACATGGGCGTGGGCGCGCGCCAGCAGAAGCTGGCGGTGGAGTCCGGTCAATGGCTGTTGTATCGCTACGACCCGCGCCGGGCCGAAGCCGGCGAGAACCCGCTGCAACTGGATTCAATGGCGGCCAAGACCAAGGTGCAGGATTATCTGCTCTCGGAGAACCGGTTCAAGATGCTCACCAAGAGCAAGCCCGAGGACGCGAAAAAATTCTTCGCCCAGGCCCAGACGGACGCCGACCGCCGCTGGAAATTTTACCAGTACCTGTCCGGGCGCAATCTGAAGGCCGAGGGTGCTCCGGCGGCGCCGGCCAAACCGTCCGCCACGGTGGATCAACAACCCTGATTATAAATGTAGCAGCCGACGTGAGGAGGCTCATTTCATATTTAAAAATGAATCAGAGCCTCGTTACCTCGGCTGCTACGAAAAACTAGAAATTATCTTATGGACCTGACCACGACCTATCTTGGATTGAAGCTGCGCACGCCGCTGGTGCCGGCGGCCTCGCCGCTCTCGGAGGAAATTGACAACATCCAGCGCATGGAGGACGCCGGGGCGCCGGCGGTGGTGCTGTATTCCCTGTTCGAGGAGCAATTGCGCCAGGACCGCCTGGAGCTGAATCGCAATATGGAGCAGGGGACCTTCAGCTCCCCGGAGGCGCTGACCTATTTTCCCGAGCCGGAGGAATATCACCTCGGCCCGGAGGAATATCTCAAACACATTGCCGCGGCGAAAAAGTCCGTGCGAATTCCCATCATCGCGAGCCTGAACGGCTCGTCGCCCGGCGGTTGGACGGAATATGCCAGGCTGGTCCAACAGGCGGGTGCCGATGCGCTGGAGTTGAACATCTATTACATCCCCACCAACCTGAACCTGCCCGCCGGGGAGATCGAGCAGACCTACCTGGACATCCTCAAGGCGGTGAAAGCCAGGGTGACGATTCCCGTGGCGGTGAAGCTCAGTCCGTTCTTCACCAATTTTGCCAACATGGCCAGGCGCATGAATGACACGGGCGCGGACGGGCTGGTGCTGTTCAACCGGTTTTATCAGCCGGACATTGATCTCGAAACGCTGGAAGTAAAGCCCAACATCCTGCTGAGCACGCCCATGGCCATGCGCGTGCCGTTGCGCTGGATTGCCATCCTGTACGGGCAGCTTACGGCCAGCCTGGCGGCCACCAGCGGCATCCATCGCGCATCCGATGTTTTGAAGATGCTGATGGCCGGCGCGGACGTGACCATGCTCTGTTCCACGCTCATCCGGCACGGTGTCGGGCATATCAACGTCATTGAAAAAGATCTCGTCGCCTGGATGGAGGAGCATGAATACGAATCCGTCACCCAGCTCAAGGGCAGCCTGAGCCAGAAAAACTGCCCGGCGCCCAGCGCCTTCGAACGCGCCCAATACATGAAGGCGATTTCGAACTATTCCGTGGCGTAACCGGAATTTCTTGTTACAGGAGACCGCAGAGAACGCAGAGGAGCGCAAAAGGGCAGGGCGCGTCACTCCGTGCGCGCCGTTTTTTTAACCACGGATGGGCACGAATGAACACGGATTCAGTCCAGCCACGAAAAACACGAATCACACGAAAGGTGGGGCGAGGCTTCTGATGAGCCGTTTTTTTGCCGCAAACGGCGTAGAATTCCTTCTCCGCATCGGATGGGGGAGAAGGTGGCCGCAGGCCGGATGAGGTGAACCGCTCATAAACGCTGATTGACGTTGATTCAGAAGGACTGGCCTATTGCACTTTATGCCAATGTTTGCATCAATCCAGATTTCCAGCCCGCGTATTTTCCCGCCGTGACCTGTGCAAAGAAACTTGTGTAACGAATAGCCGCCCTGGTTCGGCATCTTCACGAATGAGTCGAACAAGTTCGCGTGTTGGAACAGAAGGTCGGAGAATTGCCGTTCGGGTTCGTAGCTGGCGTAGTGAACATTCCACGGCGTTTTGAAGACACTCAAATCAACTTGCTGGATTCTTTTTGCAATCTCACGCGCATTTTCCGCCAGCCCTGATTCATCAATCCCGGCGATCTTTTTCCATTTTTGATACTGCTCCCACAAGTGAACCTCATGTCCACTGAACGGCGCGGCCTCGTCCTTCACATGCCAAACCGTGCCGTGTTCCTTGAGTGTGCTTTCGGAAAATGCCTGGCGGGGAATCGCAGTCAAATCCACCGGCACGATTTCTTTCGCTATCTGGCTCATGCGCGGATGCTCCTTGTCCAGTTCACGAAACATCGGTCCGAATCCCTGTTGCAACCGCAGCAAATTCTCTTTGCTCAAAAAGCTGTCGTCGTAACCGGCTTCCTTCAATTTCCCCACAATAAACTCGCGCAGCCGCTTTTTGGACCATGCCGCCGCTGCCCGCTCGTCCTTTTCCCGGAGAAAAAGGCGCACGAGTTTTACTGCATCGTCGATTTCGTAGAGGTTTCGGTGTTCGATTTCAACGTCAACTTTCCCGGTTTCCGAAAACGTCGAAGATTCCAGTGTCTTGCGGTCTTGCGGCAAAAACTTCACGTCCGGCGCGCCAGCCTTCACCCGTTTGACTTCGACCGCCGTTTGCTTCGGCTCGTAGCGCAGGTTGTACAGCGGAAAGACATATTTTTTGCGCCGCTCGTCGTAACCCCAGGACAGGGTGTTTTCAACTTCCAGGATTTCATTCAGCAGTGTGGCAATGGCCGGAGTCCATTTTTCGTGGTTGTTCACGCGCACCAGCGGTTGGCCGTCCAGTCCCGGCGGCACGCGCAAGCCGCGCCCCAAAACCTGCTGGACGAGCAATTTCGAGTTAAATGCCTTGGATTCGTGCGGCACGATTTGGAAGACATTTTTCACGTCCCAACCTTCCGTCAGCATGGCCACGGATATGATCCATTCAACCGGGCTGCCCGGCTCGTCCACTTCTTTGAGCAATGCCAGGTTCTCCTTGCGCCGTTTCTCAGGTGAATCCTTGTCATCACGCGGGCTGTAAGCCGCCTCCACCCGCTCCTTGGCCGTGCCGCTTCCCGGCACACCGGACGTCACCCAAATCGCTTTCGCCTCGGCCTCTGCTCGCTTCAGCTTTCCCTTTTTCATCAGGAATTCCACCAGTTCATGCCACACCTCCACGCACCTTGCGATTTCCGCAGTGACCACGATCGTGATGGGCTTCAACTTCTTGCCATACTTCTTTTGGTTTTCCAGATGAAAAGCGTAGGTCTTTTGCCAGTCGTGCGCCGTGTAGGTGTCCTCGATTTTGTAATCCGGCTTTTTGACCACCTTGTCAGCAATCGCCTGTTTCAATCCATAACGATAAACCACATCGGGAAAATATTCGTCCTCGACATACGGCGTGCCGGTCATATTGACCATATATCGAAATCCAAAATCCGCGTTCAGCAGAAATTTCAACCATTCGGATTTTTTCACCGATTGATTGAATAGATGGTGTGCCTCGTCATTCAGCACCAGCGTCCGCTCACCCTGCCCGCGAAAACTGTCGGCGATGGATGAACCGGTGTTTTCATATACGGCGTGGATGTTCTCGATGCAAATGTCGCCGGCCTTCACCGTCTCGTTTCCGCGCTTGATGCCGGGAATGGTCACCACCGCGCCCAACTCCTTCATGATCGCTGCCAGTTCATTGTTGCCTGCCAGCGCGGTGAACTTTTCCAGCAAGCCGTCCTCGATGGTTAGCGACGGGCAAAGCACCAGCACCCGGTCCACCAATCCTTCCGCCAGTGCAATTGCCGCCAGCGCATACATGACGTAGCTCTTGCCAGCGCCGGTTGCCAGGTCCAGCGACACCGCCTTGCGGTCACGCAATGGCATCTTGGCAAGATAAGCGGTTGTTCCACCCTCGTGCCGCTGCTGGATTGCTACGTGCGCGTTCCAATTTTCCAGCGCCAACCGTTCGAGATTCGGATATTTGTCGGACACCAGAAACCGCAGCGCCGTCCGCACCGCGTCACGTTGGAAGGCGAACCGGTCCGCACAAGCCAGGTTCAGTAACGCATCGTATTTGTGAACCACCGCCTCCACCGCGTCGCGTCGGTCGTCCACTAGCAAGACTTGGTCGGCTATGCGGAATTGCACGCTCATTTGAAATCCTTTTTCTCGAAAACCAGCGTCTTTTCATTCCCGTAGCGGTCGCACAGAATCACCATCATCTTTCTGCCGGTGAAATCCTCTTCGGAAATTTTCACCAGCAGGCTCTTGGCCACCTCCAGTCCGCCCGCCTCCTTCAACAAATCTTCCGCCCAAAACACTCGGCCCAGCCGGAACACATCGCCGTCATAATCCAAATCCACCATTGCCATGGAGAACGTCTCGAAATTTTTGAAATCCTCCGGTTCGGTCGCCAGCGTTTGCGCCCGGAACTCGCGGATTTCCAGAACCATCTCTTTGAGCAATCCATCGCGCCGCTTTTTGGCCTTCACTTCCACTTGCGGCTGCGAAATAAAATCGAATCCCACCGCGTCAATCACTTCGTTGACATCCTCCTCCTTCGTCGGCTGCTTGAGCGCCGCCGGCTCGTGCTTTTCAATCAACCGCATCAGCACCGACAGTGGCACCTTGAGAAATACGTAGGTCGTCTGGTCGCGGACAACTTCATCCTCGGCAAAGTCCATCGCCACCACCGGCGCGATGATGTAAAACTTTTCGCCCGGCTTCCCGCGCAACGTCCGGTGCAGGTCGTCCACGTAGCCATAATCCAGTGTGAGCTTCTTATGATCCGGGTAATTCCAAAGCAACACTGCATCCGTGCCGATACAGCCGTCCAGCGTCAGCCCGTACCGCTTCTCCGGCCGTTCATGCACGCCGAAAAGTTTCAGGACAAAAGGCCGATAATCCGCCCACGGCATCTGTTTGACCGCCGCCATGTCGTAAATCCCGGCGCGGTAGAGCGCAAATTCCCGGGCCAGCAGCGGCTTTTCCTTTTCGGTTTTGTTGCGCGCGGCAACGAATGAAATCCGAAATGCCACTCCGCCGAGGATGCGTTCGCTCCCATTTGGGATCTACATCCTTCGCGGACTTGATTGGGCTTCCTGCAATCCCACGTCCGCATAATCTGTAATATCCAATTTCATCCTTCAGCTTGAATTTTCGAATCGACGCTTCGGAGTATGATTCTCTCACGCGCTTATCGTCCCAGTTGAAAATGTGCTTTCCCGCGTCTTTTGCATAAACGAGCAGGTCATCGTGCTTTCGATTCCAGTATGTTTTGGCAAATGTGCGCGTCTTGTAACACCAAACAACGTTGTTGAGGAAATTCGATTCACCAAACAACTCATCCATTACGGCTTTGATGTAGTGTGCCTTTTTCCAATCGAGGTGAACGTAGATCGTCCCGTCGTCTGCGAGCAGTTCGTGCAGGAGAACAAGTCGGCGGCGAAGGAACTCGATGAACTGTGCGCCAAGCACCTTGTCGCGATAGGCCTTCTCCTTATCCTTCATGAAATCCTGCCGCGTGGCGAACGGCGGATCAATGTTGATAAGGCGTATCTTCCCGCGCGTGCCGAAACGGTTCGGCCCTTGCTGGTCGGCCAGCAGTTCACGCAAGGCCAGCAGGTTGTCGCCCCACACGAGCAGGTTGCGCCAGCGTTTGTCCGCGTGCGGACGCTCCGCACAGAATGAGCGCACCAATTGCCACGGCGCGGCGGGCGTCTGCGCCAGCACTTCCTCGCGCCGCATCTTGCCGTCATAGACCAGCCGGTATTCCTTGCCGGCCTCCGGCGACTTCACGCTGCCGGGGAAAAGCCGTCCGCGCCATTGCGCCGGGAGCGGTTCGCCCGCCCGGATCAACGCGCACAACTTCTCCCTCTCCGCCTCGGTGAGCTGCGACACAGGTGAGATAACTACCTTTAGATAGTGTTGCGGTCAAACCCAAACCGCCAACCTGTCATGAGTGAAAAAGTCTGCTGCGAAGCTGTTTCAAGAACGCCTCCGCCAACTCAGAAAGGAGCGTGGCTGGACACAAGAACAGACTGCTGAGCAATGCGGCATCGGATACAAGCTGTATCAGCTATACGAACTGGGCATAAAACAGAACCCCGGCCTCACGTCGCTGGAAAAACTTGCCGCCGGATTCGGCTTGGAAATCCACGAATTACTTACCCCGACATTTCCCCAAAATCGTCGCAAGCCCCGAAAAATGTGACGGACAGCAGCCGAAGCTACGCGAAATGATTGTGGTTAAATTGGTTTTCTGGTCGTTTTGGTTTTATCCGAACCTGGCGTGATTACGTCGCCGGACGGTTTGGGGCAATGGGTTTTCCGCAGAACCGGCATCGAATTTTAACAGGAGGGCGCAGAGGCAGCGGAGAATTCTTTCTCTGTTTCCTCCGTTAACTCCTGTTCAAATCGGTAGAAATTATTTTGTGCCTTCCCGCCTTCGCCTGCTACGGCGCGGCAAGTTGTGCCTTTTTGCGGCTACGACTGCGGCGCGCACGGCCTGTCCCGCCATAGCAGCACGACGGCGGAAGTGACGCGCCCTACCGATTGGGTCGTTCGTGACGAGTGGCAAATGACAAGGGTTGAGGGAATGGCAGGGACCGGCTGAAGCCGGGACTCCAAACATCGAACTCTCAACTCTCAACCAAGGGGCAGGCGAAGCGGGCCTTTTTAGAACACTTCGGCTTTGAGGCCGGAGACGTGGCGCACGGTCTGCGCGATCTGGGAAAGCGTTTTCAGCGGCAGATGTCCGCAGTCCGCGTGAAACATCGGCCGCGTGGCGGAGTAAATCTGCACCAGGGGGATGTCCGCGCCCGACGCCTTCAATTCCTTGAGACGCTGCGCGTATTCCTCAATTTCCACGGCCAGCGGTTCTTCGCCGTTGATGGCCGCGAAGAGGCTTTGGATGATCACCGGGCGCTGGCGGGCCACCAAAAGGATGTTGGACAGCACCTTGTCCAGCGACGCCTCCGATCGGTCCACGCGGTTGAAATAGGCCTGCGTGCCGCCGTCAAGCTTGGCCCAGACCTCATCGGACTTCGTGAAATGTTTCAACCCCTGCTGCACCTGGGGCCGGTCCAGCCCGGTGGCGTTGGTGATCAGCACGATTTTGAAGAACGGAAATTCGCCCAGGGCCCGGGTGTGCACGATGGCCTCGACCGCCTCGGCAAAATTCGGCGCGAGGGTCGGTTCGCCGTCGCCGCTCAACGCCACGTGCCGCAGCGTGAGCAGTTCGTCCGACAGCGAGGAATACCACGGCCGCTCGCGCAATTTTCCCGCCGTCACGTAGGCCAGCGTCTTGTGCAGCTCGGCGGCCATCGCGTCCACGTCCAGCTTCATCTCGCGGGGCGGGGTCCGGCGGTCCACTTCACAATACAGACAGTCGAAACTGCAGGCTTTGTCGGGGTTCATGTTCACGCCCAGCGACAAACCGCGGGCCCGGGCGGAAATCACCGCGTAAACAAAGCGATTATTGAGGAAATCGCGCGGGCTGCCGAAAGCCGTCTCCGGGATTCCCGTGCGGTCTTTCCCGTTGAACTGCCGCGTTCCGTTCGGGTGCAAATGCTTTGGAATGACTGTTTCCACAATAATAAGGATAGGTTAAATCCGGGGCAGAAGCGTCACTACACGGCTCTTGGCAAAATGCCCACATTCCTTGCCCGGCGAATTGCTGGGGGTGGGCCGGACGGAATCCCCCTGGCCAGCCGGCGGTTTTTTTCAGGTCAAACCGCGCCGTTCTACGGCTGGCTTTGGGTCTGGCTGTGGCGGATGGACCCCAGCGCGGTGAGGGTGCGCTGGTAAATTTCCTCGGGCGTACCTTCGGCCTCGATGGTCACCAGCAGGCCGCGTTGCTGGTAAAAATCCGTCAGCGGTTTGGTGCTCCGTTCGTAAACCTCCATGCGCACGCGAACCGCCTCGGGCCGGTCGTCCTCGCGCTGCTGCAATTTGGTCCCGCAATGGTCACAAACGCCCTCCGTCCGCGGCGGACGCCCGGTCACGTGAAAAACCGCCTTGCAACCCGGGCAGGTGCGCCGGCCGCTCAGGCGCGCCACCACTTTTTCAATGGGCAAATCGTAATTCAACACGCCATCGAGCTGGATTTGTTCCTGATCCAGGATTCGGGCGAAGGCTTCCGCCTGCGCCACCGTCCGCGGAAATCCGTCGAGCAGAAATCCGCCGTGGCAGCGGACGCAACGGGTGCGCTCGCGGATGAGATCGAGCACGGTCTGGTCGGGGACCAGATCGCCGCGCTTCATGTACCCGAGCGCGGCCTCCAGCGCCGGACTGCGCTCGCCTTCGGCCAGGCATTTGGCGGCGCGGAAAATGTCGCCGGTGGAGAGATGGCAGGTGCCCAGCCGTTCGCAGAGCAATTCGGCCTGGGTGCCCTTGCCCACGCCCGGCGCGCCCAAGAGCACCAGGCGGAACAGCCGCGGCGGAATCGGCGGCAGGACCTTGCATTCGGCGGCGCCGCCCTGGATCCAGGCAATTCGAACTTTTTGTGCGCTCATATTATTTCGATGAAATTATCAACCAACTCACACAACGTGTTGCATCGATGTCCCTAATTCAAGGGATATCCGCCTCCAAGCCAATTAATACACTGTCTTTGCCAAAAACGGGTGAAGAGCGGGGAAATCAATATGCAGTCAAACTATCCGGGGCAAGGTTCCGTATTTGTTTGATGTTAATCCCGATTTTTGGATCAAAGGAATCGCCGCCCATGTAATCGAGCAGACTTTGACGCATCTGGCGGCTGACGGGATCATTCAAATCGCCGGTGAGGTCGAAACCGGACACGATGATTTTGCCTTTGCCAACCTTTGCTTCAATCACGAGGCCGAGCGGTCGCGCCGTCACCCAGTCGTCAATCACCCGCACAATCGGGTCGAGGTCCTTGGGCAAACCATCGAGCCGCAAAGCCCCCGCACGATGGATGAGATACCACCATTGCCAGTTGCTGTAAAAATCCGTTGGAAACTCAGCGAGGGCCGGGTGCTTCGGATTGCAAAGAATGCCCAACGTGGTTGGCGGCTGTCTCTTCGTCCACGCCGTGTTCCAAAAAATACCGGAGAATCCAAGTTGTACCGGCGCAGGGTCGAAGTTGCGGATGGACTCCGGCGGCAACGTCAGCAACACCTTGCCGCCCGATTGCAACTGTTTCTTCGCCTGTTCACCAAACTGCGAAGTGACGAGCACAGCCTTCGGTGGTTCAACGGCAGCTTGTGTCGGATAAATCCAAACATCCCAATCATTTTCCGCAAGCTTTGCGTCGCTGGTGGCATTTTGAATTGTTACCGTCAATTTGAAACGCGCCGGCGTTTTGGCGTTCTTCAAATCCACACTCACCTTGCCGAGCACGATGCCGTTGTCCACGGGAAGGTCTTGCGTATCGAATTTGCCGCTGGCGAAGGTCGAACCGTCGTCCGCCACCAGTTTCCACGACGTTGCCGCAGCTTTGAGCGGGGCCGCGCCAAAATGCGCGACTTCAATCTGGGCATTCAGCTTTTCATCCGAGGTGAAGACGCGTTTGGCCAGTCGCGCGAGCGGTACGGTGGCATTGCAGAAGCGGCTGTATTCCGCCGCCGTTACATAGCCCTTTTCTCCCCAAAACGGATCCAGCACACCGACGAGCGCCGTGCCTTGACCGGGAAAATCATGGAGGTCGAGCAACTCGAATCCGCCCATGCCGTGCGTGCGCAACGCGGACTCGATGTCTTCCTTGTAACACAGCATCTGCAGTTTGCCCGACGCCAGCAGGAATTGTTTCGCCAGCCGGCCCAGGCCGTTCGTTGCGAGCCGGTCGTGGAAAATCTCAAAATTCTCCGGCTTGAGATAGCCGGTGTATTTCGGGATTTCGGCAAAGTTCGGGTACACGCACCACTGACCGATTTCGTGGCTGATCACCGGCGCCTTTCGCCCGGAAATATAGCCGTGGTAATCGGTGATCGTCTCCGGCGGTTTGGAATTGATCCGTGATTTGAGGCCTTCACCCCAGCGTTGGATTCGAGGATCAGCGGTAATGTGAAACTGGTTTTCCGGGAGCTGCGGCCAGCCCGAGCCCGTCGTCCAAAGGCGCCGCGGATCGAGGGCCTTGAAATGCGAAACATAACCCGCGAGGTAGGCGTTTGCGTTCCTGCCGCCCGGCTCATTGCCGTAAGGCATCAGAACGAACGAGGGGTGATTGCCGTAAGCTTTCAGGATGCGCGCGGTCTCGTCGTATACCCACTGATCCACCGGCCGGCCGGCGCCAAGCTCAGTCGAATTATTCGCCCAGCAAGTTTCAACCTGCAAATACATGCCGAGTTCATCCGCCGCCTCAAACGCTGCTTCCGGCGGGCAATAGGAATGAAAGCGAACAAGATTTAAACCGTAGGATTTTGCGACTCCCATGATGCGCTTCCATTCGGCGACATCCGTCGGCGGATGGCCGGTCTTCGGGAAAATGCAACATTCGAGCGTGCCGCGAAAAAAAGTTTTGCGGCCGTTGACGGTAAACTGCGTGCCGTCGGTGGAGATTTCGCGCAGACCAAAAGTCACGTCCGCTTCAGCGCCATCATCGAGTTTGGCGGAAAGCGTGTAAACATTGGGGGAAAACTCGTCCCACGTTTTGGCGCTCCCGCCCAGCTGGAACTCGGTTTCAAATGAACCGCCGTTGGTTTCCCACGCGACAGCCAACTGGCTTTTTTGGCCATTGCTGGCGAGCTGTACCTGTCCGTGGTCCGGCTGCCCGCTCGCATTGCCAACCTTCCCTTTCACCGTGACCGACTTCGTTGCCACGTGCGGATACACCTGCAGATCTTCGATCCAGACCGACGGCGTCGCACGCAATTCGATTTTGCCGACGATGCCGTTCCAGTTGCCCTGCGTGTGATCGCTGACGGCGTGCGAATTTTCGCCTATGTCAACGATCATCCGGTTATCCACGCGGATGGTGAGCGTGTGCTTGCCGGGTGCGAATTCGCCCAGGTCATGCTCGTGCGGGGTCGACAGGCTGATGTTGGTGCCAATGGGTTTGCCATCCAGCCAGACGCGCGTTTCCCAGTGCGGCCGTTCCAGCGAAAGCACAATGCGTTTGCCGGCCCACTTTTTTGGCACTTCAATATCGCGCTGGAACCACGCCGCGCCCGTGTAATATTTGTCCGGCTGAAGCCAGAACGGGACTTTGATGTTTCCCGGCTGCCGATACCTCGCGTATTCCGGAGCGGTGAACCACGAACGGTCCACAATCTCACCGGTCCATTGGGTGTTGGTGGAGATGTCATCCCCGATCCCTTGCTCCGGCAGTGAACCGGGCAGCCTGATGGTACCCGTCATTTGGTTGGTGAACCACTGTTCATTGATGCCGGCATCGGCGCGGTCGAGCTGAAAATGCCATCGGCCGGCCAGCGAAAGGGTTTGCGCGCGCGCCAGGGAGCCGCCCAACGCGACCAGCGTGATCAGGCCGGCGATCCAACCGGTGCGGGCAATCCCCAGGTTGAACGCATTGGTCAACGCCGTTCGGGAAAATTTTTTCATCGTGGGTGGCGCTTTGAAATTGCGGGAAAATTAAAGGGCGGCGGATGGCACCGCAATGGAAGATTGACCGAAAACCACATGGATAATCTTCCGAAAAATCATCCTTTGCGCATTTGCCGGTGGGCCAGCGGCGACATTTTGTTGACGACCCTGAAAATGCGGAAAAATAAAGCGGGTCGTCGTAACCCAGCGCCGCGCCGATGACTTTCACGCTGGATTGCGTTGAATCCAGCATCTGGCAGGCGCGGTGCATTTTCAGCCGGATGCAAGCCAAATAAGCCGCCCTGTCCCGGCCCCATGCCGCAGGATGGTGGGAGAAGCGGAGCGTCATTCAATTTGCGCACTTCGAGCGTTTTTCCATACGAAATCATTCGCGCAGAGGAACCTGGCCGCCACGTCGGGAGATCTGCGGCGACGTTTTCGGTGGCAAAATTTGATGCAATAAAGCCAAACTTTGCTTTTCAGCCGGGCGGTCGGTCGGTTATAACGCTACGCATGCAGACCATCGCCGCCTGTCCCCGACAGGCTTCCGCCAACTTGCATCTGGCTGCCAACGGGCCGCGCTCCTTTGGGCCGCCCGCAGTTGTTTCTTAAAGCGAAAAGGATTCCACTATGAAAAATTATGCTCCCGCCGACATCCGCAACTTCGCCGTCGTCGGCCACGCCTCCTCCGGCAAGACCATGCTCTGCGAAGCCATGCTCATGTGCGGCGGCGTCATCTCCCGCATGGGCCGCATCGCCGACGGCTCGACGGTGTCGGATTATCACGTCAGCGAAAAGAACCGGCAGATTTCCGTCTCGGCGTCGCTGCTGCACACGGAGTGGGCGGGAAAGAAACTCAACATCATCGACACCCCGGGTTATCTCGATTTCATCAGCGAAGGCCTGGGCGCGTTGCGGGTCGGCGATTTCGCGCTGGTCGTCATTCATGCCCAGCACGGGGTCAGCGTCGGCACCGACCGGGTGTGGGATTATGCGACCCGGTACGGCATTCCGAAAATGATCGTCGTGAACGGGATGGACAAGGAGAACGTGGATTTCGACGCGGTGGTGAAGCAGGTGCAGGAGCGGTTTGGCCGGCATGTTTTCCCGTTGAGCGTGCCGGTGAATCCCGGCCCCGGTTTCAACCGCGCTTTGGACGTGTTGCGCAACGAGGTGGTGACCTATGCGGCCGACTCGAGCGGCAAATTCAAGGAGGAAGCCGCCACGGGCGAACTGGAAACGCAGGTCAAGGAGCTGCACCGCCAGTTGATCGAGCACATCGCGGAGTCCGACGACGAATTGATGAACAAGTTTTTCGAACAGGGCAGCCTGTCCGAGGAGGAATTCCGGAAGGGCATTCACGCGGCCGTGCAAAAGGAATTGTTCATCCCTCTCTTTTGCACCTCGGCGGAAAACAACATCGGCGTCGCGCGCCTGATGGATTTCATCGCCAAATATGGTTCGTCGCCCGTGGACCGCAAGAAGGTCAAGGCGGTCAACGCCAACGACGCCGAAGTGGAGATCAGCCTGGAGGACCCCGAGCCGGTGCTTTATATTTTCAAGACGATGGCCGAGGCGCATTTTGGCGAACTGTCGTTCTTCCGCGTCTATTCGGGGTCGGTTTCCACCGGGATGGACCTGTACAACAGCGACCGCAAAACCAACGAACGCATCGGGCAGATTTACCTGCTTAACGGCCAGAACCGCGAAGCGGTCAACACCCTCGGCGCCGGCGATATTGCTGCGGCCGTCAAACTCAAGGACACGCACACCGGCAACACCCTGTGCCACGCGAAAAAGGCCGTGACGTTGCCGAAGGTGGTCTATCCCAAGCCCAACATCCACGCGTCGCTGGTCGCCAAGGTGAAGGGCGAGGAGGACAAAATCGCTTCCGGCCTCGCCGCGTTACACAATGAAGACCCCACGTTCCTTTACGTCGTGGATGCGGAACTGCACCAGACCGTCATCTCCGCGCAGGGTGAATTGCATCTGGAAGTCGTGGCCGACCGTTTGCGCCGCCGGCACAACGTCCACGTCGAACTGGCCGAGCCGCGCGTGCGGTATCGGGAAACCATCAAGGCCAAGGGCGACTCGAAATACCGCCACAAGAAGCAGACCGGCGGTTCCGGGCAGTTTGCCGAGGTCTGGATGCGCATCGAACCGAAGCCGCGCGACACGGGCCTGGAGTTCACCAATTCACTCGTCGGCCAGAACGTGGACCGCGTGTTCGTGCCGTCCGTCGAGAAGGGCGTCAACCAGGCCTGCACCGAGGGCATCCTCGCCGGTTGCCGTGTGGTGGACGTGAAGGTTGATTTTTACGACGGCAAGATGCACCCGGTGGATTCCAAGGACATCGCGTTCCAGATTGCCGGATATTTCGCGTTCAAGGAGGCGTTCACGGCCGCCAAGCCGTGCCTGCTGGAGCCGATCAACAACATCGAGATTCAGATTCCGGACGATTGCATGGGCAAGGTGATGGGCGATCTATCGAGCCGGCGCGGCCGGATCCAGGGGATTGAAACCGACGGCGGTTTCCAGGTGATCAAGGCGCAGGTTCCGGTGAAGGACCTTTATCACTATTCCAGCAATCTCCGCTCGCTGACCGGTGGCCGCGGCGTGCATAAGGAAGAATTCAGTCATTACGAGGAAATGCCGCGTGACGCGGCGGAAAAGGTGATTGAAGAGGCGAAGAAAAGGAAAGCCGCCGCCGAATCGCATTAAAGCGACCCTCGGCGGCGCCGGCCAAAGCCGGCAAAAACCTGACGCTTATTGAGCCGCGACCGTGGCGCGGCTGACTGCGGAATAGAGCGCGTCCTTGAGTTTGGCGCGTTTGAACTTCAGTTCGTCAATCTCCTGGTCGGTGGCGAACTCAATTTCCTCCTCAATCCGGCAGACGGCGTCATCCAAATGATGGTATTCCTCAAACATCTCACGGAATTTGTTGTCGCTCAGGCGCAGGTGTCGGACGATTTCGCGATGTTCGGGGAATTCACTCAGGAACGGATGATGTATGTCCATAGACTGTTTAGACTGTTCAGTTTCAAGTTTGACAGTTTACTCACCACTGCGTTTGAACTTAGATGATAATTTTTTTCTGTCAAGCGCCTAGCGGCAGAATGGCCGATTTTTTACGCGAGCTGGCTCAAATCACGGGTCATGATGCCGGACGCGGCGTTACGACTGCTGCAATTGCCGGTTCCAACGCTTTCTTTTCTTTTCCAGAGGCAACGGAGCCGCATAATGGCGCCACCGACTTATGATAAAAGTGCCACTTTCAGAGCTGACGGACCGCCTGAGCCGTTTCCGGTCGCGGATGGATGCGGAAAAACCCGGTTGGGAGCTGGCCGCGTTTTTTGGCCGGGTCAATCAATACTATTTCACGGGCACCATGCAGGACGGGTTGCTGCTGGTTCCCCGCGACGGCGAGCCGGTGTTCTGGGTGCGCCGCAGTTTCGAGCGGGCCGGCGCCGAATCATTCTTTCCCGATATCCGCCCCATGAAAAGCTTCCGCGATGCCGCACTGGCGGTGCCGCCGGCGGCGGCACGGCAGGTCATTCACCTCGAAACCGAATTGGTTCCGCTTGCGCTGGTTCAACGGTTCCGGAAACATTTCCCCTGCCAGGAGGTGGCGTCGCTCGATGCGCCGATCGCCCGGGTGCGGGCGGTGAAGAGTCCGTACGAACTGGCCATCATGGAACGCTGTGGCGCGGTCCACCGACGCATCATGGAAGACAGCGTGCCGGCGATGTTGCGCGAGGGAATGAGCGAGGCGGACCTTGCCTGTGAACTCTATTCGCTCCTGGTGCGCGAGGGGCATCAGGGAATCGTGCGCTTTGGCATGTTCAACGTGGACATCGCCGTGGCGCAACTGGGCTTCGGGGAAAATTCCATTTATCCGACGAGCTTCGACGGGCCGGGCGGGTGTGTGGGCATCGGTCCCGCCGCGCCGGTGCTCGGCAGCCGCGAACGCAAGCTCCGGAAGGGCGACCTCGTGTTCGTGGACGTCGGCTGTGCCGTGGACGGCTATCACACCGACAAGACGATGGTTTACATGTTTGGCCGGGCGTTGCCGGACGAAGCGATCGCGGCCCACCGGCGTTGCGTGGAACTCGAGCGCCGGCTGGCATCGTTGCTAAAACCCGGAGCGATGCCTTCGGCGATTTATGCCGATGTCATGGCAAGTCTCGACTTGGAATTTCTGAAAAATTTCATGGGTTTTGGCAACCGGCGGGCGAATTTTCTCGGACATGGGGTGGGATTGCAGATTGATGAACCGCCGGTGATTGCCGAAGGTTTTGACGAACCGCTGGCCGGGGGCATGGTGCTGGCCCTCGAACCGAAAAAGGGCGTGCCGGGCGTGGGAATGGTGGGGACAGAAAACACATATCTGGTCGCGCCCGAGGGTGGCCGGAGCCTCACCGGCAACAGTCCCGGTCTGATCCTGGTCTGATAAGCGGATCGCGATCCTGGACATTCCAAACTTGATGCCGGGTCCCGGCGCGATATGCTCGCGGCATGAACCTGATCGGGAACCCATTCACCCCGGCTGGTGCCGGACCGGGAAGGCAAAAAACCGACCCGGTCCGGCGGCGGGGTAACGTCGGCAAAGACCCTGCGGTGTAAAGCCATCATGGAACGCCGCGATCTGAGATCTGCCCTGCTTTGCGTCCTGCTGGTTCTCGGCGCCATTGCCCTGACGGTTCCGGTTGCGGAAAGCGGCGTGAATGATGACTGGTCGTATGCCAAAACCGCGCTCGATCTGGCGCAAACCGGACACCTCGCCTATAACGGCTGGTCCACGGCGATGCTCGGGGCGCAGGCTTGCTGGGGCGCGCTCTTCATCAAGGTGTTCGGATTCTCCTTTTTGACGTTGCGCCTCTCCACCGCGCCGCTCGCGGCCGGTTGCGCCGTCCTGCTTTACGTTTTGCACCGGCGCTCCAGCCTGCCTCCCGGCCTCGCGGTCTTTGGGACGCTGACCATCATCCTGTCGCCGCTGTGCATTCTGAGTGCCGTCACTTTTATGACGGAAATTCCGGCGCTGTTCCTGCTGCTCACGTCGGCGTACGGTTACGTGCGCGTGGCCGGGGTCCTGGAAAATGCCGGCGACAATGCCGCAGCGTCCGCGTCATGGCAAAACCGGTTCCGGGGATGGCTGCTGTTCGCGCTGGTCACCGGACTGCTGAGTGGCACCGTGCGACAGACCGGCTGGATCATGCCGGTTTTCGCGCCGGTATGGCTGTTGGCGCGGCGGCGGACGTTCCAGCGGTTGCCGCCGGCGCGGCTGCCGCTCGCGCTCTCCGCCGGGATCGCGTTCGCTGCTGCGCTATGGCTTTCGGCATGGTTCAATAATCAACCGTATGTCGCGCAGGAAAGCATTGCCAGTGGTTTCCCGCGGTTGTTGCTCCCCCAGGCGCCGCTCTACCTTTGCCGGTTGACGATCCGGATTCTGCTGACCCTCGGTGTCTTCATTCTCCCGCTCCTGGTCACTTTGCCAGACCTGTATCGCGCGTGGTCGCGGGAACAGCCTTGTCCCGGGGTTCGAACCCGGCGTGTGCTGCTTCTGACGGTGCTGTTCGGGTTGCTCGCCTGGAGCATCCTTGACTATCGGCGGGTCTTTCCGTGGCTCGACAGTGGTACGTTAACCATCCCGTATCTGTTGGGAACCGCTCCGATACCGTCTGGATCGGTTCCAAATTTTCTGTCTGCGCAGTTTTTTAAAGGGTTCAGTGTCTTCATCATCGTTCTGGTTTCCGGAAGTCTTGCGTTGGGGGTGGTGACAACCATGTGGAGGCCTGTCCCATCGGCCAAAACGGCAGCGCCGGCTGTCAGTTCCGCTCCCTTCGCCTTGTTCGGCGTATTTTCCGTCGTGTATGTGCTGCTGCTGTTGTTGAAAGGGCTGATCCCCGATTTGTTTGGTGTCTCGGATCGCTACCTGCTTCCGTTGCTGCCCGTGGCGACCTTGGGATTGCTGCCGGTGTTCCATCAACGGACCGGGCGCAGGTGGCCGCCTTTTCCGGCGTGGTTCGTACTAGCATTTTTCGCCTTCTACGGGGTGGCGCAGGCGCATGATTACTTCGCTCAACTGCGCGCCCGGCTGGCGGTGACGGGTTATCTGGAACAGCGGGGCATCCCGCGCACCCGCATTCTGGCCGGCCTGGAATATGACGGTTGGACGCAAATCACGGTTGCCGGGCATTGCAGTGATTCGCGCATCCGGAAACCGGAGGGAAGCTATGTGCCGCCCAGGCCCATCGGTTTTGTGACCATGTACCAGTGGTGGACGGATTTTCCTGCTGTTCGTTCTGATTATGTGGTCACGCTCGGCTTGCATTCGGACCTGCTCGCCACCGATGTCCCGGCAGTCGGGTACTCCTGTTGGCTGCCGCCGTTTCAGCGCCGCATCATGGTCCAGGTCAGCGACCCGGCTTTGGTGTCGGTCACATCATTGCCGGTGCGCCGATAAACCGGGATGGTCGGTTTTTGAGGACGAGGATGGTGGGCTGTTTTGATTTAAAAGGACGACCTGCTGATTGTCCAAGGCCGCATCAGCGCGGCCCTGCCATTCAAACGGTGGTAAAAATATTCAAAGCCGCCCACCACCAACTGTCTTGACGGTTTTACTTCCGGCTGGCAACGTGCCTTTGCTTTCGGGCCAGCTTAGCTCAGCGGTAGAGCAACGGTTTTGTAAACCGTGGGTCGTCAGTTCAATCCTGACAGCTGGCTCCACTTTCAAGTGGCGGATTTCCAGCAGGTTACGGGGCAGGGGAGACCGGGTGTCAGTGAAACTGTCAGTAAACCTGCGGCGGGCGTTCTCATCCGCCACAATTCGGCAGAACTTCACCACCACTCGCCCACTACCCGCTAACCGGGTGATGCACAAATGGTTCACGATTCAGAACCAAAAAGGCATCATTATGAAAAACCGGTTCATCCTGTTTCAACGCTCCGGCGTTTATTACGCCGAAGACACGGCCACCGGCAAGCAGTCCAGCTTGCGCACGCGCGACAAGGCCGACGCCGCACGCCTGCTCAACGCCAAAAACGAGGCGATGCACCAGCCCGCGATGAATTTGCAAATTGCCCAGGTCTATTTGCAGCACGGCGACCCGACGCTGGCCAACCGCACCTGGCAGGATGTCATGGAGCAGATTGTTTCCACCAAATCGGGGAGCACTCTCATTCGTTGGCAGTGGGCCATTCGGGACAAAGCCTACGACTCGATCCGGCAGCGCAAGCTTATTGAAACCACGGCGGAACACTTTCTGGCGGTGCTTAAAGCGGGCTCCGTTGCCACCAATTCCTATTTGCGCCGCATCCATGCTTACGCCCTCGGCCTGCACTTCCTGCCCTGGCCGGTGCTGCCAAGGCTCCACTGGCCACCGCTGGTGCACAAGGAAAAGCGCGCCATCACCTTTGAAGAACATCAGAAAATCATTCAGCGCGAATTTAACCCCGCCACCCGCGCGTTTTACGAACTGCTCTGGCACCTGGGCGGGGCACAATCCGACATCGCGACCCTTACCGCCGAGGACATTGACTGGAAGGACCGCACTATTTCTTATCGCCGCCACAAAACCGGCACTGTGTCCCTGCTTTCGTTCGGCGCTGAAGTCGCCGCCATCCTGAAACAGTTGCCCGCTTCCGGCCAATTGTTTCCCGCCTTGGCCAGAATCCACGAACGGCACCGCGCCAAGATGTTCATTAAACGCCTCAAAACGGTGGGCATCAGCGGGATTTCCCTTCATTCTTATCGTTACGCCTGGGCGGAACGGGCCAAGGAAGCCGGTTATCCCGAACGGTTCGCAATGCAGGCGCTGGGACACACCAGCAAAGCAGTCCATCGCGCCTACGCGAAGAAAGCACAAATGGTGTTGCCGCCGTTGGAGGACTACGAAAAACGCGACCGCAAACCCGCGCCCTTTATTCCGGTGATGACGCCTGACGTTGGCAGAAACTAGCCTGCTGCCGGCAATTCTGAAGCCTGACCGTTCGTTGAGCCAATCAGCGAACGGTCCTTTTTGGCGGCGTTCTTCTTGTGCCAGTGCTGATTGATGGTGCTGGTGACGCGCGCCAGCCAGTTGCGCTCTTTGACGAGCTCCAGCAGATCCGCCGTTGCAAAGAACTTGATGCCGTTCGGCGGCGGATTGCCCAGGGGTTTGAGCAACCGGGATGAAACGAGCGCCGGGATGTCATGCGGCTGACAGTTGAGCACCCACGCCGCCTGCTCCGCCGTGAGGCGGGCCGGCAACTGGCCCAGCAGCATCAAAAACCGATTTTGGTCGTCACTCATTTCTCTTCATTTGTTCAACAACGACATTGACTCACCGGAAGCCCACATTTTATGCACCAAGGCTCCGGACTTCCACCCCCATCCAGATCAACGGGCAGCAGGGCTTTCAACCCGGCATCCTGCTTGCGCCACCGAAACGCAAACAGCAAACACAGGTGGCATGTCAATGGCTCTTGCGTTTTCTCCATCGGCCCATTCATCGCAAACCCGTGCGGACTCATTCCCGCCGGCAACGAGACCGCGTGAACTATTCCTGTTTCGACATTCTTAAACGTGTCCCACATAAACTTTATCGATCCTTTCTGCCGAAGACCCCAATCCCATCTGGGCACAGGAAGTCTTCAAGCCATCGGGGGCATGGCGCGCGCTCCGCGCGCGCCAAGCGCCCCGAATTAGCTGTCGAAACCACTGACGCCGAATGTTCGACTGCCAGTGACAAGCGTATCCGAGACCCGGTTCAAATTGGCCGGGTCCAAGATTGAGTTCGACAACAGCACCCCATCCATCGAATGCGAAAACTTCCCCACTTCGTAGAGATTTGCTCCCGCATTCGTTGCATTGAGGCATTTTAATGTGTATTCGAGACCTTGTTTCCTCGAATCGTATTTCCTGACGCGGGCCATGCCGCCACCGAGTTTTTCCCATTGCGCCTTGATACTCATACACGTGGCGACCTGGACGGCATACGGCGGCAAACCCGCGAGCAGAAAGTGGAAGTGTAATCGTCCGGTTATTTCGCCTGGTTCCTGACGCAAAGCCCAAACGCACTTGCGAAAGGGGATTTTGTGCCAGCGGCACAGGCGGCGGACGAGGGCAAAGAACATGGTCAACCGCACGCGTTCCGGCAGTTTCGCGGACTTGAATGTCAACGACCCGAAAAACTGCCAGTGAACGCGTTGCAGCGTGTATGTGAGAGCGGTTTCCATATCAGAGCTTGGTTGCGGTGACGACCCGACGCGGATCAAGCCGGTCCCAATGACGAGACCAGGCTTGACCCAGTTCGGCGGCGTTTTCCTTGTCGGTGGCGTCAATGAGCATTGCTGAACCATCACTGAACCACACCCGAAACAAGGTCAGCCCGCTTTCGTTATCGCGCCCGTCACCCCCGCCCGTGTTCCCTCGATGTAACGCAAGACGCGCATCACTTCCGGATTGTCAGTGATGAATTGTGGGACTTCCTTCAGGTTTTCACATTGAATGGCCTTTTCCAGATATGCCGCACCCATAATTTTGTCCTCATCTTTGGGCGGGGATTGTGTAAACACATCCACCTTGTATTGAGCCACAGGGTCAAATGCCTCCGCTTTGGCCGCAATGATACCGAACCGGCGGTCAATGCACTGCGAGCAGACGCCGCAATGCGGGTGTTCATTGGTGTTTTCCCAAGTGTGCGCGCAGCTTCGCGACCGCTCAATTAACAATCCGCATTCCGCCGCCGTAATTATTTTCACAACCTCTCCCTTGGTCTTCCAAAGAAACGGGTTTTCCACGGTAAACGGTTCGTCGGCCAGCAAAGACAAAAGATTCTGAAATCCGGCCAGCACGCGCGGATGCGTGGTCCGCGTCGCCCGCCCGCCAACCACTTGCGCGCACACCGGCAGGTTCAGGCTGACCACGCCGTTTTCGTAAAAGCACAGTTTGCGCAGGTCGAGCATCATCGCCACCGTCGCCCCCAGCGAAGCGTAGAGAAAAGACCGGGAGCGCTGCGTGTATTCGTTGTTCAAGTCCTGCGACTTGTTGATTGTCATCCGCGCATGCACCGGCCTCATTTCCCCCGCTTTTTCCATGAGCCTCTGGCACAGCTCGCCATAGCGGCGGTTAAATTTTGGCGTGGATTGGTGATTCACCAGCGCCACCTTTCGCTTCTTGACCACGATTTCTTCAATCGCCCCGGCCAGAGAATCCAGCCCACCGGAAAACATCATTACCTGTTCAGGCCGTTGCTTCGGCGGCGCACCCTTGTCCAAATCAAAATAACTTTGCAACGGTGGCGCGCCCGTCGCCAATTCAAACGTGAACTCATAAAAATCGTCAGAGAGAAATCACCCCTTTTTGATCTTTGCGACTCGGCATTATCAAAGGCCGAAAAGGAAAGCCAAGAACCGCTCTGACGGGCGATAGCGTCACCCCAGTGTTCACTCTTTGAGACAACGTCAAAAAGTTCTTGACGCAATCTGGTTTGTAATGCAAACTAGATTGCATGAATGACAACCTTCGAGCTTACATGGACCGGCCCAAACGGTATGACAATATCGACGGGACCGGTGAAATGTTCATGGGTCTGATGCTGTTGGGCTTTACCCTAGCGGGCTTCCTAGAGGCCAATCTGCCGGAAGATTCGTCGAGGTGGATGCATGGAGGCGTAATATATGGGGTTATGATACCAGTGTTCGGTTTCGGCTTTTGGATTCGTAGAGTCATCAAGAACCATTTCACTTGGCCGCGCACGGGGTATGCCGCATATCCCCGTGTTGGCGGTAGGTCTTGGTGGATTGGGATTGTCGTAGTGCTCGTCGTTTCCGCCGTTTTGGCGGTCGGTTTCGCCTGTTTGTTGCTGTTCGCAAGGCGGCACGATGCGATAAACCTTCCCCGAATGGGCATGTTAGTGGCCCTAGCGGCGGTATATCCGCTTTGGGTCTTCCGCATGGGCAGGGAAAACCCGTGGAAATGGTTGATAGTAATCTTCATGGCGCTGGGCCTTGTCGCGATTGCTCTCATCGTCCCTGGGGATGTTGATGCTTTGTTTCGGCCGGTGGCATTGTTCGTCGGGCTTGTATGGCTCGCATCCGGCGGGGCCACCCTGTATTCGTACATTCGGCACACCCAACCACCCGCCCCGGAAGCAGAATGAACGAACAACTTCGAGTTATTTCCGAATTGGACCGGGTCATTCATGAACCCGGACGGCTGATGATCATTGCCCTGCTCGGGGTGGTGAAAGAATGCGACTTCCTTTACCTGCTGCACGAAACCGAGATGAACAAGGGCAATCTTTCCAGCCATCTCACCCGATTGGAGGAGGCTGGCTACGTCGAAATTGAGAAAACGTATCGCGGCAAAGTGCCCCAGACACTGTTGCG
Source organism: Limisphaerales bacterium (assembly GCA_052145735.1). Taxonomy (GTDB): domain Bacteria; phylum Verrucomicrobiota; class Verrucomicrobiia; order Limisphaerales; family UBA11358; genus UBA11358. The sequence goes on from JBKQOA010000145.1 coordinate 40,786, forward strand.
GCTGACGCGCACGGGTCGCGCGGCGTTTGACCGGTATCGTAAGGGTTTGAAGGCCGCGTTTTAGCCAGACATTACAATCATCGGCTTGCAGGACTGGAAGTCGCGCACGATCTCACCTGGATAATGCCGAGTCGCAAAGATCAAAAAGGGGCGATTCCTCAATGTTTTGAAGAATTGCCCCTTGAACTCGGCATTATTCGCTACACGGCACAATAGCCATTATGCCGAGCTCGGCATAATGGGTATTTTTATCAATGAGCCGCGTTTTACTGTCAGTGAAACTGTCAGTGAAAGCGGTAAAAGAGTTGTAAAAAATAGTGGCGGGTTAAAACGGATTTTGCTTGAAACCCCAATAGAATCAGCTTTATTTGGGGCACTGGATCGTTCCTCCTAGTGCAATCCTGACAGCTGGCTCCACTTTTGCCCCCGGTTCTGCCATTTCCTGCCGTTAACTGCTTTGCCCGGTTGTCGGTCAGGCCCGCCGACGCCCATCACGCCGGTCATTCGCTGCCCCAGATCGCCTTCACGTGGGCGACGCCGTGTTTGACGGCCTCCGTCGGCAGGGTCGGGCTGAGTTCAAAGACCTTGATGTGTCCCGGCTTCACCAACGGCTTGAGCGCGGCGAAGTTGACCGTGCCGCAGCCGGGCGGAGCATGATCGGCGGCGGGAAAAACCACATCGTGAATGTGAAAGCCGGCCAGCCGGCCTGTCAACGATTCCAGGTGCTGGGCGTGATGGAGGAACCCGAGGTTTTCCTTGATTTGCGCATGACCGGTGTCGTGCCAGTAAACCATGTTCGGACTGTCGAACTCGCGGAAGAAATACTCGAAGTCGCCGTCCAGGGGAATTTCCTCGAGTCCCTGCCGGTTTTCGATGCCGAGCTTAAGGTCGCGTTTTTCGGCCTCGGGCAGGACCAGCTCGAGCGTGGCGTAAACCCGTTCCACCGCCTTTGCCTTCCGCGCTTCACGGGCGGCGGCGGCTTCGGCGCGGAGCTTTTCGTATTTGGGCGTTTTTTTCCCGTCCCGTTCCAGCAGCCCGCTCAATTTCTCGGTGTAATCCTTCATTTCCATGCTGCCCAGATGCAGCACGACGACCGGGGCCTTGACGCGCTGGGCGAAATCCAGCGTCTTGAGCGTGTATTTGACCGCCAGTTCGCGTTCGCGCGGCCGCTCGTCGGAATATTCGTAGAGATTCGGCGAGGCATGATTCACCCCCATCGGCAGCGGACAAAAATTGTGGAGGCTGGAAATCTTGATCTCGCCCGCGTCCACGGCTTCCAGGATGCCGGGCATGAGCGCGAGCCGGATGCCGTGGCTGAGTTCGGCGTGGTCAAAGCCGAGGTCGCGGATCTCGCGCAACATTTTGCGGCCATCCGTGTGGCGTTTGGAGTTCCAGCAGGTGGAAAGCGAGTACATGGGCGGCGGTTAAAATAAAAGACCGGGCGCATCGTACGGGGATGCGCCCGGCTTTGAAATCGCAAAATTACAGGTCGGCGTAACGTGCGGTCAGCATCGCGGAAAAGCGCGCGGCTTTTTCCTTGCGGCGTCGCTTTTCACTCGGCTTTTCGAAATGCCGGTGATTGCGCACGACCTTGAGGGTCCCTTCGCGGTCGACTTTTTTCTTCAGTCGCCGCAACGCGCGTTCCACGGGTTCGCCTTTTTTTAATCTTATTTCGGTCAACGCAACTCACTTCCTTTCTTGGGGCGAGAATGTCCGCTCACGGGCGGGGCTCGCAAATGGGCGCGCAGGATAGTTTGTCCACCGCCGTTGTCAATGCGCAAAAACGGGCGGTGACCGCCCGGCTTGGGCGGCCAGGGCGGGGCTGATGCGAAGGGTTCGGGATTTCAATCGGTTCGATGTATTCCCAGCCAATGATTGATTTTGAGCCCGGCGAAGCTATTCTGCCTGCATGATTAAAGGAAAAAGGCCGGCCAATCCTGCCGATTTGGAATTACAACGCCGCATCCGGGAACTTGTTGCCTTCAAAGGCGGCGGCCACAACGAAAACGAGGTCGCCGATATTGTCGAAAATGCGCTCAAGCTGCTGACTGATGTGAAGGACACCGGCGACGTGCGTGTCATCCAGACCGCGCTGCGCGAGCTGCGCTACGCTTTCCGGCTCTTTGCGCCCTATGCCGGCATCCGCAAGGTCACCATTTTCGGCTCCGCCCGGACGCAATCGGACCAGGCGGAATACCAGCAGGCCGTGGATTTTGGGCGCAAGATTGCCAAGGCCGGTTTCATGGTCATCACCGGCGCCGGGCCGGGCATCATGCAGGCCGGCCACGAGGGCGCCGGCACCGAGAAGAGTTTCGGGGTGAACATCCGCCTGCCCTGGGAACAATCCGCCAACCCCGTCATCGCCGAGGACAAAAAACTCGTCACCTTCAAATACTTTTTCACCCGCAAGCTGATCTTCATCCGCCACTCGGACGCCATCGTGCTGTTCCCGGGCGGGTTCGGCACGTTGGATGAAGGGTACGAGGCGCTCACGCTCATGCAAACCGGCAAGAGCCAGCTCATGCCGCTCGTGCTCGTGGAGCCTCCCGGCGGCACGTATTGGAAGACCTGGGACCGGCACGTCCGCGACCATCTGCTCCGCGACAAGTTGATTTCGCCCGACGATCTGAACCTGTACCAGATAAGCTATAACGCCAACGAAGCGGTGAAAATCATCACCCGTTTTTACCGGAATTATCAATCCACCCGGTTTGTGAAGGATCTGCTGGTCATCCGGCTCAAAAACGCGCCGTCGGAATCCGCGTTGGCGGCCATCAACGAGGACTACGCTGACATCGCCAACGGCACGCCCATCCAAGTCATCAAACCGACGCCGGAGGAGGTCGAGGACAACGACAATCTGAATCTGGCGCGCATCGCGTTCGGCTTCAACCGCCGCGATTATGGTCGCCTGCGCCAGTTGATTGATGTGCTGAACGGGTTGTGAAAGGCCGGGAAGGCGTCCCGCGCTGTTTGTAGTCGCGGAGCGATGACCGAAAATAGCCCACGGTTTCAACCGTGGGTTTGGTCGCGAAAAAGATTTTAAGCCCCGCAGGGGCGGCAGAAAATAAACAAATGGCCTTCTCTATCGCCCCTGTGGGGCTTGGTTTGTTTTTGTCTTTTAACCCACGGCTGACGCCGTGGGCTATTGTCTTTCGCGCCTCCGGCGCTGAACATTGCCGCCGTGAGAACGCTGGACATAAATGGGAACGCAAAATAATGCCCGAAACATGAATCCGCTATTTACAGCCCACGCTGGCGAGTATTTCGCAGGTTCACATACCTTATCCTGCATGTGCTCGACACTTCGCCCTCTGATTGCTAGCGTTCTCCCATGAACTTTCTGGTCACCGGCGGCGCCGGCTTCATTGGTTCCCATGTCTGCGAACGGCTCCTGCACGACGGCCACGCCGTCTGGGCTTTCGATGACCTCAATCCGTTTTACGACCCGCAACTCAAACGCCGCAATCTCCGCGACATCCAGTCGCTGGCCAAACCATTCGAATTCATCCACGGCGATCTGACCCACCGACCCGCGCTCGACGAACTTTTTGCCTCCGTGAAATTCGACCAGGTCGTCCACCTCGCGGCCCGCGCCGGGGTGCGCCCGAGCCTCGCCGAACCGGCGCTTTACCAGCGCGTCAACGTCGAAGGCACGGTCAATCTGCTCGAAGCGGCGCGAATAAACGGCGTCAAAAAAATCATCATCGCCTCTTCGTCATCCGTTTATGGCGTGAATTCCAAGGTGCCGTTCAGCGAGAGCGACCCGATTTTCTCCGTGATTTCACCCTACGCCGCGAGCAAGCTGGCGTGCGAGGCGCTCGGCCACGTCTGGCATCACATCTACAAAATGGACGTGGCAATGCTGCGCTTCTTCACCGTTTATGGCCCGCGCCAGCGGCCCGATCTGGCGATTTACAAGTTTGCGAAATTGATTTCCGCCGGAAAACCAATTCCCGTTTTCGGCGACGGCAGCGCGGCGCGCGATTACACGTTCGTCACCGACACGCTGGACGGCATCATCGCCTGCACAAAACAGGAATTCGGCTACGAAATTTTCAACCTCGGCGAATCGGAAACGGTTTCGCTGGCGCGGATGATTGAGTTGCTCGAAGCCGCGCTCGGCAAAAAGGCGGTGATTGACCGGCAGCCGCTGCAGCCCGGCGACGTGCCCATCACGTTCGCGGACATTTCCAAGG
>JBKQOA010000146.1:0-27010 GCA_052145735.1 Limisphaerales bacterium
GATTCAGGTCACAACCGATTCTTACCGCCCGTATCAGTCCATTGTCAGGCGGCATTTGCTGGAACGTCTGGACTTCGCCACTATGCAGAAACTGTACGCTATGCCGTTTGACGCCAAAGGCGAAGCGATACGGCGTTACAGCCCGCCCCGCTGTACTGGCGTTAAGGTTCGGATTCAGGCTGGCGCTCCACGTCAGGACAGAATCAATACTTCGTATGTGGAACGCTCAAACCTCACTGTGAGGCATTTTAACAAGCGTTTCGCCCGCTTGGGCCTTGGCTGGTCTCGTAAGCTGGAAAACCATAAGCACGCAATCAGCCTGTTCATTGCGGCCTACAACTTTTGCAAGGTTCATTCGACGCTCGGTTGCACGCCAGCCGTAGGCTTGAAGCTGGCAACCGAAACATGGACAATTGAAAAGCTGATTGAAACCGTTACAGCGACAATCTAGGACACCACGACCCAATGTTGGTGAGGCTGGCGGGAAGGGTGATGGAAGCCAGCCTGGTGCAGTTGGCAAATGCGCTGTTCCCGATGCTGGCGACGCCGGCAGGAAGGACGATGCCGGTCAGGTTGGTGCAGTAGTAAAACGCCTCATTGGCAATGCTCACGACGCCGTCAGGGACGGTGTAGGCGCCCGTCTTGCCTTCCGGGAATTGGATGAGCGTGGCTCCGGTCTGGTCGAACAAAACACCGTCGAGGCAGCCGTAGGCGGGATTGTTGGTGTCCACCGTTATGGCCGCCAGCCGTGAGCAATACTTGAAGGCCTCGAACCCGATGTTGGTGACGCTGGCGGGAACGGCGACATTGGTGATGCCCGAATTATAGGCGAAAGCCCAGCTTCCGATGCTGGTGACGGTGTTGGACACCACCACACTTCCGGCCAGACCACCGGGAAACTGGATCAGCCGGGTTTGATCCCGATTGAACAAAATTCCGGCCACGCTGCTGAAAGCGGGATTGGCGGCATCCACGTTGATTGCCGTCAGCCGGCCACAGGCAGTGAATGCCTGATTCCCGATGGCCGTCACGCTGGCGGGAAGGGCTATGTTGGTCAGACCGCTGCAGCCTTGAAAGGCATTGGTGCCGATGGCAATGACGCCGGCGCCGAAAGTGAAATTGGTCAGGCCGTGGCAGTTGCCGAAGGCGGAATTGCCGATGTTGGTGATGCTGTCGGGAAGGATGAAGCTGGTGAGCCGGGAATAAATCATCTGACCGTTGGAGAACGCCCCGTTGCCGATGCTGGTGACCGGAAAACCATTGGTTGCGCTGGGAATGACGACGTTGTTGCTGGCACCGGTGTAACCGGTGATGGTGATGGCGCCGTTGTTGGTGACGAAGGTGAATTGGGCGCGAGCGGCATGGGGCAACACCATGACGCATACAGCGGCGAGAAGGCAAAGGCCTCGCAAGCTGGTGGGGGTTTTCGTCATGTTCTCGGCTTATGCATCCCGCCCCGTCTTGTCGAGACTTATTTAGGCGCGAATCGGGTCGGAAGGCGGATGACAGAAGGCAGAGGGCAGAATTCTGAAGGTTAAAGGAAGTTTCATGTTTCAAGTTTTCTGTGATCAGTCGAGAAAACAGCTCGCGGGGACTCTCGCCCCACCTTTGCGTCCTTGGCGTTCTTTGCGGTTGAGCATCTGCGTTTATCTGCGACATCTGCGGGGAGAAGCGTGAGGCTTGTGGTTTGTCCTTGTCTATTCGGACAGCAGGCAACGATGATGAACCTCATCAGGTGGAAATGACGGCCGCTATTCGAACCGGTACCCGGTTGCTGGATTTCTCACAAAGATTTCTTGCCCAACGTCAGCTTCCCGCTGTGCTGGCGTTCGGGGCGATCCTGGTCATGCTGCCCGCCTTGAAGGTCGGCCTCGGAATGGACGATCTGCCGCAGCGCTCGGTGGAGCTCCGGCCCGACCAGCTCCCGCCGCGAATGCACGAGACCAGCAACCCCGCGGATTCCGGCTCGCTCCCGACCGTCCTTTTCGACCTGTTCGGCCTGGACCGGGACCCGCAATGCGTGGCTTTGATGAAGAACTACGGCACCCTGCCGTGGTGGACACCGGACGATTTCAAACTGAGTCTTTGCCGTCCGGTCGCCGCGTTCACGCACTGGCTCGATTACCGGCTCTATCCCGATTCACCCACGCTGATGCACGCCCACAACATCGCGTGGTTCGCGGCCGTCGTGTTTCTGGTCGCCATGGTTTACCGCCGGTTGATGGGCACGGGCTGGGCTGCCGGATTGGCGGCGCTGCTGTTCCTCCTGGATGGCAACACCTACTTTCCGGTGACGTTCGTCGCCAACCGTGGTTTCATCATGGCGCTGTTCTTCGGCCTCTTGTGCCTGTACGAACATCATCAATGGCGTTCCGCCAGGTCGCGCTCCGCTCTGGTGCTCTCCCTGTTGGCGTTGGCTCTTTCCGTGTTCGCGGAAGAGGGAGGCGCTTCCACGTTTGCCTTTATCCTCGCCTACGCCCTCGTGCTGGAGCCGGGTTCCGTTCGCCATCGGGTAATGACACTTTTGCCTTCGGTCCCGGTTCTGGTTCTGTGGCGGACCATTTACATCCTCGCCGGCTACGGATTGTCCCATGTGGGAGTTTTCTACATTGACCCGCTGAACGAGCCGTTTCGTTTCGCGTGGGCGGCGTTGCCCCGGGTGATGGTTTTGCTCGGCAGCCAGCTGACCGCCGTGCCGCCGGAGTTGTTGCTGGCCATCAAACCTTCATTGCAGCCCGTGGGCATGGCGTTTTATGGCGTGTGCGTGGTGGCGGCATTGGCGGTTTTACTGCCGTCGGTGCGCCGGGACAAGCTGGCCGTTTTCTGGCTCGCGACCACGGTGCTGGCGGCCATCCCGGAATCGTCGCTGGTGCCCCTGTCCAAGAATTTCGGGTTTGTCGCCGTCGGAACTTATGGATTGATCGCCAGTTTTGTTGCGGGGGTGATGACGCGTCGGTTGCCGGAACGACCGGGCTGCCGGATGCTGGCCGGGATTGCCTGCGTCCTGCTGTTGTTGGTGCATGTTCCGGGAGCCATCGCCGGCAGAATGGCAACGGTCAAGGTGGTTGGCGGAATTTTCGCCTGGGCGCGCCGCGTTCCCCCAACCTGGCCGAACATCGAGAACCAGAATGTGATCGTGGTCAATCATCCCCTCCCGATGGAGTCGGCTTATGTGCCTTCTTACGCAGCTTCCCACGCCAAAGCCATACCGACACCCTATCAATTCGAAAGGCTCAATTTCACCCTGGTGGTTTCCCACCAGGTGCTGAACGCCGTTCAGATTTCCCCGACCGTGGAGGTGTCCGCATTCAGCAATTTCAGAATCAACAACAAGGACCTCTTGAACCTTTTGGCGACCGCCTTCAACACCAACTGGCCAGAAGGCGCACGGCTGGCATTGGAAATCAACAGCGAAGACATTTTTGTCGTGGACAAAACCGGCACGAACCCGGTTTTTGACGTCACCATCGGAATCAATGAACCCGATCCCACCTATCCCAGTGTTGTTTTCTTCAGCCATGATTCCAACCCCATTGTGGTCAACGAAAAACTGAAGACCGGGTTGAGCGGTACTTTTCACACCCGCACCACATCCGGAAAGATTTTCTTTCATCTTTTCTGTGAACGCGATGGAACGATCACCACCGATCTTTATTTGGATGGTCTCGGCAAGGTCGTGGTCAACCGGAGCTTCATCCCTACTTCGGACACCACAACCCGGCAGGAAACGATACCCGTCACCGGCGACGGTACATTCAACAGCGAATGGACCGTGGTAAAAGGCGCGGTCACCGGCTCAGGCAAATGGAAGCATCCCCTTCCTTGATCGAGCCTTTAAACGCGGCTCAATCCGGGCGGTGGCCGGTGATCAGAGTTCTAACACGGGAGATGGCAGATGGGGGCGGGGACAGGAGCCAGAATTTAGAACTCAGAATTCAGAAGGCTGAAGGCGTGGTGGGAAAGGCTGAAAGGGAGTTTCAAGTTTTCAGTGCTCAGTTTTCAGTCGGTGCGTCCTGGCGGTTAATTCCTGGCAAAGCAATTTTTCCTGTGCGGTTTTTCCGGCGGCGGGCATTACCTTATGAAACGTGATGACTGACGACGCCGAATTATTGAACCGCTACGCCGCCGAGCAATCGGAAGCCGCCTTCACCGAATTGACCCGGCGGCACGTGGACCTCGTGCATTCCGCCGCGTTGCGGCTGATGAACGGCGACCTGCACGCCGCCCAGGATGTGACGCAGCAGGTCTTCACCGAGGTCGCCCGGGAGGCGAAACGGCTGAGCCGGCATCCCGCCCTGGTCGGCTGGCTCTACACCACCACCCGGCTGATGGCGTTGCGGATGAACCGAACCGAGCAACGCCGCCAGGCGCGCGAACAGGAGGCCAATATGATGAATCAACTCCTCCATGACGACACGGCCCCGGCGGATTGGAACCGGCTCGGGCCGGTGATCGAGGACGCCATGCACGAACTGGACGACGAGGATCGCCATGCCGTCCTGCTCCGCTATTTTCAAAACAAATCCCACCACGAAGTGGGCGCGGCGCTGAATCTCACCGAAAACGCCGCGCGCATGCGCGTGGACCGCGCGCTGGACAAGTTGCGCGTCAAACTGGCCCGCCACGGCATCACCACCACCGCGGCGGCGCTCGCGGCGGTGATGGCCGCGAACGCTGTGCAGGCCGCGCCCGCCGGTCTCGCCGCCACGATTTCCGCCGCTGCCATTGCCGGCAGCGCCGTCCAGGCTTCAACCCTCATTGTCGCAACCAAAACCATAGTTATGACCACATTACAAAAAACCGTCGTCACTGCGGCGTTGGCCGCCGCGGTCGGAACCGGAATTTACGCCGTCCACCAAAGCTCACGCCTACACGACCAGATCCAGACGCTCCAGCAACAGGAGGCGCCGTTGACGGCGCAAATCCGGCAGTTGGAACAGGAACGCGATCAGGCAAGCAGCCAACTGGCCGCGTTGCGGGAGGAAAACGCGCGGTTGAAATCCGGCTCGAACACGGCCGAACTGCTGAAATTGCGTGGTCAGGTGGGGACGCTCCGGCAGCAGGCGGCGAACCAAGCCAAAAGCAACCAGCCTGCCAGCGGGTTGGACAAAATAATGAGCGATCCGGCGATGAAGGAATACCTCCACCACGCGCAGATGGAAAAAATCAGGTCCATGTACGCCGACTTGTTCAAAGAACTGAAGCTGACGCCGGAGCAGACGGACCAGTTCCTTCAGATAATGAGCGATATGGCGTCAAAGAGCCTGGAACAAATCGCCACTCCGGGGACTCCGAACCAGTCCGCCATCGATGCGCTCGCCGGTCTGGGGAGTCAGCTATACACATTGCTGGGCGATCAGGGAATGGCGCGGTTCAAGGAGTACAGCGACGAAATTCCCGCCCGGACCACCGTCTCGATGCTGAATGCTCAACTGGACGGCGATCCGCTCAGCGCCGAGCAAAGCGCCCAACTACTCCAGGTGGTCGAGGCCGAGCCGGTGGATTTGACGCGCGGCATCACCGGCGCGCCGGACAAGGCGTTTCTGGGGTCCCAGGCGGACATTGATAATTTCCTGCAACAGGTGGCCCAGAGCAATCAGCGCATCCTGCAACAAGCCGGCAGTTTTCTCACCCCCGACCAACTGGCTGCGCTCAATGCGGAATTAACCAAAGCCATCGAGACCCGAAAACTCCAGGCCGCCGCCCTGATTCAAAAGCATTGAACGGAAGGAGCCAGTACCCGGGAGCCAGAAGCCAGAAGATTACTGTTTGCTGGCTGCGTTTTCTGGGCCAGGCGTTGCGCCGTGCTCGCAGAATTTGATGATGGAGGAGCGCGACACAAAAACCGTCTGGCCGTCGCTTTGCTCGAGTTCCACGTATCCGGACAGGGCGTCGTACTGGGATTTAGCAAACAGGTGCTTGACGCCTTTGAAACGAACGTTGCGGTGGACCATGACTCCCTGGCTGTAATCGGAGCAATGCACATCGTAGCGCTTGCTGAGGTCCACGGTTTCGCCCGGCGGCGATGATGAAGTCGGGAGTTTGGAACCTGGAGTTTGGGGTTGGGGGCGAAGGCTTTGCCCGGCCGCAACGGGTGGAAAATTCGGATCGAGTTCCTTCAAGATTTCCTGGCGGGTCTTTTCAAGGTCCACGTTCAGATCCTTCAAGACCCGGGCCGCAATGCCGTCGCCTTCGCGCAGCAAGCCGAGCAGAAGATGTTCCGTGCCGACATAAGTGTGATTCAGCGCTTTGGCTTCCCTGGTTGCCAGCGCCAGCACCTTTTTAACGCGGGGACTGTAGGGAACGTTGGCGATGAGCTTCGCGTCGGGTCCGGTACCGGTCTTTCGTTCCACCGCCGTGCGGGCGATTTCAAGGTCGATGCCCATTTTCCCGAGCACATTGACGGCGGTGCCCTGGCCGAGTTTGATGAGGCCGAGCAGAAGATGTTCCGTGCCGATCACGTTGTGGTTTAGGCGGTCGGCTTCCTTGCGCGCCAACGCGAGCACCTGCTGGGCGCGGGGCGTGAAATTGCTGATGGATTCGGACGGCGGCGCGTCCGGCGCAGATTTGTTCTGGATTGTAACCCGGACGGGTGGCTCGCCCGCGGAGGCCCCGGTCAGACTTTTCCAAAATGATTGGAACCAATTCATCGGTGAACAGCTTGATATTGCACCCACCCATTGGTGGCGTAAAGGCTTTCGTCTCACACGAGGGAAACCGCTAATTTGCGCTAATCAGCGCTGATGAGCGTGCATTGGCGGTTAAATCATTTCGTTACGTTCCACACCTTGAGGTTGAAGTCACCCGGGCCGGGATGCTCGAACGGGCCCGGAGTGGGATTCGATTCGTTCCGGCTTTGGCCGAAGTAATCGGTGTCGATGCGAATCCGCCTGCCGTCCGGCTGTTCGAACTGAGCATTGGGGACGATAGCCCGGCCGAGCAGCGCGGTTGTCACAAGTTTGCGGGTCCGCTCCGTGGTCCAGGCCGGGTCAAATTTCATCTGGAGCTGAAGACCGTCCGCCTCCTCCACCAGCTTGAGCGCAGGCACAAAGTCCGCCTGGACCAGCGCATTGGTCTCCTGCCCGGCGGGCATGGCCCCGTTGAGAAACACATTGCCGTCCATCCACACGGGCAACCGGGCCTTGTCGTATTTGCGTAAATCGGCGCGGCCCACGAACAGGTTGTTGTAGAAGCGGTCGTCGCCGGACGGGTTGTCGTGATATCCCGCCACCCGGGTGGAATGCGGCTGGAGAAACGGCGTCTGGCGGCCGTCATAGGCAGTCAATTGGACGGTCCCGGCGAACAGGTTGTGAACGTACGCGCCGCCCTGCGAACGGTCCATGAGCGACAAGCGCGAGAGGAAAAGGTTGTTGTACATCAGAAACGGCCCGTGGTCCACCTCGACCAGCACGTCCGCGTCATTGTTGTGGAAGAGATTGTCCGTGACACGCGTGCCCTGCGCCATCCAGTCCAGCCACAGGCCCAGGCAGGTCCGGTAGATATGGTTCCGGCTGATTTGCACATCAATGGCGCCGTGAAACTTGATGCCCGCCATTTCCGCGCCCGAATACAATTTCCGCACGTGAATGTCATGGAGGGTGTTGCCGGTGACGGTGCTGAAGGCCGCGCCCAGGCTGCCGACGATGCCCGCCTGCTCGCAATGCGAGATGTTGTTGTTGCGGACGAGGTGGTGACCGATGTTTTCCTTTGTCCAGCCGTTGGTGAGGGCATGGTCGATGGTCTTGACGTAGCCCTCGGCGGTGTTGGCCGACGTGTTGTCCCATTCGTCGCCGTATTTGCCGAGCGCGATGCCCGAACAGGCGGAGTAGCGGACCACATTGCCCTCGATGATCCAGCCCTTGCTCCAGTGCGTGCCAATCAAGCCGATCTGCTCGGCCGTGGGCGGCGCCCACGGGGTGGCCGCCTGCTCCAGCGTAAAGCCGCGCACGGTGATGTAGTTGATGCCCGTCTGCTCCGGATAGAACACGGTTTTCCGCACATTGATCTCCACCAGTTGTTCGTTCGGGTTGACCCCCTTGAACTGCGCCCAGATGGTGGTGTTGTCCTGGTCCACCTGGCCGAACCAGAGCGCGTTGGTGGTTGCCGGCTTCAGGACATCGTCCAGCTTCGCCGCTTCGGTCAGCCAATCGCCGTTCAGATAGACCGCGCCGGTGTGATGTTCCCGGCCCCGGGGCTCGAACCAATCGCCGCGGATGAGATCGCTGTAAGGATTGAAACTGCCGAAGAAGGAATTCGGCAGCGTCACCTTCCAGACATCATCCTGGACCTTGACCCAGTTCGTGACCACTTCCGATCCTTTGATCGCGACCGTCTCGCCGGGCGCGGCCTGATAGACGATGCGTTTCCGGTCCGATTTGCCTCCGCGCGGCGGGCTGATGCGTTCGCGATAAACGCCCTCATGCACCGTGATGACATCGCCCGGCCGGGCCACGCGGGCTGCGGCGGAGATGGTCCGGAAAGGCCTGGCGGCCGTACCCTCATTGCCATCATCGCCTTTGCCCGACACCTGAAATTCCCGCGCGCAAAGGGCTTGAATCGTCAACATCCAGAACAAAAGAACGATTCCGTTTTTCATGACTGATTGAATCCGGTATCAGGTGACAGGTGACATGAGGCGGATAGGATTATCCATGTTCATCGGCGTAATCGGTGTCACACCACTGCTTTAATGCCTGCCCGTCAGCCGGTTCACCAGGAAATCCTCGTATGCGCCGAGGTCTTTCCATTTCGTGGCTACGTTAACCTGCCTCGCCTGCGGGTCGATGACGGTGAATCCGTTGTCGGTGACGCGGAGGCCGAGTTTTTCCATCACACACTGGTCCGGGCCGATGGCCAGATAAACGGCCACGGGGTCGAATAGCGTGGTGCTGCGTTTGTCGGCCATATCCTGCGCCAAACCAGGCTGGTTGGTCAGCCAGATGCGGTAGTTGGTGATGACGTCGGCGACGTTGCGGTCGGTCGCGTCGCGCACGCGCTGGTATCGGTCGCCGGTCAAGGTCACGAGGCCGCAGGTGTCGAGCGGGGTGATGGTGATGTCCCACGGCGCGGAAAATACCGCCTGCATGGCTTGGGGATCGGCTTTCACGTTCCATTCCGCCTCGGGTGGCTTTCCCTTGCCGTAGCCCATGCGGACGCTGCCGGCCATGCCCACGAACCGGGCGTGTTGCGCAATGCGCGGCTCGCGCTTCAGCGCCTCGGCAATGTTCGGCACCGGGCCGATGCAAATCAACGTCACGGGCTGCGGCGAGTTCATGATCGTGTCAATGATGGCCCGCACGCCGTTGGTCTGAAGCCTGCCCGGATAGGATTTGAGATCGTAATCCTTGACCCACGCGGCCTGGCGGCCGTCGCCGCGCGGGGCGATGTCGAGGCCAACGCCCACGGGCACGTTGGTGCGCCCGGCGCGTTCGAGGAGTCTGGCGAGCAGCCGCGCGCGGTATTGCGCCTCGCCGTAATCGCCCACCACGAGCTTCAGGTCCAGTTCCGGCGATTTGAGCAGCAGGGCCAGCGCCCAGGTGTCGTCGATGTCATCGCCGATGTCCGTGTCGAGGATGACGGGGACGGGCGCAGGTCTGGCGGGCTGGATATCAGCGGCGTGGGCGGGCAGGGCGGTGAAAGCGAGGCCGAGCCAGAGCAGTCCGAGGCAGACGCCGCTGCGGCGCAGCGGGCAAACCAGAGCAGGGGAGATCATGCGGGGAGAATTGCAGAAATGGGCGAAGTGGCAAGTGGCGAGTGACAGGGAAATCGGACAGGAACTGGAATTCAGAAGTCAGAATAATATCTGCGTCCTCTGCGTTCATCTGTGGATGAAGTCAGGCTGACGGTTGAAGAGGTTGAGGGAGAAAACGGCTCGCCAGGAGCCTCGCCCCACCTTTGCTCGCCAGGAGGGGCTTGCCTGGGCGACGATTGTCGCATTCAATGGGCGCAGACCGTGAGGGTTCACGGCGAGGTTTGTCCCATCCTTGTGATTGAAACGCATCAACTGACCAAAACGTTCCGCGACCGCAAGCGCGGGGAGGTGCGCGCGGTGGATAGCATCAGTTTCCGCTGCGAACCCGGGCGGATTTACGGATTGCTGGGGGCCAACGGGGCCGGCAAAACCACCACCTTGCGGCTGCTGGCCACCCTGCTCAAACCCAGCTCGGGGACGGTTCGTGTCGCGGGCTGCGACGCCGTCCGCGAGCCGGAAAAAATCCGCGCCCGGATCGGCTTTCTCTCCACCGGCACGGCATTGTACGGGCGGCTGACGGCGCGGGAAACGGTCGAGTATTTCGGGCGGCTGCATGGCGTGGACGAGGCTTTGCTCCAGGGACGGATTCGCGAAGTGTTTTCCACGCTGGCGATGGGCGAGTTCGAAGACCGCCGTTGCGACAAGCTTTCGAGCGGGATGAAACAGAAGGTGTCGATTGCCCGGACGCTGGTCCACGATCCCCCGGTGATGATTTTTGACGAGCCCACGGTGGGGCTGGATGTGATGACGGCGCGGACGATCGTCCAGTTCATCCGCGATTGCCGGCAGCGCGGCAAGACGGTGATTGTTTCCACGCACGTGATGAACGAGGCCGAGAAGCTGTGCGACCGGATTGGCATCATTGACCGCGGACGGCTGCTGGTGGATGGCGCGCTGGCGGAACTGCGGACGCAATATGGCGCGACCGATCTGGAGGACATTTTTGTGCGGGTCGTGGAGGGTCGGCCATGAACGGGCGCGCCATCCGGATCGTTTATGGCAAGGAATTGCGCGATTCGCTGCGCGACCGGCGCACGATCATTTCCATGATTGTGATCCCGGTGGTGGTCATGCCGCTGTTGATGTTCGGCATCGGGTCATTGATGTTCAAAACCATGAAGAAAGCGGCGCAGGAGATTCCGCAGGTGATGATCATCGGCGGCGATGATTCGCCGAAGGTGCTGGCGGCGCTGCGCGCGGCCAGGAACCTCCAGATTATCCCGGCGACGGAAGATTTCACGAACCAGATTGTGGAGAAACGGGTTCGCGCCGTGGTGAAATTGCCGCCGGATTTCGACGCGGCGATCGCCGGCGGGGTCAAGACCGAGGTGGCAATTTACGAGTATGCCGGCGAGATAAAATCGGGTTTTGCGGCCGAAAACCTGGATGCTTTTTTCCGGAACCTGCGTGACACGACGGTGCAGGAACGTCTGGAAAGCCGGGGCGTTCCGGTGCAAGTGTTGAAACCGTTCACGATCCAACGGCAGAATGTCGCGCCGCCGGCGAAGGTCACGGGGAACGTGCTGGGCGGGATTCTTCCCTATATCATCATCATGATGTGCCTGACGGGCGCCATGTATCCGGCGCTCGATGTCACCGCCGGCGAGAAGGAGCGGGGAACGATGGAAACGATCCTTTGCTGTCCGGTGGGGCGAACCGACCTGGTGTTGGGGAAATTTCTGATGGTCCTTACCGCCTCCCTGGGGACGGTCGTGCTGTCGCTGCTGAGCATGGGAGCAACGTTCCATGTCGCCAAACGGGCCATGGCGGAATCAATTCCGCGGGAAGCCCTGCAAACCGTCGCCACCATTGACATCGGGGGAGTGGCCGGGATGTTTCTGATGTTGTTGCCGGTGGCGGTGATGTTTTCGGCGGTGCTGCTGATGGTGGGGTTGTTTTCAAAGAGTTTCCGCGAAGCGCAGAGCTACTGCGGACCGTTGATCCTGGTTGCGGTCGTGCCCACCGTTGTCGCGATGCTGCCCGGAGTGGAGCTCAATGCCTCGTTCGCCGTGGTGCCCCTGTTGAATGTCAGCCTCGTCTGCAAGGAAATGATTGCCGGCACCTGGCATTGGAATTACATCGTGCTCATTTTCGGGTCTGCCTGCCTGTACGCCGCCGCGGCTTTGGCCGCGACGGTCTGGATGTTCCACCGCGAGGAAGTGTTGTTCCGGTCGTGAAAAGCGGGCGGGACCCGGAGCAAAGTGACACGCCGGTTGGCAAGCCCGGCGTCTGTGGATTATCGGCTGCAATTTCGTTGAGGGGTGACAAGTGGCGGGTGGCGGGTGGCGGGGAAAATCGAAGGTGGAACATGGACAATGGAAGATGGCAAGGCGGGGCGACAATTCGTTGAAACGGCTCGTCAGGAGCCTCGCCTCACCTGGGGGTGCTTTGTGTGCTTGCAGTTGGAAATTGAGGCTTCGTGAGCCCTGAACTTCGAACTGTGAACTTTAAACTCCGGTTAAGGTTTCTCGCCCACCGTGCCGGCCGCGAGGACCTGGACGAAGAATTGTTGTTCCGGTTTGGTCGGATGCGTCGCCCGGATGGAGCGGATGCCGCCCAACAGCATCTCCGCTCCGCTGGCGGGGCCGACGACGAGCTCGGCCCGGGTCAGGTTTCGGTCGCCACTGTACAAATCCACCGGGAGTTCGTACTGCTCCGGGGCGGCCTTCCCCGCCGGCCCGGGATTGGCCAGGGACACTTCCTCCAGGCGCAGCTGGACCGAAAGCGCAAAATCGCCTGTGACCACGCTGAGCGCCATGGTTTTCAATTCCGGCAGGCGAAAGGCGCAGTGGGCTTTTTTCCAGAGTTCATGCACCACCGGCTCGGTCTGGATTTGCTGCAGCATCGTCATCAACCAGATGAACCCGCCGCCCAGGGACTGCGCGAGTTCGTCGAGATCCCCGGGCTGGGGTGAATTTTCACCGGGTTTTGCCCGGATGGATCTATTGCCCACCGGCCCGTTGGCGGGGGACCGGTTCTTGTGGACGGAAAGCTCCAGGCTGAGGCGGCACATGTCCGCCAGTCCATTCGTCAACAGCCCCCAGGGCAGCGTGGTTTGTCCTTCCTTGAGTTTCCGGCCGGCCTCGTCGAACACGCGCACGCGCACCGGATAGAGGCATGAAATGTAACTCGCTTCATGGCTGACCGGGGACGCCTCATTGGTGTTGGACCAGGAGAACGTGTTGGTTTGCAGGGCCGGACTCCACGGCTGTCCCAGGACGTTGGTCGCCGGCGGCCGCAGAGTTGTCAATTCCACGAAGCCGATTGTTTCTTTGGAAGCCTCGACGGCCTTGACGCCGATCAACAACTGGAGATTGGGTCGCCAATCGGTTTGCGGCCGGTCCGGCCGGTCTTCGATGGTGCCGGCGACTTGCTTCAGGGCGGCGAGCCCCGGCGCAAATGCCGGGTCAATCGCCTCGTCCGCGGCCTCCACTGGCGCGCCGGCACAGCGAACCGCCAACCCGGCTGCAGCCATCAAAGTCAGCGCTCTCAGCGAAAAAATCATTACCATACCATCTACCACAGAGCCGGGTTAATGCCAGTTTGAATCGGTGACGTGAAGCGGCGGGCGGCGCGGCGGACGACTTACTCACGGCCGGCGGCGGCAATGAACGGCTTTAATTCCTGCATCAGCTTCGCGAACCCGTCGAACGACACCTGCTGCGCCCCATCGCTCCAGGCTTCCGCCGGGTTGGGATGCACCTCGATCAACAACGCGTCCGCGCCCATCGCCACCGCGCCCTTGCACATCGCCGCCACCAGATCCGCGCGCCCGGCGCCCTGGCTCGGGTCAATCACGATCGGACAGTGCGATTCGCGCTTGATGATGGGAATGGTCGAGAGGTCCAGCGTGTTGCGCGTGTAGGTCTCGAACGTCCGGATGCCGCGTTCACAGAACAGGAGGTTCGGATTTTCGTGGGCGAGCACATATTCGCCCGCGAGCAGCCATTCCTCGATTTTCATCGAAAGGCCCCGCTTGAGCAGGACCGGCTTGCCGGTTTTGGCGGCGGCGATGAGGAGCTGGAAGTTCTGCGAATTGCGCGCGCCGATCTGGATGATGTCCGTGTATTCGGCCACCATTTCAGCGTGGTTTTCGGAAAGCAATTCGGTGATGACGGCCAGGCCGGTGGCGCACCGCGCCTTGTCGAGCAGTTTCAGACCCTTCTCGCCGAGTCCCTGGAATTCATAGGGTGACGTGCGCGGCTTGAACGCGCCGCCGCGCAGGACGGTTGCCCCGGCGGCCTTCACCGCCTCGGCGGTGGCCAGCAGTTGTTTCTCGCTCTCCACCGAGCACGGCCCGGCCATGACGTGAAGCTGTTTGCCGCCGATGACGTGTTCGCGGACGCGGATGGCGGAGTTGGCCGGGTGCGCTTCGCGGCTGACAAGCTTGTAACGTTTCTGGATGGGCGTGACGCTTTCAACCGCGCGCGGGAACTGGGAGACCAGCGTCTCAAGGTTGGCGTGGGTGAGTTCGTCACCGATGGCGCCGATGACGGTGCGCGCCACGCCGCGCATGACGTGGGGGATGTAGCCGAGTTTGCGGATTTCCCTGAGGACGGCCTGCTCCTCTTTCCGGGAAATCCGGGGTTTAAGCACGATGATCATGGTTTTTCATGGGTTGGCCGAAGGTCGCAAAAACAAAAACGCCGCAGGCGTCTGGCGACCTGCGGCGATTGGTTTGGTTAAAGTTCTATCGCAGCCGCAAGTGCGCGCTCACCGACCAAAACCAATAAAAGAAATATTGGCTGCGGGCTGCGTTGTTCACTTGCTGGCTGTTCACGAGGCAAAGGTAGCAGAATCAGGAGGGCAGTCAAGCCGGATGATGGCATCGCTGGGAAACTTGGGAGCCGAAATGACGAGGCTTTGGCAAATTTACGATATTGGATTTACGATTTACGATCCCTTCCCCGATTTCTGCCGGGCGCGTAAATCGTATATCGTAAGTCGAAAATAACGAAGATCAGACGTTGAACTTGAACAACAGCACGTCGCCGTCCTTGACGACGTAATCACGGCCTTCGATGCGGTAATGGCCGGTCTCGCGGGCGTGGCCGACCGAGCCGCACTTCACCAGGTCGTCCCAATTCACCGTCTCGGCCTTGACGAACCCGCGCTCGAAATCGGTGTGGATGGTGCCGGCGGCCCGGGCGGCCGTGTCGCCGGCGTGGATCGTCCAGGCGCGGACCTCCTTTTCGTTGAAGGTGAAAAACGTCCGCAGCCCGAGCACGTGATACGCGGCGCGGATGAGCTGGCCGGCGCCGGATTCGGTCACGCCGAGTTCCTGCAAAAATTCCTTCGCCTCGTCCGGCGACAAATCCACTAGGTCGCTTTCAATCTGCGCGCTGACGACAACGGCTTCACACGCCAGATGCGTCTTCGCGTGGTCGCGGACCTTCCGGATGAATGGATTCTGGTCCGCCGCGGCGAGGTCGCCTTCCTTGACGTTGCAGGCGAAAACGGTGGGCTTGTCGGTCAGCAGGAAGAAACTGCGCTGGATGATTTTTTCATCCGGTGAGAGCGGCAGGGCGAGCGTGTTGACCGGCTTGCCCGTGTCCAGGTGGGCGCCGATCTTTTCCAGCAGGTGTTCTTCCAACAACGCATGTTTGTCGCCGCGCTTCACGTCCTTGGCGATCTTTTCCCGCCGCTTTTTGACCGCCTCGAGGTCGGCCAGCACAAGTTCGGTGGTGACGATTTCGATGTCGCGCACCGGGTCCACGCTGCCCGTGACATGCACGATGTCGGGGTCTTCGAAGCAGCGCACGACGTGGACGATGGCGTCCACCTCCCGGATGTGGCTCAGGAATTTGTTGCCCAGCCCCTCGCCGTGGGACGAGCCCTTCACCAGGCCGGCGATGTCCACAAACTCAATCGTGGTGGGGATCAGCGTACTGACCCTGGCGATTCGGGCGAGCGGTTCAAGCCGCGGCTCCGGCACGGAAACGACGCCGAGGTTCGGCTCGATGGTGCAGAATGGGTAATTCTCCGCCGGGGCCTTGTGCGAGCGGGTGACGGCGTTGAACAGCGTGGATTTCCCCACGTTGGGCAAACCGACGATTCCAGCTTTTAACATGGTTTGATGGGGGAAAATTTCCGGGCGCCGGCATTTCAAATTCCATGTCGATGCCGCGCCAACAGCAAAGCGATATGCACCCCGTCGTATAATCCGATGCCCAGCAGCCAAATGCCGGAAAAGCGTTCCATGCGCAGCAGGGTTAGTTCGCTAAACTGGCCATGCCCGCGCGATACACGATAGCTGAGCGCGAAGAACCACAAATTCGCGCCGAGCGCCACACCGGCAATGAACGCCGCTTTGGCGGCGATGGTGTCATCCACCCACTCGTAAGAGGTGAACCAGGAATCATGCGACATGAAATAGGCGGCCGCCACGATCCAGAACAACAACACGCCCATGTTGCCCAGCACGCGCGCGAAGCCTATCATGAACGCCGAGTGCGGGTGCAATTTTTCGTCAATGCGCTTTTCAATCAGGCTGGCGGCACCGCCGAGTTGCGTGGGCGCAATCACGGTTTTTGCCGAAAGAAATTTCACGCCCATAAACAGCATGAAGACGAAGGTGAACACCTCCATCGAGGCTTTGACGATGCGGCTGCCGAAAAATGACGAAAACCCCGTGAAGGCGATGGTGCAGTAAATCACATCCATCGTCGCCGCACCGAGGCCGATGAGCACCGCCCATTTGAAGCCACGACGCGCGCCTTCGTTGATGATGGTGAGATTCACCGGGCCGACGGGCACGGAAAGCAGGAAGCCGCTGACAAAACCGGTCAGGGCAGCAAGGATAATGGGCGGCAGTTCCGGCATGGTTTTTAGTGGGCTGCGTCCGGTTCGTCCTCGTCCTCATCCTCAATTTCCCGGCGCATGGCGCGCGAGATGCGCGGCCGGACAAATCCATAGACCAGATACGCCGTGAAAAACAGCGGCAGGATGAACACCAGGATTTTTTCCTGCAACACCAGCACGCAGCCGACGAACAGAATGGCCACCAGCGTCTTGGTGAACGTCCGCGTCGCGCGCAAATTCAGGGATTTGAAGCTCGGATACCGCACCTGGCTGACCATCATCCACGACAGGAACAGCATCAACACCGGCAACAGAAACCGCCATTTGCCCTTGGGGAAATCCTTTTCCTCCACCCACATGATGAAGAGGGTCAGCGAGGCCACCAGGGCCGCCGCCGAAGGGATCGGAAACCCGACAAAATCCTTGCTGCCACTGGTGCCATAGGCGGAGAGCACATTAAACCGCGCCAGCCGGAAGGCGCCGCAAATCAGATAAATCGAAGCGATGAACCAGCCGAATTCCGGATGCTGCACAAACACGTCGCGCAACACGATGCGATGCACCAGGAATGCCGGCGCGACGCCGAACGAGATCAGGTCCGCCAGCGAATCAAACTCGCGCCCGAACGGGCTTTCCGCGCCGCCCCAGCGCGCCGCGCGCCCGTCGAACAAATCGAAAATGCACGCGAGCAAAATGAAGGCGAGGGCGAGCTTGATTTGACCGTAGTAGGCATCGCCCATCGGGTCGGCTTCGACGATTTTGGTCAGCGCCACGAAACCGCAGAACAGGTTGCCCGCCGTCAACAGGTTCGGCAGAAAATAAATCTTCAACCGGCCCTCGTCCGAATCGTCGGGCGGGTGCTTGGGAGCAACGGACTCGCTCATAATTCAATCAAATGAGGCGATCACGGTTTCGCCGCCGACGACCTTGTCGCCCAGGTTGACCTTGATCCGGGCGCGCGGCGGCAGATAGACGTCCAGCCGCGACCCGAATTGAATGAGGCTGATGCGTTCGCCGCGCTGGACGGCGTCGTTCAGGTCCACCCACGGCACGATGCGGCGGGCGATGAGGCCGGCGATGAGGCGCACCCCGACCTTTTCACCCCGCGGCTCGGCGGCGTCAAGGCCAATGAGCACATTTTCATTAAACTTCGCCGAATCGGCTTTCATCGCGTTGAGATACTGGCCGGGAGCGTGTTTGAAAAAGCCGACGCGGCCCGTCACCGGCGCGTATTGCACGTGAATATCAATCACCGAGAGAAACATCGAAACCCGCTGGCACTCGCCGCCCATGAATTCCGGCTCCGTCACGGTGTCGATCGCGTCCACGTTGCCGTGACCGGGCGCGATGACGAGGTTGGGGCCGGTGGGCACCATCGGGTCGGGATCGCGGAAGAAATAAAACGTGAAGACGGTGAACAATGCCCACAACCCGACAAGCGCCCAGGTCAAATATTCCAGCACGAACGTTCCGATGTGCTTGGCCAGCCAGGCGCCCGCGAGCACCGCGAGCACGGCGGCGCCGGCGAATCCGATGAGGCGCAACGCGGCCAGCGCGGCTTTTCCCGAGTGTTTCACACGAGCAGGATAAATTTTTCACGGGCCACTTGCAATTCGGAGTTTTCGGTGCAATTTGGGCCTGTCGCCATGAGGCGATGAAATAAAAACCTAATCAAAAAACGATTATGTCACTACACACTCCTGATCTGAACAAACAACCCCCGCGCAGCCCGCGCGTGCGGCTGGGCGGCTATGTGATCCTGCCGCGCATGTTGGACAAGGGCCGGGCGACCATTGCCGGCAAACACGGCGAATACCATTATGCCTGTCCGCTCGACAAGGGATTCCTGGAATTTGTGGGCATTGACCCCAAGGCGTTGAAGAAGGAATTGAAGAAAAGCGACAGCGAAATCCTCGAATGGATTCAGAAACACGCGAAGCATAAACGCACCGTTCCGGAAATTCTCGCCTGGTCGGCGTGGCAGGAACAGCGCGCGCCGGACAATCCGGATTCACGCGAATATTTCAACGGCCTGCACAAAGCCGGTGCGCCCAGGCGCAAAGACATTGTGACGTGGTTTGACATGCTGGACCTGGATGATTTCGTGAGTTTCGGCGGCAAGGGCTGAACGCATTCACGACTTGCGCGTGCCGCAAAAACCGGCGTTCCGGCATGCCGGACGGCGCGCAAATCGCAAAGATAACTAAGCCGCCGCCGAAGTTTGAACCGGTGTCGGGGTTTCGCCCGCCGTGACCGGGGCGGCTTTGAAGGCCTCGATGCGCTCGATGCGATGCCGGCGCTTGGCGCCGTGCAGTTCAAATTCCACCTCATCACCGACCTTGTGGTTGAGCAGCGACTGGGCCACGGGCGAAAGGTAGCTGATGACGCCCTTTTCCGGGTCGGAGTCCCAGGCGCCGAGGATGGTGAACGTTTCCGGCTGGTTCGCGCCCAAGTCGGCGGCCTGCACAATCGTGCCGATGCTGACGACGTCGGTGCGCGCGTTGGCAAAATCCGTGCCGCGGGCGCGCGTGAGCTGCATTTCGAGTTCGTCCTTTCGGCGCATGAGCATTTTTTGCATCTCCTTGGCGGCCTTGAATTCGTGATTTTCGCTGAGGTCGCCGTAGCTGCGGGCGAGGGCGATTTCCCGGGAGTTAGCGGGGATTTTCTTCTGCACCAGCTCCTGATACTCGTTCTTACGGCGTTCGAGACTCTCCCAGGAAACCAGCATCGAGCTTTCCTGTTTGGTTTGTTCGCCGCTGATGAGCGACTGGACGGCGGGATGGCTTTTGACGAGCCGCGCCAGGAGGGAACGCTTGTCCATGTCGTCGAACACCGGCGACAGTTGCAGCGCGCGGGTGAGGTCCTTGACGACGTCGATGTCGGCGGACGCGGTCAGCTCGATCAGCAATTGCTGGTCGTCCAGGATGAATTCGCGCAGCCGGTTCGAGCGTTTTTCGTTGAACTGGTCGCGTTCCATCGCGGTGAGCATGGCGCGAAAAACCTCCGGGCCGAGAATGTCGGCAAAGGCGTCGCTGCGTTCGCGGCCGAGCCAGAGCAGCAGTTCGCTGCCCGCCGTGTGCTGGTTGACGAGCCGGGCGAGCGTTTCCTTGAGCAAATCCATCTTGCCTTCCTGGATCAGCAAACTGGCAAATTCGCGGCACAATTTCGCGGAAACATAGTTCAGCGCACCGCGCAACACTTCATGCCAGCGTTCGGGATTCGCCGTTTTGAACGACTGCAGGGCGTGGTGGTGTTTGGCCGCGGGAATCTGTTCCAGCACCGGACCAAACTTGATGTCCTGCGACCAGATTTGCGCGGCGGTGATTTCGTCGGGCGCCGGCGGCAGCCCGGCGATCTCGCGCAACTCATCGCGCGCAAAAATGGCTTCCAGCGCGACGCCCGGCTGGGTGCGCTGATACGAAATGATGTCCGCGTTCAACGCGGTGACGACTTCGGTGGCGGCGGCCTGCTTGTCGGCCAGGTCCGGGGCGCTCTTCGACAATTCGCCGACGACCACCACGCGCGCCTTCAAACCTTTCGCCGCGCGGAAATTGGCCATCAGCCGGCTTTGCAACGACGTTTCCTGGGCCTGATAGACGACCGGCTCGGTCTTTTTCAGCGGCACGATGAAGTGCCCGTCCTTTTTCATTTCGCGCCGGGCGGTTTCCCACCATTTCTTCCAATCGTCGCGGATGACATCCGGCACCAGCGCCTGCTGGATCTGGTCTGCCGTCGCCCGGCCGCCGTAGCTGTTCAACACCAGCTTGATCAAATCGAGATGATGCGCGGCCAGTTGGCGCACGTTCTCCAAGTCGTTGGCCTTGCGCGCCAGAATGTGGTCCTTGGGAATCGGCTTGAGGCTTTCGACGGCAAACCCCAGGTCCATCGTATGTCCCGGCTTGCCGGCGAAATCAATGGTGAACCGGGCGAACACCGTGTCCACCGTCTTGATGCGCCCGAAGCCCCAACTGCGGTGCATGCAGCACCCGCTCTCCGCCAGCAGGGTCAGCGGCTCAACGTGGCGGCCCTCAATTTTTCCCGCCGCCGCCAATTTTTCGAATTCTTCTCTCATAAAAAAATCGTATTCCGCGCGTCACGGATTCACAATGGCTCCATTAAACGCGGTGAACGAACAAAAACCAAGAGAAATTGCGGCGCGAGTTTTGCAGCAACGACGCGGCAATGGCGAATTTATTGAGGATTTGCTCGAGCGGGCGCTGTCGGGCGCGCAGCTTTCGTCCGCCGATCGCGGGCTTTGCCTGGAAATCGTCTATGGCGTCGTCCGCTGGCAGGCCACGCTCGACTGGCTCATCGCCCGCAAGACCGCCGGGCGCGAACAAAAATCCGGCCTGCAAAACCTGTTGCGACTCGGCCTGTACCAGATCTTCTGGCTCGACCGCATTCCGGACCACGCCGCCGTCCACGAAACCGTCGAACTGGCCAAACAGAACGGCTTCGGCTCGCAAGCCGGCTTTGTGAATGCGGTCCTGCGCGGCTGCCTGCGCGAACACGACGAAACCAAAAGCCTCCTGGCCGGATTGAAAACGACGCAGCCGGCGCTGGGCTGGTCGCACCCCGAATGGCTGGTCGCCCGCTGGCAGCAACGCTGGGGCGCCGAAAAGGCCGCGCAACTTTTGGAATGGAACAACACGCCGCCGAAAACGTTTGCGCGGGTCAACACCCTCAAGTTTGGCCGGGCGGGCAGTCCCCTGCCCGCCGAACGTACGACAGAAGAAGGCGACGCGCACGGAGCGACGCGCCCCACCTTGAATGATGCCGGCGACCTGCTCGCCCGTTGGCGCGAAGAAAATGTGGAATACGATTTTGTCCGGCGCGATTGGCTTGAGGAAAACCTGGTCTTTGAACTGAAATCGCATCCGCGGCTGAATTCGCTCGCCAGCTTTCGCGACGGCTGGTTTTACCTCCAGGACCCCAGCACCCTGCTCGCCGTGTGCCGGCTCGCTCCGCAACCCGGGGAGACCATTTTGGATTTTTGCGCCGCGCCCGGCGGCAAAACGACATTCCTCGCCCAATTGATGAACAACCAGGGCCGCATCGTCGCGCAGGACGTTTCCGAGGAACGCTTGAAACTCGTCCGGGAAAATTGCACGCGGCTGGGAGTGACGATTGTTGAAACTTGTAGGAGCCGAGGTGACGAGGCTCAAACTTCAAAATCCAAAACCAGCCAGAGACTCCTCACGTCGTCTCCTACAAATGAAAAACTCGACCGCGTCCTGGTGGACGCCCCGTGCTCAAACACCGGCGTGATGCGTCGCCGCGTGGACTTGCGCTGGCGGATCCAGCCGGCGGAAATCGAACGTCTCCGCGCCGCGCAACTGGAATTGCTCAAGCAAGCCGCGACACGGGTGAAACCCGGCGGGACTTTGGTTTACAGCACGTGCAGCCTGGAACCGGAGGAAAACCAGGAGGTCGTGACGCAATTCTTAAGCGACCACGCCGATTTCAAACTGGAATCCGAACGTGAGTTGCTGCCGTTTGTGGACAACGCGGATGGCGCGTTTGTAGCCGCGCTTGTCAAAGCGCGGTAATCCAAATCTTCTTTCGCAAGGTGGGACGGCTACATCCCCATGATCTGGTAGCCGCAATCCACGTAAAGCACCTGCCCGGTGATGGCGGCCGCGCCGTCGCTGGCCAGAAACACGCCGGTCGCACCGAGTTCATCAGGCAGCACATTGCGCTTGAGCGGCGCATGGACCTCGTAATGTTTGAACATGTCGCTGAAGCCGGCGATGCCGCGCGCGGCGAGCGTATTGACCGGGCCGGCGCTGATGCAGTTGACGCGGATTTTCTTCGGGCCGAGGTCGTAGGCGAGGTAGCGCGTGCTGGCTTCCAGCGCGGCTTTCGCCACGCCCATGACGTTGTAGTGCGGCACGACCTTTTCCGCCCCGTAATAGCTCATGCCGATGATGCTCCCGCCGTCGGGCATCAGCGGCGCGGCGGCGCGGGCCAGCGCCACGAGCGAATAGGCGCTCACATCGTGGGCGATGCGGAACGCTTCGCGGCTGGTATTGACGAATTCCCCTTCGAGGGCGGCCTTCGGCGCGAAGGCCACCGAGTGCAGGAGCAGGTGCAGCTTGCCGAACTTTTCGCCCGCGATCTTGAAAACATTGGCGATTTCCTCATCCTTGGTCACGTCGCACGGCAGGATGAGCGTGTCCGCGCCGAACGCGCCGGCGAGTTCGGCGACGTTTTCCTTGACGCGGTCGCCCTGGTAGGTGAACGCGAGCTTCGCGCCTTCGCGCGCCCACGCCTGCGCGATGGCCCAGGCGATGGAACGCTGGTTGGCAACGCCGAACACGATTCCAAGTTTTCCCTCAAGCAATGGCATAATCGAAGATAATGTTTTGGTTAAACCGTTTCTCAGGATTACAAATTTCTGTCATCAGGGCAATTCCTTTTGGCTTCCATCTCGACGGGCGAATGCGCGGCCGATAAGCTGGCGGGAATGGATGCCAACACCGGTAATTTCATCGTTGAAGGGCTGATCAGTTATCTCGGCTTGATCATCCTGCTGACGTTCCACGAGTTCGGGCACGCTTGGGTGGCCTTGAAATGCGGTGACGACACCGCCCGGCTGCAGGGCCGGGTTTCATTGAATCCCATCGTTCACATCGACCCCATTGGCACGGTCCTTTTGCCGTTGCTGATGATTTTTCTCTCGCCCGGCGTCAGCCGGTTCATGATCGGCTGGGCCAAACCGGTGCCGGTGAATCCTTACAATTTGCGGAACCCGAAATGGGACGACATCCTGGTCTCCATGGCCGGCCCGGCGATGAATTTGATTCTGGCGGCGCTACTGATCGGGCTGGCCCGCGCCGGCCTGATCGGCCATTGCGATCAATTTGCCGGCTTGTGCGTGCAGATGGCGGCGTTGAGCCTGTTGCTCTGCTTTTTCAATTTGATTCCGATCCCGCCGCTGGATGGCTCCCACGTGCTGCGGAACCTGACCGGCATGAGTTGGGACACTTACGCGCAGTTTGCGCGGTTTGGTTTCATTGCGGTCATTATCGTGATCCAAATCCCCCCGGTGCGCCACACACTGAGTTTTGCCGTGAACGGAACCCTCCTCTTGCTCGCGACCGTATTCGGCCTTTCATAGCCAGTCGCGAGGAATCAAAAAAGGCTCGCCCTGTAATTGCTGATTACCCACGATGCCGCGCGTGAACGGGGAAAATTCCAAGCCAACCGAAGCGCCCGGCACGCCAGCCGCGGAATTTGAATTGCCAGTCAAAGGTTTCACCGGCACGCCGGAGGAAATCGAACGCCAGTGGTTTGAAAAAGTTTATCGCGGGCGCGGCGATTCGATGAAGCAACTTACCTGGCGCGCGGTACTCATGGGTTCGGCGCTGGGCGGCATTCTTTCGCTCACCAACCTCTACATCGGGTTGAAGGCCGGATGGGGCATGGGCGTGGCGATCACGGCGTGCATTTTGTCCTACGCCATCTGGACGACCCTCGTCAAAATCGGCCTCGCCAAAACGCCGATGACCATCCTCGAGAACAACTGCATGCAGTCCACGGCCAGTTCGGCCGGGTACTCGACCGGCGGAACGCTCGTTTCCGCCTTCGCCGCATTCATCATGTTGAACGGCCATGCGCTCCCGATGCCGCTCACGCTCGCCTGGGTTTTCTTTCTGGCCATCCTCGGCGTGACGATGGCCGTGCCGATGAAAAAGCAGATGATCAACATCGAGCAATTGCGTTTCCCCAGCGGCGTGGCGGCGGCGGAAACCTTGCGCGCGCTCCACTCCCACGGCGCGAAAGGCATGCGGGCGGCGAAGGCCTTGGGTATCGCGGGAATGCTCGCAGCGGTGGACAATTTCTGGCATGACGGTTTCGGATTATTCACCCGGCTGGCGCCGTTTTCCAGCGAGGCCCTGGTCGCCAAATTGAATGCGGTGGTCTTCGGCCAGGCCTGGATGGGCCGGACGGTCCTGTTCAGCTGGGAACCGATTTTTATCGCCCAGGGAGCGATCATGGGAATGCGCGTCTGCCTCAGCGTGCTTTTAGGCAGCATCGTATGCTGGATGGGCTTTGTTCCCGCCCTGCAACACGCCGGCCTCATCACCGGCTCCGGCTTTCGCGATTGTGTGCAATGGTCGCTCTGGCCGGGTGTGTCGTGCATGGTGGTCGCCAGCCTGTTGAATCTGGCCCTGCAATGGCGGGTTTCGCTCCGGGCCTTTTTTGATCTTGCTGGAATGTTTTCGCCCAAATCAAAATCGCCCGGCGAAATGGAATCCATCGAAACGCCGATGTCCTGGTTTGCCGCCGGACAATTCATTTCCCTCGTCGCGCTGGCCCTGCTGGCCCACGCCTCATTTGGAATGCCGTATTGGCAAAGCGCGGTTGCCGTCGTGCTGTCCTTTGCCCTGGCTCTCGTCGTCTGCCGCGTCACCGGCGAAACGGACACCGCGCCCGTCGGGCCGATGGGCAAGGTGACGCAGCTCACCTTTGGTGCGCTCAACCCCGGCAACATGAACGTGAACCTGATGAGCGCCAACATCACCGCCGCCGCAGCGCTTTCGTCCGCCGACCTGCTGACCGATTTGAAAAGCGGCTACCTGCTGGGGGCGCATCCGCGCAAACAATTCATCGCGCAGTTCGCCGGAATTTTCATCGGCACCATCGTCAGCGTCCTGGCGTTCACACTCATCGTGGACAAGCCGGAAATCATCGGCTCGGACCAGTTCCCCGCGCCCGCGGCGCAAACCTGGGCCGCCGTCGCCCAGGCGTTGAGCAAGGGTTTCGAAGCATTGGCGCCGGTGAAAGTCTGGAGCATCGTCATCGGCGGCGCGGTGGGAGCCGTGTTCGCCGTCCTGCCGGTGATATTTCCGAAGCAACAAAAATACCTGCCCTCCGCGGCCGGTTTCGGCCTCGCCTGGATTTTTCAATGGTATTACGGCCTGCTGTTTTTTCTGGGCGCGGTCATCGCCTGGGTTTATCAGAAAAAATCACCCACCCGGGCCGAGGAATTCACGTTTCCGGTTGCGTCCGGCGTGATGGCCGGCGGCGCGTTGATGGGGGTGGCGATCATTTTCTGGCAGAACGGCGGGGAAATGTTCCGCAAGTTTTTCGGCCACTGAAATTATTTCCCCTGCGCCGCCGCCGGGTCGCGGTAGCGGTAAAACGAAGCGGCCACGCTGAACAAAATCGCCACGCCAAACGTCATCCCCGCGTAAAGGAGAAAGCGCGGCGCGCTGACCGACGCGGCGTGGTTGCCGGCGCCGGATAACAGTCTGGTCACCACCGCGACAAGCAGGTCGCCAAAGGCGATGGTCAGCAGCCAGAAACTCATGACGATGCTCTTCATTTCCGGCGCAGCCTCGCGGAAGGCGAATTCCAGACCGGTGGTCGAAACCAGGACCTCGGCGGCGGTCAAAACGACATACGGCACGGTCTGCCACAGCACGCTCAATGGCGCGCCGGCTTCGATCTGCTTTTGCAGCGCGGCCACGACCAGGTATGAACCCGCTGCCAGAAACATCCCGTAAGCCATCCGCCGCAATGGCGACGCGAACCGGCCGATGCGCGGATAAATTCCCAGCGTGAACAGCGGCACGAGAATCATCACCAGCAGCGGATTCATGGACTGCATCTGCTCCGCGCCGACGTCCAAGCCGAGAATTCTGGTCGGGATCATTTTCTCGCCCTGCAACACCCAAGTCGAGTTGTACTGTTCAAACAGCGACCAGAATGGCGGGATGAGCGCAAAAACGAGCAGGATGGGCAGGACGGATTTCGCCGCGTCAATTTCCTTTTCGCTGAACCGGCCGCGAACGGCGTCCCAAAACGAGTTTCCGTAGCCGCCGAGGTCACGAGGCTCTGTCTGGTCTGCGGGCTTGGAAAGAATGAGCCTCCTCACGTCGGCTGCTACGATTCGCAAACGGATTTGGAGCGCGCACCAAAACACCTTGAAAAATCCGGCGCTTTTCGTTTTACGGCTCGGCGGCACGCGGACGTAATGTTTCGTTCCCAGCCAGAAAATAAAGGTCGCGACGGCCATGAAAATTCCCGGCACACCGAAGGCGAGGCTGTAGCCGCGCCGGTCCTTGATCCACGGGATGACGAGGAACGAAAAAAACGAGCCGAGGTTGATGGCCCAATAAAACGCGCCGTAGGCCTTTTGCAGCAAATGCGATTGTTCCGGCTTGAACTGGTCGCCCACGAACGCCGACACGCAGGGTTTGATGCCGCCGGAGCCAAAGGCGATCAGCGCCATGCCGGCGTAAAGCATCAGCAGCTTGCCGTGGACCGTGCCGGCGAGGCTGCTGCACGCCAATACGCCGTGACCCGCGCAGTAAAACAGCGACACCCAGAGAATCGTGTGGTAGCGACCGATAACCTTATCCGACAGCCACGCGCCGAACAACGGCATGAAATAATTCACGAAAACGAACAGGTGAATGATTTCCGTGGAGGTATCGACCTCCTGTCCGA
>JBKQOA010000147.1:0-52760 GCA_052145735.1 Limisphaerales bacterium
CGACGCCTCGTGGGGCCCGATGCAATACTTCTGGGGACCGGCTTATCATTATTCCGGAGATCCGTCTCGTGACTGCGGCACGCCCGAAGAAGGCGCGATCGACGCGGGATTTCAACAACTGGTTGACCAGTATGTCAGCAAGGGCATACCGGTGATGATCGGCGAGTTTCAAGCGGCGGGGAAGTCGGTCCTTTCGACCAATGCGACAGAGCAAGCTTGGAATAGCCTTTCCTGTTACTATTGGAACAAGTATCTGGTTGATTCCGCCAACGCCCGCGGAATGAGTCCGTTTTATTGGAGCACTGGCAATAGTCCATTCGACTATGGCACAGGCGCGGTCTACGACACGAATGCGGTCAGGGTGTTGACCGGTGGCGTTGCGTTTCCGCCGCCGAATGGCGCTCCTTACGCCGCGTCCGGTCTGATCGCGATGCTGAGTAACAACACCAATGTCAATCTGTCCTGGACTGCCGGCAGCGGAGCGACCAGCTACAATCTTTACCGGGCAGCGGAATCCGGCGGCGAGCCCACCAATCCGGTCGTTACCGGCATCACTGGCACAACTTATACCGATACCAATCTCAACAGCGGCACCACTTATTATTATCAAGTGGTCGCCGTCAACGGCTCCGGGCCGACAGGTTATTCACCTGAGGCCCACGCAACGACCACCGGCGTCAACCCGGATCCGGCGCAGTTCAACTTCGAAACTGATTCGCAGGGTTGGGCGGGCGGCGGCGGCATTATTTCCGGCGTGGCGACTTCCACCGCACAGCATTATGCCGGCAAGCAGTCGCTGGCGGTGAACATCAACAGCACGAACGCGAACTCATCGGCAGTGAACCTTGGCAACGTGAGTGTTCTCCCGGGCCAGACGATCACCTTTCATGTCTGGATCCCAAGCGGCAGCAAAATCACCTCGCTCCAGCCATACATACAGGATAACAACTGGACCTGGACCTGGGGCGATTATAATGGGAGTCTGACGGGCAACGCATGGAACACGGTCACCGTGACGGTGCCGGCGAACGCCGTTTCACCATTCCATTATCTCAACCTTCAGTTTAACGCCAGCGCCGCTTGGACGGGCACCTGTTACATTGATTCCGTTTCATGGAATGCTCCCGCGCCGGACTTCAGCTTGTCCAGGAACCCCAGCAGCCTGACCGTGCAAGGCGGGACAAGCGGCACGAGCACGGTCACGGTGACTGCGCTTTACGGCTTGAATGCTTGCTATACGTTGTCCGCAAGCAATCTTCCGAGCGGCGTCTTTGCCACGTTCGCCAACAATCCAAGCACCGGCGGCGCGAGCCTGCTGACGCTCACGGCGTCCAACACCGTAACCTCCGGCACGACGAACGTGACCGTCATCGCCACCGCCGGATTGATCAGCCACACAACCACCGTCGCCCTCACTCTCAATCCGTTCACGCCGCCAGCCGCGACCAATTTCACTTGGTCCGTTCCCACCCCCATCACCACTGCTGACGCGACGCTCTCGCCGCCCTCGGGATCGGTTCTGGTTGGCGCGGCGGCTTTTGGCGGGACCGCCTACACGGTAACGCTGACGAATGGCACGCAGATCAATTTCACGGCCAATGGCTCCGTGGCAACCGCCACGGGAAACGGAACCGCCACCGGCTCCTTCTCCGGAAATACCAGCAATGCCAACTTCAATGCCGTGCTCAACGAATTCAACTATGATGGCGGCCCCAAGACCATCACCCTGAACAATCTCACGGCTGGATCGCGTTACATCGTGATGTTTTTCGGACTGGATGATCGCTCCCCCGAAAATTTACGCCAGGCGTATTTGCAGGATCCCAACCTGTCCGGCGATGTTTCCCAGACTTGGCAGATGGGTTCCAACGTCTGTGTGATGGGCGCATTTACGGCCACCAGTTCCACCAAAACACTCTTTGAGCAGCTGCCTGGAAACAGTTCCGGCGGGGATGTCACCATGGGCAACGCGAACGCCCTGGTGCTTTGGATGGTAGCATCGCCATCCAACACGCCGCCGGTGCTGGCGCCCATCGCCAACCAGACCGTGAATGTCGGCCAGACTGTTGCCTTTACCGCCAGCGCCACGGACACCGACCAGCCGCCGCAGACACTCACTTTCGCGCTGCTGTCCGGCACAACCAACGCCACGCTCAATACCAGCAGCGGCGCGTTCAGCTTCCGCCCACTCGTCACGCAGGCGAACTCGACGAACAACTTCACGCTGAAAGTTTCCGACAATGGCACGCCGCCATTGAGCGCCACGCAAAGTTTTTCCGTGGTCGTCAATCCGCTTTCGCTGCCAGCGCTGACTTCCGTTTCATTCAGCAACATGCAATTCAGCATGCACGTCAGCGGCCAGGCCGGCCCGGATTACGAGATTCAAACCTCCACCAATCTGATGCAGTGGAGCAACGTTTTCATCACC
The DNA here is from genome assembly GCA_052145735.1 of Limisphaerales bacterium. Taxonomy (GTDB): domain Bacteria; phylum Verrucomicrobiota; class Verrucomicrobiia; order Limisphaerales; family UBA11358; genus UBA11358. The sequence goes on from JBKQOA010000147.1 coordinate 2,429, forward strand.
AACTCGCCCGGAGTGCCGTTCGTCTGGAGGGACACGAATTCCGCCGTGCCACAGCGTTTCTACCGCGTCAAACTCGGCCCGCCGCTGCCCTGAGTGGCTGGAACCAGACTGACGTTAATCGAAAAAGAATGAATACGAATCGAATCGTGTTGACCAGATTGGCGCTAGGCTTTTCGCTCGCGACCCTCGGCGTTGCCGTGGCGGAACCGATTCCCTATTCCACGGAGCAGGTGATTTCCAACGGCGATTCCGACGCCGTCATCGCCGAAAAGGCGGCGAAGGTTCTGCCGCGCGCCAATCAGACGGATTGGATGCGGCTGGAGTGGACATTTTTTCTCCACTTCGGCCCGAATGCGTTTCACAATGTCGAGTGGGGCAGCGGGCGTGAGGAGCCTTCGCTGTTCAATCCCACCGCGTTTGACGCCGACCAGTGGGTCGGCGCAATGGAAAAGGCCGGCGGCAAAATGATCGTGCTCGTTTGCAAACATCACGACGGTTTGTGCCAGTGGCAAACCCGTTACACGTCGCATTCGGTGGCGGCAAGCCCGTGGCTCGACGGCAAAGGCAGCGTGGTGAACGCGGTGGCCGACGCCGCCCGCAAACATGGATTGAAACTGGGTGTTTATCTTTCGCCCGCCGATCTTTACCAGTTGCGGACGAACCCGAAAAATCCCGGCGGCTATTACGGTGACGGCAGCAGCAATGTTCTCTCGGTCATTCCCACCGATCCGGCCAGTTTCAAGACGAACCCCGCCTTGGGCCGCGCGCCGACACCGGGTTTCACCAATTACACCTACGTGGTGGACGACTACAATCGTTACTTCCTGAACCAGCTTTACGAATTGCTGACCGAATACGGACCGATTCAAGAAGTCTGGTTTGACGGCGCCAACCCGGATCCGAGCGTCAAAGAAACTTACAACTACGCCGCGTGGTTTGATTTGATCCGCCATCTTCAACCCGGAGCGATCATCTTTGGCAAGGGGCCGGACGGGCGCTGGGTGGGCAATGAAGGCGGGGTTGGCCGCACCACGGAATGGAGTGTCATCCCGCTGCCGCAATCGCCTGATACATTCAACTGGCCGGACATGCAGGGATGGGACCTCGGCAGTCGCGCCCGGCTCAAGCCCGGTTCCCATCTCTGGTGGTATCCGGCGGAAATCAACGTCACCATTCTCGCCAACGGCGCCTGGTTTTGGGCGCCGCAGAAACATCCCCGGAGTTTGTCGGAGTTGGTGGACATTTATTACCGGTCCATCGGCCGCAACGGAAACCTTATCCTGAACCTCTCCCCGGACACGCGCGGCCTGATTCCCGACGACCAGCTCGAGACGTTGAGCCAGATGGCGCAGGTGGTCAAGGATACGTTTGCCGCCGACCTCGCCGCCGGCGGCAAATTGTCTGCCGACAACGCCAACGACTCCCATGGTCCGTCACTGGCGCTCGACGGAAATCTCGACACCTGGTGGGAAGCCGCGCCGGGGCAAACCAATGGCACCGTGACCTTGACGCTGCCGAAGGCTGTGACCTTTGACGTGGTTTCCTTGCAGGAAGCGGTGGATCATCGTGGTCAAAGAATTGAATCCTTTGTCATCGAAGTCTGGAACGGGTCGGCGTGGGTCGCGGCGGAAAAAATTTTGTCGGACGACCTCACCACCGTCGGACATCGCCGGCTCATCCGTTTGAAGTCGCCCGTGACCACGAGCCAGGTGCGCGTGCACATCACCGGTTCGCGCCTCGAACCGACGCTCGCCGAAATCGGACTCTTCAAGCAATCCATTTACGGCCTGTCTCCCGCCATTTCGGATCGTGACACCGACAATCGGGTGACGATCAGCAACACCGGCGGCTGCACAATGGTTTTCACCGTGGATGGAACCGAACCGGCAGCCAGCTCGCCGGTTTATTCGTCGCCGATCAAGCTGCCGTTGACCGGCACCGTAAAGGCCGCCTGTGTGATGCCGAACGGCAAGCTGGGCATCGTGGCTTCAAAAACCTTCGCCGGTCTGCCGCCCGCGGGTTGGAAAGTGGTCGCTGTGGACAGCCAGGAAATGGCCGGGGAAAACAACGGCGCCGCCAATGCAATTGACGGCAACTCGTCCACGTTTTGGCATACCCGTTGGAATGACGACCTGAAATTGCCGCATTACATCACGGTTGACATGGGAACTTCGCATCATATTGGCGGGTTCACCTATCTGCCGCGGCAGGACGGCAACCCCAACGGCACCGTCGAAAGTTACCGCTTTGAAACGAGCGTGGACGGAAGCAACTGGACGACCAACATCGCCGCGGGCACGTTCGCCAACATTCGGAACAACCCGTCTCTTCAGGAAGTCACATTTGCTCCCGTCAACGCCCGGTTTTTCCGGTTCACAGCCTTGCAGGAGATCAATCGAAACGGCTGGACGAGTGCCGCTGAAATCTCCGTCTTGCCCGCCGGCGCAAGCGGGCGCTGGTAAAAATCATCGGCGAATAAATCCCATGTCCGCCAAACTGACCGGGCTGAAGCAGGCCGCCATCATCAATTCCCTCCGGGGTTGCCGGCTTTTTGCGGGGTTGCCCCCACCGGACCTTGAAAAGATTGCGGATGTCTCGGTCGTAAAAGCCCTGGAAAAAGGTGATTACCTTTTTCGCGAAGGCGATCCCGCCCGCGGATTTTACGTCATTCAACGCGGCGCGGTAAACGTCCATCGCGTCAATGCCGCCGGCAAGGAGCAGATCATCCACATCTTTCGCGCCGGCGACTCGTTCGCCGAAGCGGCGCTGGCGACAGCCATGGGATATCCCGCCGACGCGCGCGCGCTGGAACCCACGCAGGTTCTGCTCGTGCAAAAGGCGGGCATCCTGGAATTGCTCAAGCGCCAGCCGGAGCTGGGACTGCGGATGCTCGGCTCCATGAGCGGCCATCTGCGCGCGCTGGTGGAACAGTTGGAAGACCTGGCGCTCAAGGACGTGGAAACGCGCCTGGCCAACTGGCTGGTCAAGCGCTGTCCCCAGCCGCCGGGCGAATCGCCGGTCAAAATCGAATTGACCATGACCAAGCGCGTGCTGGCGGCGGAACTGGGAACGGTGGGCGAAACATTTTCCCGCACGCTGGCCAAATTTCGCGGACAAAAACTTCTCGCCGTCAAAGGCAAGACCGTCACGATCCTTTCGCCGGCCCGGCTGAACGCCTTGCTGCGCCGGAATTTGGGGGAATAATGACATGCTGCCATTGCAGGCCTGCTGGATTTAAGGCGTGGCAGGGTTGGCAATTTTTGGTGGGGCGAGCGTCCTCGCGAGCCGCCGCCGTTCTACTCAGGCACGCCAAAACCGGCTCGTCAGGAGCCTCGCCCCACCCGGTGAACATTTGCGGCATTCTTCATTTGTTTGATTCAGGTCAAACCCCGCCGTTCCGGTTTATGCGACGATTTCCGCGTGAGCGAGAAACCATTGATTGCCGCGGGCAACCAGCAGGTCCTGTCGCTGGCGAAGGAAACGCAATTCGCGCCCAACGGCATTGTGAGCCGGACGTTGCTGCGCACCGCCAATTCGCGCGTCGTGCTGTTCGGTTTCGCCGAAGGCCAGGAATTGAGCGAGCACACGTCCACGCAACACGCGCTGATTCAAATTTTGTCCGGCGAATGCGAAATTTCCCTGGCCGGCCAGCCGCACGCGTTGAAAGCCGGGGACCTGCTTTACCTGCCGCCGAACCTGCCGCACGCAGTCAGGGCTGCCAGACAGTTTTCGATGTTGCTCACGTTGTTCAAGCCGGAGCCACCCGGCAAAACGTAACTGATCCCATTTCCCTGTGCCAACCGGAACAAATCTCGGCAGGGCGGGCGGGCCTCTGGCCGCCGCCCGTCCGGACAACGATTCCGGCGCGCACGGAGTGACGCGCCCTGCCCATGGGCCGATTCCCACCGGGAGCAGGGATGACACCAGACTCCCATTGCCCCGGAATCCATCCTCCAGCCGGCGCCTGGCACGGGAATGGAAAACGATGGCCGCGATGGTCCGCTGCTATTGCCATGACCACCACGACACCACCGCTGTTCTCTGCCTGGAATGCCAGGGCCTTCTGGATTATGCCACCTTGCGGCTGGACTGCTGCCGGTTCGGGGCTGAAAAGCCCACCTGCGTCAATTGTCCGGTGCATTGTTATAAACGCCACCGGCGCGAACAAATGAAGGCCGTCATGCGCCATGCCGGCCCGCGCATGCTCTGGCAGCACCCGGTGTTGAGCCTCCAGCACTGGCTGGATGGTTTCCGCAAGGTCTTGCCTTTGAACAAAGAAACCGCCCACGACGTCCATAGAGAACCGCAGCAACAGCCCTTTGAAAACCTCTTTCTTTGTAGGAGACGAGGTGACGAGTCTCAAATTTCTTCGGATAACAGTATCGATTCAGAGCCTCCTCACGTCGGCTCCTACAATTTTAACGGGTCGCCAACCATCGAAATATGAATACAACCACGGCTACCGAAAACCTGATTGGCCCGGACCGGGTCCTGGACGTCCGGGAAATTCCCTGCTCCATCAAACACGGACTGATCCTGCGCACCTGCCGGGACCTGCCGGTGGGCGGCCATTTCATCCTGCTGAACGGCCATGATCCGGCGCGCTTGCGCGACCAGATTTCCGCAACCTGGCCGGACGCCTTCGCCTGGGAACCCCTGGTCCAAAAGCCGGACGAAGTCCGGGTGAAAATCACCAAGCTGAACGCCGTGAGGCCGGATGCGGACCTGCCGCCCGGGTTTACGTGTTCGCATTAAACCCGGACCCCGAGATTGGGTTAAAAGGCCCCGGCGGGCGGTTCATCACGCCGATGCATTTCAAATAAAAAGGGCGGTCCGAAGGCCGCCCTGGAATTACCATGATTGCTGCGACAACGAGCGCCTGCTGTTATAGGCAAGAACCTTTTTTTCAAAAAAGAAAGGCGCTTCGAACGATGCCGAAGCGCCTCCCTCTGTTGTCTAAGTTACGGAACCAACTAGTGGTTCGTTTGCGTCGTTATGAAGTAGAACTCATACGCGGGCAGATTGGTGACGGAGAACACGCCCGCCGTAGTGGAGAATGGCTGTCCGAAGATCACCGTGAACGGTACGGTGAGGTCCGTGGCGCTCCAAAGCGTGGTAGCCCGGTTGGGGACGGCGGTGAAGCTGAGCACCGCCTGGTTGTTGATGACGCTGACCGCAACATGGTTCACACCCTTGGGTATTTGCGGGGGAGAATTCCACGGGCTGGCGTCATATTGCAGGCCGGCACTGGTGTAATTGGTGCTGATATAGGCTTGTGGCACCAACGCGCCGTTGACGGTCGGGAACCGCGAGAATGAAGTGTTAAGGCTGCTGGCGGGGTAAGCCACCCGATCCACCATGTAACCTTGTGCGTTATTAAGCGTCAGCACTCCGCCATTGGTGCTGAGACTCAAGGTCTCAAGCGTGTTCATCGGTTCGATGTATCCACCTGGATATCCACCGAGGATGGTGGGCGGGCTGGGATCAGCGTTTGCCGGGCCGCCATAAACCACGAAGGCGTTGCTCGAGGCCACCGCCTCCAGGGAATTGAATTGGTTGAATGTGTGCAGCACAGAGGAACCATTGCCGATGGTCCAATTGGCCAGAGACTTGTCCGCGGCTGACAAATTCGCGATTTCGACGTATGCGTCATAAGAAACGCTGGTTTCCGCGGCGTCATTTCCTCGTTGCAACGGATTGAAGGCCGGTGAGCTGGCATTGGTGGTCGGATTGGCAAAAATCTCCGATATACAAATGTGCTGCTCGACCGGTGTTGGCACATAAACACTGAAGGTGTTGGTGAACGCGTTGCCACTGGTGGAAGTTGCGGCAAGCGAGACAACATAGTTGCTGCTCGCGTCGCCCGTGGTGGGGGTGAAGTGGAAGACGGCCGCGGCGTTTAACCCGCTCGTGATGCCGTCCCAATAGGCGCTGGCGGGCAACCCGGTGGTTATCGGCGTCAGGGTCACACTCCCGCCCTCCGGGTCGCCAATGCTCACATAGGTGGTCAGCGTTTCCCCGGGCAGCAGGAAGTTGTTAACGAAACTATTCACCGGCAAATCCCCCTGGCGAACGAGGTTCGACAGGACATTCGTCTGGTGGATGTAGGAGATAATGTCGGCGTAGCGGCTGGGCGTGAATTCAAAGCCAACCGCCGTGAAATATCCCAGGACACCATAAATCGTCACCGGTCCGCTTGGCTTGGGCTGGCCGGGAATGTCGGTATAGCCATTGATATACATGGTGAATTGTTCGCCCTGCAGGTTGGTGAAGGTGAGACTGTACATGGGGGCGGTCAAAACATTGCTGGCATTGGCCGTAATGGGTTCATTGGCGCCGGAAACGAAGGTGGGCCCGGCGGCCAGGGTCACGTTCGAAGCCACAAAGTAAGTGCTTTCCATCGCCTTCATCGTGGCCAGATTGCCCGTAATATTCGGATCAAACGGCAAAGGCTGGGCCACAGGCAGCGTGTTGGTGCTGAGGACCTTTACGCCTTCAAGAGTGTTTGTAAAGTAAGGCTCAAGCTCCAGCAAACCGTCGAAAACAGCCATGGGGCCGGTCACCTGCACGATTGCCCCCGCCGGCGGCCGATTTGTGGAGTTCGCACCCGACCAGAAAACACAAATGCCGGCCGTGCTGTCCTGCATGTAAAATTCGGTGTTGCCCGAAGACGTCATGTTCGTCCAGGTCGTCACGGTGCCCTGGATGGTGTAAAGAGAAGTGGTGTTGGTCGGGTTATAACTGCCGTCCACCTTCGCGCGAACCTGGGCGATGGTCAGCGTCGGAATCGGATTCACGGTGACCGTCACCAAAGCGCTGTTGGTCTGTGTATATCCGACTGTACTCGCGTTGGTGATGTTGACAAAATAGGTTCCCGATTGATTGGTCAGGATGCTGGTGAAGGTGAGCGTGGCACTGTTGGCGCCGGACACGTTGGCTCCGGTCACATTGTTGGTGATCAAGCTGACTCCGTTGTTGGTAATATATTTCCACTGGTAAGCAACGGCAGGCAATCCATAGGCGCCGACCGTCAGACTCACGGTGTCACCCAAAACACAGGTGGTGTTGGCAGGCTGATTGGTGATCGTCGGCGGGATCGGCAGCGGATTGACCGTAAGCCGTGCCATCCGCGTGACATTGGTTCCGGCCGCATTGGTTATTACCGCAAAATAGAAGCCGGATTGGTTCGTGGTCAGGCTGGAAAAAGTGACCGTGGAACTGGTGGCCCCGGTCATTGCGTTGGTTTGAATATTGTTAGTGGTGAAATACCATTGATAAGCGAGGGTCGCATCACCGTCGGCAAACACGCTGAATGCCGCCGCCGCACCGGCAAAAACGTTTGTGTCCTGCGGCTGGGTGAGGATTACCGGGGGATTGGCGCTGCCGGAAATGACATCCCCGAAACCGGTACCCACCAGCAGATTGTCCACTTCAACCATTCCCTCACCCGAGTTCTGCCGGAAGGCAAATGTGCCGATGGGAGCCTGCGAACTTACCACGTCGGCGGCATTGACGCTGGGAGAGACATCGTTGATGGCGCTGCCATAGTTTGTCACCCACAACGTGCTTTGCTGAAGGCTCGGCACATAACGGGCAACCACCGTGTAATCCGACCCCGGCGAAAGGTCCATCGGAAACCAGATCGGGGTGCTGCTATTGTTGGCAATCCCCAAGCGGTAGGAACCGGGACTGGCATTGGTGATTCCCGTCCAGATCCGGCAAAAATATCCGCCGCCGGTGCCGTTGGTGCTGTAGAAAGTGGCAAAGTAGGCCTCTGCCGCAGAGCCCGTATTCGTCGTCAAAACCGACAGGTTGATCACAAAGCTGACATATAGATTCGTGACGTTGTTTGTCGAATAAACTGCATTGCCGGCAAAATTGTGGGCCACGTCCTGGGCATTGGTTTGCGCGACCAACGCCATGTTGGGGGAGGAAATGGCATCCCCCGTGGCAATGATGTTCAGCGGCGATGTGCCCACACCGCTGATGCCAAACCACGCGTTGGCGGAAACATTTGTTATCGAGCCGGTGGCATAGCTGTCAAAATTGTCATTGAGCAAGATTGACGCTCGCGCGCTAAAGGTCAACAGGCCGAGGGTGAGCAGACAGCCGAGGGTTTTCAGTGTTATTCTCATGATTTTTGTTTTCATAGTGATTTCTCCGATTTTACATTGGTTTCAACAAATACAAGTTACGTCTGGGTTACAAAACGTGCGATTACTGCCGGTAAATATCCCAAATGACATCGCTGTTATCCTTCTCATCACGCGAGTCGGGCGAGGGATTCAGGTTAAAAACGTAGTCGTGCTTGTAAATGGCCGAATGCCCGTCCAGAAAAACCAGCGCCCCGCGGAGGTTGTGGCGCCAGGCAAAATACGTCCAGCGCGACGCCGGGAAAGTCCCGAAATTCCCCGCATTGCCCGATGTATATAATTGTCTGCCTTCGGGCGTGACCGCTTCCAGCGTGGGACTGAACACCGCCTCAGTCAGCAGGACGGTCGAACAGGGATTGCGGAACGACGACAGCCTGGGCATCCCGGGATAAGGCACGCTCGAATAGCCACTGTGAATATACTGGAGCGCCTTCAAGTCCAGGTTCATCATGTAACTGAAGAAGCCGTATTGACCCCCATTCACAAAACTGTCCGTGGGCGCCGCCTGGGCGGTGGGGCAATGCCAGATGGTGCCTATGCCGTTTCCGGGAAATGGCAGGACTTTCTTGGGACTGCCCCCGGCTGTCTGCCACTGTTGGTAATAATAAGAAAGCGGCTGGTCCGCCACGAGCGGCGGCAACAGGTTGAACCAGGCATAGGGATCGTTCGGTGTGCCGGCGTTGGCCGGACTGGTCGCACCATAAATTATATACGTTTCGTTTTGATCCGTTCCGTCCCGCGGGATGCCGTCGTTGTTGTCGGAGGCGTAAATGTTAAGGGCAAGCCCCCATTGCCGCAGGTTGTTTAAGCACGCGGTCTGTTGTGCCTTCTTCTTGGCCCCAGCCAGCGCCGGCAGGATCATCGCGGCGAGGATGGCGATGATGGCAATCACCACCAGCAGTTCGATCAAAGTGAAGCCCCGTCGTGACCAACGCGCGTTCGTGTTTGGAAAAATCTTTGCACGAACTGTTTCACCGCTTCTCAAGTTGGCCTTAATCATACGACTGACAAAATCCAAGCTGCCTTTGCACCGCCATCAACATCCGCACCACCATCCCTGCCTGCCGGAAGTTTTTTCGCACGGATTGCCATCGGTGGCAAGAACTTCCGATAAAAGTTGTTCACATTTTCACAATGTTCACAAACTCGTAGCTTATCCGGCAAACAAGCTGCCGGCAAGGCAAGCGCAAGCATGTTTGCCGCCGGCGCAAAACAAAGCAAGATCAAATGAAAAAATCTGGCCGGGATTCACTCACGGCCTTCGTCACCGCCAGCGGGCACGGGCAGGGTTTCTTCCACCCTCTGCCGAGGCCGATTGGGAAATCGGCGCCCTGACCTGCAACGGCGGGTTTGATGACAGCGTCAAACCGCCGCCGGCCGGTCGCGCACCGGAACAATGGGCTCGACTCCGGCAACCGGGCTGTTATCCTGACGGCCAGTAACAATTTGTTGCCGTAAGACGTGAAAAAAGCCCTGTTGTTTTGGGGAGATGTGAACGAGGGGGTCGTTTTTGGAATCATCCTTGCGATTATTTCAGCGCTACCGGTGTCGGCACGGGTTTTGACGGGCGCCGGAACGTATTCGCAAAATTTCGATTCACTGGTGAACCGCGGCACGGCCAATACGTGGACGGACAATGTCACGCTGCCGGACACCAACAGAATATTTTCAGCTCCCTCCGTCCCACGCCCGGCACCCCCGCGGTCCGTATCCGTCATTTCATCGGGGGCAACCGGCGACCCGGGGCACCGTTTGCCTGATTCGCCCCGCCTCGCCACCCGGCAGCAACCCTTTTGCGCCGGTCCTTCATCCGGAGGCTGCACCATCGCCGTGAATGACGGCAGGAACTCCAACCTTCCCTCGAATTGAATAAACCCGTTTTCAAGTCCGCCGCACGGAACTGGCTTCCGGTCCTGATGGGCGCCTTGGCGCTGTTCGCCGGCATCCCGCAGGCCAGCGCCGTCATTGACGCCACCTTGCAGATGCAATTGGGCAACCCCAGCGGCGCCACCACCGACCCGAACAATCACGATCATTACCTGATTCAGCGCACGGTGGAGGCCATTGATTACAGCGACAATCTGGGGGAACCGAACTGGGCGAGCTGGGACCTGACCGCCAGCGACCTCGGCTCGAGCGGACGCTCCCCTGATTTCATCACCGATACCAGCCTGCCCTCGGATTTTTACGAAGTGACGACCACCGACTATAGTGGATCGGGCTATGACCGCGGTCACATGTGTCCCTCGGCTGACCGGACGGATAATGACACGGATAACGCGCTGGTCTTTTTGATGTCGAACATCATCCCGCAGGCACCCAATAATAATGAGGGCGTATGGGGAAACTTCGAAGATTATTGCCGCACGCTGGCAGTATCGGGCAATGAATTGCTGATCATTTGCGGTCCCAGCGGCTTCGATGGTTCGCTGATCCAGCCCAGTGAAAGGGTTTTTACTCCCGCCTATACCTGGAAGATTGTCGTGGTGGTTCCGCCCGGCACCGGCACGGCGTTAAGCCGGATTACGGCGGCCACCCGGGTGATTTCCTTGAAAATTCCCAACAGCAATTCCGTGAGCAGCGCTTGGCAGAATTACATCACCTCCGCCAGACAAATCGAAGTGGACACCGGTTTTACGTTCTTCACCGCCCTGCCGCCGGACATTGCCTCCGCGCTCCGCAACCAGGTGGATGGCCAGAACAATGCGCCGCCGGTCATCACCGGCTTTTCCCCGGCAAGTGGTTCCGTCGGCGCCACCGTCACTGTCAGCGGCACGAACTTCAGTTCCGCCTCGGCGGTCACGTTCAACGGTGTGAGTGCGGCCTATGACGTGAATTCAGGCACCCAGATCACCGCCACGGTGCCCGCCGATTCCACCGCCGGCCAGATCAGCGTCACGACATCCACGGGTACGGTCGTCAGTACCAACGACTTTACCGTGACGGGTTCCACCGTTGATCTGACGGTCACCACAACCCACTTCGGGAACTTTTCCCAGCGCGACACCGGGGACACCTACACCATCATGGTTGCCAATGTCGGCGATCTGGCCTCGACCGGCACGGTCACCGTGGTGGATGCGCTGCCCAACGGGCTGACGGCCACGGCCATCAGCGGGGTCGGCTGGACGACGGATCTCGCCACGCTCACCTGCACGCGTTCCAATACCTTGTACGCAGGGGCGAGCTATCCACCCATTGTCGTCACCGTGAACGTTGCCGCCGATGCCCCTGCCAGTGTCACCAACATCGCCCTGGTCGCCGGCGGCGGTGATTTCAACCCGGCAAACAACACGTCCGACGACGTCACCGTCATCAATGCCTCGTTGTTCAGCGGCAGCGTTTCCACTTTATTCGGCTGGGACGTGAGCGGGCTGTCGGGTGGTAACAATAATTTTGGTCCTTCACCGCTGTCTCCGACAACCAACGCGGCGAACCTGGTGGTGGGAGGGCTGACGCGCGGTTCAGGGGTGGGCACCACCGGCACCGGCGCGGCGCGGGCCTGGGGAGGGGTGGGCTTTACGGGTGCCACTGCCGCAGCGGCTGTCGCCGCCAACCAGGTGATCACCTTCAGCAGCGCAGCCCAAAGCGGTTACACGGTATCCTACACCGCCATTAGCGAATTCGATTATCGGCATTCGGCCACCGGTCCGGCCAGCGGGGTGTTGCAGTATCAAATCGGTTCGGGAGCGTTCACTGACATCACCTCCTTGTCCTACCCGGTCAACACCAGCGGCGGAGCCTCGTTAAGCCCGATCAACCTGAGCGGAATTGCCGCCCTCCAAAACGTCGGCCCGGGCACCAATGTCACCTTCCGCATCGTCAATTACGGCGGCGGCGCTTCAGGCACATGGTATATATTCGACGTGTCCAACAGCACGGCGCTGGACTTTGCCGTCCAGGGCACGGTTTCGCCGGTCATTACCTCGTTCCCCGACCTTGTCATTTCCCTGGCTCATTCGGGCAGTTTTACCCAGGGCGACAGTGGCGATGCCTATACCATCACGGTTACCAACAACGGCACCGCGCCCACCGTCGGCCAGGTGAGCGTCATCGCTGTACTTCCTGCCGGGCTCACCGCCACGGAAATCAGCGGCGCCGGTTGGGCGACTGATCTGGGCACGCTCACCTGCACCCGTTCTGAAAGTCTGGCCCCCGGCACGGGCTACCCGCCCATCACCGTCATTGTGAACGTTTCCACCAACGCCGCTTCCAGCCTGACGAGCGTCGCAACCGTTTCCGGCGGCGGTGAAATCAACACGGGGAATGACAACGCCAGCGACCCAACCACGGTGATCGCCCTCGCTCCCATCCAGCTTTGGCGGTGGCAATGGTTTGGAATCACCGACGACAGCGGTGTGGCCGCCGACACGGCCATCGCCACCGGCGACGGCATGCCCAATCTGCTCAAATACGCCCTGGGCCTAGATCCGCTTGTTCCTGCCGCCAACCCCATCGTCGGCGACATCAGCACCGGATACCTCCGTCTGACCGTACCCCGGAATCCGAACGCCACCGACGTCACGTTCTATGTCGAAGTGACCGATAACCTGACCGCGCTTTGGACAACCAACGGGACCACGGTGGACCAGAACACGCCCACCCTTCTGCAAGTCCACGACAACACGCCGGTCAGTTCATCCGCCGCCGGTTTCATCCGGCTGCGGATCACCCGCCCGTGAGGTTCCAAAAGAATTGCGCTACAAATCCGCGACCATTCGCCGGCGACGAATTTCCACTTTACGCTGAACACCAACCCGTCCCATCCCGTTCAAATCTCCCGCGTACGGCGGCTGAACTGAGCCTGCCCGGCCGGGCAAAGCTGCCAGGGGAGCGGGTTGCCCGCAAAGTCAGAACCGGTTCGATACACGGCTTGCGTTCAAAAGGACAAAAGCGCATTTTCCCCGGTGTAAACCGGAAAGATTCAAATGAAAACATACAGCTGGATTCTTCTCCTCGCCCTGGCCGCCGGCCGGTGTGCCGCCGAGGCGCCCAAAACCAACGCGCCCGCCGCCGGCACCAACGAACCGCCGGCCGCGAAAGCGGAGGCCGGGACGATTCCCGACGCCACGCACAAACCGGTCCTGACGACCAACACGGTGACCATCGCCGGCCAGCGCGTGACCTACGTGGCCGAGACCGGCATGTTGCCGCTGCTCAAGCCCGACGGCGCTTCCCGCGCGTCCGTCTTTTACGTCGCTTATACCCGCACCGGCCTGACCAACAAGTCCGCGCGTCCGGTCACGTTCTGTTTCAACGGCGGCCCCGGCTCGTCATCCGTGTGGCTGCACCTCGGCGCGCTCGGCCCGCGCCGGGTGCAGATGAACGAGAACGGCACCCTGCCGCCGCCGCCGTTCGGGCTGGTGGACAACGAGTATTCCATTTTGAACGACAGCGATCTGGTGTTCATTGACCCGGTCGCCACCGGGTTCAGCCGCCCGGTGAAGGATGAAAAGGCCGACCAGTTTTTCGGGGATTCCGGCGATCTTGATTCCGTCGGCGAATTCATCCGGCTCTGGACCACGCGGCACGAGCGCTGGCTCTCGCCGAAATATCTCTGCGGCGAGAGTTACGGCGTCTTTCGCGCGGCGGGGCTGGCCAACCATTTGCGCGCGCGGTGCGGCATGTATCTGAACGGCCTCATCCTGGTTTCCGGCGTGCTGGATTTTGCCACCATCTGGAACAATGCGGGCAACGACGTGCCGTATCCGCTTTCCCTGCCCGCGTACGCGGCGGCGGCGCAGTTCCATAAAAAACTGCCGCCGGATTTGCAATCCGACCTGCCCCGGGCGCTGGCCGAGGCGCGCGCCTTTGCCAAAGGCGAATATGCCGCCGCCCTGCAGCAGGGCGCGGCGCTCCCCGCGGATGAACGGAAAAAAATCGTCGCCGAACTCGCGCGGCTCACCGGCCTGAAACCGCAGGTCATCGAGGACAACAACCTGCGGATTGACCCCGGCGTGTTCCGCAAACAACTGTTGCACGACGAGGGCCTGATTCTCGGCGCCTACGACGCGCGCATCACCGGCCGCGACGACGATCCCGCCTCGCCGTATCCCGATTTCGATCCGTCCAGCGCGGCCACGCTGGGGCCGTTTTCCGCGGCGATGAATGCCTACGTGCGCGGCGAGTTGAAATTCGAGGATGATTTGCCCTACGAAATCCTGGCGGGCGTGCAGCCGTGGAATTACGACGTTCGCAACAACTATGCCGACGCGAGCGACAAACTGGCCGCGACGATGAACCAGAACCCCTATATGCGCATCATCGTGCTGGGCGGACGGTGCGACCTGGTCTGCCCGATTGACACGATGCGTTACGCGCTGGAGCACATGCAGCTCGATGCCGCCTACCGCACGAACATCAGCTACGCCGGATATGACGCCGGTCACATGATGTATGTCAACCTGCCGGACCTGAAAAAAATGCAGCAGGACCTGACGGACTTCCTGAAGCCGTAGGGGCGGAAAGGCCGGAGGCCGGATGATGGATGCCGGGGCAAAAGGTCCGCGCAAAGGTTTTTACACCCTTTATTGCCGCGCGTGAACGGGAGGTTGCGGCTGCCAGGCTTGGAACGCGGCTCGGGCCTCACGCTGCCCCGCACTGCGGAACGTCATTGGCCACTCGGCGTCCAATTGCCGCGGATGATGGCCTTGGCGGCGGGCGCACAAGGCGGGCATTTTTGCTGGTATTGGAAGTTCGCGTCGAAACCCCAGTTGCGGGTGGGAACACCATAGTAGGGCGCGGGATATCCGCTAATCTGGCTGGGCCCCACCCAAAAATTCGTCGCGTAGATGCTGGGGAACATCACGACAATCGAGCCGTTGTAGGTCAAGGTGGAACTGTTACCCCAGTTTTCCATCAACCGCAGGAAATTTTCCAGACCGCCGCTGTAATGATCGAGGCCGGCGACGTTGGTGGATATGACGATGCCTTCGAGGCACGCGGCATTGATGGTCGTGTTGGTGGCAGGTCGCGAAGATAAACTGCCACCAGACAGGTAAGCACTGTTGGTGTCATTCCACTTGCCGGAAAGGATGGTAACGGCGTCGCCCATGAGCGCCGCCGGCCACGTCCACGCGGTGTTCGTGGTCCCGAAGGATTGGGTTCCGCCAACATTGGTCTGAATATTATAATTGCCCAGCACGTAAATCGGCATGGGCGTGGCGATGGTAAGGCCCTTGGGCGAAGGAAGCTGCTGCCCATTGACCACCCGCACGGCCGGAAGTTGCGAACTGCTCCACTGGACGTTGTTATAGAAAAAGATGGTATCAACGGGATGGCCCTTGTCGCCATGCCCTCCATCGCTCCCGCCCAGTTGATAGTTCCACTGGTAGCCGGAAGTGTAAGCGCCGTCAGCGTTGGTGGCGGCGTTGGTAACCCAGAGATTGAATTTGGAGACGTCAAATTGGATGGCCTGGACTGTTTTGGCTTCGCGGAAATCGTAGAAAGAAACATTCGTGACAAAGGAATAATATTGATTCGTGAGGTAAGTGAGGACGGCGTTGGTTACCAACTTATGCGTGCTCGCGTTGGTGGAGACGACGTTGTTGGAGCTGGTGAGCGTGTACCATTGCAAATCGTTCGTGACGAGGATCAGCCGGCCCAGCGAATTGTAGTAGTCGCTGAAAAAAACGGACAGGTTGGTGCCATACCGGCTCGCTCCATTGATTCCGGAGGAGGAGTTGGAAATGATAAGGTCGGCTTCGTTGTAAAGGTAAACCTGGTTGGTGGTGGTATATGCGGCATCGCTCGGCACGGCTACGGCTGTCGCTGGCAGGTTGAAAAGGGTTTCGACATTCGTAGGGCCGCTGTTCGTGGCGACACCGTTGATCGGCAGGTTCAACCGGTCGCAACGGGAAACTGGATTTACTTTGTAATGAAGATTGCTCGCGCTAAAAGTCAGGTTCTGCTGGTCATAGGGATTATCCGAGTTGGTCACCACCCCGGCAGCCTCGACGACGTTATTGAAATACGCATTGGCCTGCGGGCACATCCAGATGGTGCCATTGCAGTGGACCTTGCCGTTCATGGTCAGGGACTGGCCGGGACTGAAGTCCAGGTCCAGGTTGTAAAAAACGGCGAATTGAAAGACGGGGATCACGGCCAGATTCAAGTTCTCCGTGACAATGGCGTTCATTGTCTGACCCTGATTGATTGGCGTGGCCATGGCGGTCACGGTGCATTGCGCCGCGGCACCATACAACCCTTCGAATTGTGAACCCAAATCAGAGACGTAGTTGGTGGCCCAGTATTGAGGCCAGATGCTCACGTAAATCTGGTTCGAATTGCCAAAGGAGTCACTAAAAAGGAATTGCACGGGCCAGGAACTCTGGTTGATGTTGGTCACCGCCAGCTCGTAATAGTTGCTGCTGTTAAGGGATCCATAGACAAAATCGCGGTCCATTTGGGAGATGGCCGTTTCGGCCGCGCCCTGGGCGGCAGCCGTGCTGATGTTGAAGAGATTGTTCGACCGCGACACGCGGGCGCTGCTGGTGGCCCAGTACATGATGCTGGCAAAGACGATCAGGGAGATCAGCGCAAATGTCAGCGTAATGATCAGGGCCCAGCCGGATTGGTTCCGCCGGGCGGCTGGGAATGAGATTTTCATAATGTTCCTTTGTGTTTTCAATTCCACGCGCGCCGGGTGATCTTCGTCCGCAATTGGTAATAGTCATACGCGTTCCAGGTGCCATTGGACCCGACCACGGCGATGGGATATTCCCACTGGTAAAACTGCAGCTTCACATATACGATCAGGCGATTGGGAATAGATTGGAGCTGGTTGTCATTCTGGCTCTCATTCGTCAGGGTGTTGTTGTTATAGTCCTGCGCGGTAAAAATGTCCGAGTTGGTGATGTAAGTGGTCAGGATATTGGTGCTCAGGTAGGTGAGGTTGGTGCTGCTGCCAATGTTCGTTACCGAGGATTCCTTCAAGTAATTGGTCGTGGCGAGCGTCGCGTCCTGCCAGAAAATGACATAACCATTGGTCCAATTGTTGGTGAGCGAAATTCTCATGGCGTTGCCCACCTGGATATTTGTCAGCCCCAGAGAATTGAAGGAGGCCGGCCCCCCATTCGAAACGCAAGTCCCGATGTCCACCAGCTTGGCCTGCTGGACCTGGGCCCGGATTTGGGCCAGTGCCGTGCGGCAGCCCCAGGTGGCGGTCAATTTGGTCGCCGCGAGAGTGTAAACGCGCAGCCCGAAAATCTGGGTGGCGCACATCGCGGCGATCACCAGCGAGAAAACCCCCACGGCAATCAGCATTTCCGCGAGCGTGAATGCGGGGGCGCCGGTGCGGCGCGGCTTGATCCGGTTGGGCGATGAAAATTTCATTGTTGGTCGGGTGCGCGCAGCGTGATCACGGTGTTGGTGTAAGTCTGCCCGGTCAGCGGGAAGGTCCACACGGCTACGGAAAGGATTTGCCGCAACGGCGGGTTGGTGGAAGCCTGGGTGATGGTGACGTAATTGTTGACGGCAATCGCCGCGCCGGAAACCGGGATATCCAGGTAATCGGGATTGGTCCCCGACGCAAGCCAGTTGGTCACACAGCCCAGTTCATCGTCTTGTCCCGGTCCGATGTTGGTGTTCAGACTCGAGGCATCCCACCTGGCGGCAATCGCCTGCTCGGCTCCCTGGCTGGCGGCGGATTGCGCGGCGAGCGACATGGAACTGTATTCCGCCATTCGATTGGCCTGCACGTACCCGCAAATGAGCCCCCCCATGATTGTCACCAGAATGACGATGGAGATCAAAACTTCCGGTAACGTCATTGCGCTACACGCGATGCGGCATTTTTCCCCCCGGGTTTTTCCAAAACGAACCAGCATAATCAATTTGAGCTTGGGCTGGCGGCGTTTACTGCCCGCCCAGCAATGATTTTTCAGCACAGCACGTGCCATCATGGCAGGCTCAAATGGGAAAGGCCCTGATTTACGGCCTTGCCTGTATTTGCCACAAATCCTTGTTTAAAAGCGCGTTGAGGATGATGGATGCCATCCAAATCAACCTGGCCAGCCGGTTATTCGAAGATATGCCCTCACCGCGCCGGTTTTGATGTCCTGAAATGTGACAATACGGCGGTTCACCAAGGGCCTTGAGCAGGGCAAAAAAACTGTGGTCAAGCCACCGTTCGCCGGCCCGGGGGTGCCTTCACAAAATTTGTTTCCCGCAAATAAATCGGCGCCAGTGTGTCCCCCGCGGCAAAATCATTCCGGCCCAGGGCAAGTTGTCCCAACATCGCCGCGCGCGGGAAGACCAGCCGGCCATTCGGGAACCACCGCGTGACCTCCGGCCCGATCAAAATTTCCCCCGCGCCGGCCCGCGCTCCGACCTCCGCCCGCGTCAGGATCCGCAACGGCTCGATTTCCTTCCAGCCGGCCATGGAGATTTCATACGCTGCCAGATAAAATTCATCCCGCTGCGCGTCCATCACCACGTTCACGCGGCCCCATATTTTTTCCGCCTGCGCCCGCGCCGCCAGGCCCTCCGCGCTGCTGATCCCCAGCAATTTCACCCCGCCCCTGGCCGAGGCCAGTTGCCAGCCCTGCGCAATGGAGAGGGCAACGCGGATGCCCGTATAAGAACCGGGGCCCAGGCCAATGGCCAGCACTTCAATCTGCTCACGCTCCAATTTCGCTTCCCGCAGTGCCGAGTGGATCATCTCAAACGCCATCGTTCCGCCGGTGCCGGTTTCAATCGCTTCGCCGACAACGGACGCGGCTCCGCCGGCGTGACCGCGCACGACCGCAACGCTTCGTTGCCCGGATGAAAATTCAAGCGCCAAAATCGTCATAATCAATCCGCCGTTCCGTTTTGCTTAAAATTTCAATTTTTGCCTTCCTGAATTTGCCAGCTTCCAGCTTTTCCGCCCATTCAATCACCGTCACGCCGTCCGGTTGCAGAAATTCCTCCAGTCCAGCGGCCACCACCTGCCCGCGCGTTTCGAGCCGGTACAAATCCAGATGAAACAGCCGCAGCCGTCCGCCGCCGTATTCGTTCACAAGCGTGAAGGTGGGCGAATGCACCCGCGCCGTGATGCCCAGGCCGCGCGCGATGCCCTTCACCAGTTGCGTCTTGCCGGCCCCGAGGTCGCCGGACAGACCGATGACCAGTCCCGGCCGGGCCGCCCGGCCCCAGCGTTCGCCCAGCAACCCGGTTTCGGCCGGGCTATGCGAAATGAACGTAGCCATCAGACGTTAAAGGTTGCGCGCCGGCTTTGCCGCGGATCGTAATGCCCGCCCCGGCCGTGATTTTGCCGATGCAGCTCAGGCGCAGCTTCGGGAACTGCCTTTTCCACGCGTCGAGCAATTTCACCGCGTCAGCCCCTGCCACCGTAAACAGCAATTCAAAATCCTCGCCGTCGGTCAGCGCGGCGGCAATGGCCGGTTTGTAGCCGCCGATGTCAATCGGCGGATGGTCGGCGCTTTGACCGGCGCGGCGGCGCGCCCTTTCTTTCGCCGCGCGGGAAACCGGAATGGCGTCTTTCAACAACTCCGCGCCCACGCGGCCCGCTTTCAGGATATGCCGCAAATCGCCCGCCAGCCCGTCGCTCAAATCAATCATGGCGTGAATGGAAAAATGCTCCGCCAGCCAGCGCGCCTCGGCCAGGCGCGGCTCAAATTCCAGGTGCCGGCCGGCCAGCGAACCTCCGAGTTCGCCGGTCACGAAAATCGCGTCGCCCGCCCTGGCGCCGGCGCGCAGCACGGCCTGCCCGCGCGGCACCGAACCGAGCAGCGCGATGGAAATCAAAATGCGCTCCGGATTCGTCGTCGTTTCGCCGCCGACAACGGCCACGCCGTGTTTTTGTGCCAATGCGTTCAGGCCGTCGTAAATGGCCTCGACGAATTTCACGTCGAACTGACGAGGCAGGGCAAGGGTCACGAGCGCAGCGGCGGGCGTGCCGGCCATGGCGGCGATGTCGCTGAGGCAGCGGGCAAGCGCCTTGTGCCCGACTTTTTCCGGCGCCGTGTCCCGCGTGAAATGAACGCCTTCCACGACCGCATCGGTTTTGAACAACAGGAATTTGTCCGGGAGCCCGAAATCCAGCACGGCGCAATCATCGCCCGGGCCGACGACGACCGATGGGTTCGCCGGCAGCGATCGGGTCAGGCGCGCGATGAGTTCGAATTCGTTCATGTTTGATGGATAGTGTGGAATATCTTTTCAAAGAATTGATTCATCTGGCCTGCAAAAGAAAGCAACACAAGGTTGACTGCGTTGAACAGGCTGTGCGCCGTGATAGGTGCAAGCAGATTGTCCGTTCGTTCGTAGAGCCAGGTCAGGGCCAGCGCGAGCGCAAACAGCGGGACGAGCGTTCCAATGTCCAGGTGAATCAGCGCAAATATGGCATTAACCCCAAGCCAGGCGCAGCGGGGCGAACCGAGTTGTTTCACAAATGGATACAACATGCCGCGGAAAATGAATTCCTCGGCCACCGGCGCGAGCACGACGGCAAACACCCCCAGATAAATCCGCATCCACCACGATTTCGAACCGGTGATCAGTGTTACCGCTTCCTGTTCCTCCGGCAACCAGCCAAGTTGAATGAGCACCAAGGCCGACAGGTATTGTAATGACCATGCGACCAGCAGAATCACAATCGTCACCACGATCGCTGTGACCAAAGCGCGGGGTAATTGCGGTCCCCGAAAACCAAAGGTCTCCCGCCAGTTGGCCTGATGCTGCTGCAAAAAAATGGGGATCAGGACCCAAGTCGCGCCTTGAAAGCCCAGCGTGGCCAGCAGCACGGCGCCAAAGCCGGCCGGCGCCTTGAACGCCGCCAGCCCGGTTTTTTGCAGCAAACCGACCAGGATCAAGCCAAAGCAAAAGCAAAACAATTGCATGGCGATGAATTGTGCCACTGCTTCGCTGCGCCAGGGTTTGGCCGATACCATGTTTGCAGGTTATCGCAACGGCGGGCCGGTGACGACGCAAAACTGGTTCAGGCACATTTCGTTTTGCCCTGATTGAGCCCGTGGAATATCCTCCGGCCGTGGCCGCCGCTTATACCAACCGCCTCGCGCGCGAAAAATCGCCCTACCTGCTCCAGCACGCGCACAATCCCGTGGACTGGTATGGGTGGGGAGACGAGGCCTTCGCCCGGGCGCGCGCGGAAAACAAGCCGGTTTTTCTCAGCATCGGCTACTCCACCTGCCATTGGTGCCACGTCATGGAGCGCGAATCGTTCGAGGACGAAAAAATCGCCCGGGCGCTCAACGAAGGTTTTGTCAGCATCAAGGTGGACCGGGAGGAACGGCCCGACGTGGACAAGATTTACATGACATTCGTCCAGGCCACGACCGGCTCGGGCGGCTGGCCATTGAACGTCTTTCTCACGCCGGAACTCAAGCCGTTTTTCGGCGGCACGTATTTCCCGCCGGACCAGCGCGCCGGCCGCCCGGGCTTTCTGCCCTTGCTCCGGCAAATCGCCGCCCTTTGGCAGGAACGAAAGAACGAAATCGCCGGTTCCGCCGCCGACATTCACGCGCGGCTGGAAGCCGCCGCAGCGAATGCAGACCCGGGGGATTCGCCCCCGACCGTGGAAGCGCTCAAAAACGCGGGCGAATTTTTGAAGCGGATGTACGACCCGCGTCACGGCGGCTTCGGCGGCGCGCCCAAATTCCCGCAACCCGGCCTGCCGTCGTTGCTGCTGCGCTGCGCCAAACGGTTTCGCGACGACGAGGCCGTGCGCATGGTGTTGCACACCTGCGACCGCATGGCTGCCGGCGGCATTCATGACCAGTTGGGTGGCGGGTTCGCGCGCTACGCGGTGGACGCCGGGTGGCGCGTGCCGCATTTCGAGAAGATGCTCTACGACAATGCGCAGCTCGCACAGCTTTACCTGGACGCCCACCTCGTCTCACAACCCCGGACGCCAGACCCCGGACGCCAGACCCCATTTGCCGGCATCGCCCGCGACATTCTCGATTACGTCCTGCGCGACATGACGCATCCCGGCGGCGGTTTCTATTCCGCCGAAGACGCCGACAGCGAAGGTCACGAGGGAAAATTCTACTGCTGGACGCGGCTGGAACTGGCAAAGCTGCTCGCGCCCGACGAGTTCAAAGTGGCGATGCGCTGCTTTGGCATCACCGAACCGGGCAATTTCGCCGATCACAGCCATCCGACCCCCCTGCCGAATCAGAACGTGCTGAGTGTTGTGGACCCCAACCTGTCCGACGCCGAAAAATTGCTGCTCGCCCGGGCAAAAAAGAAAATGCTTGCAGCGCGGGCCAAACGTGTCCGGCCGCATCTGGACGATAAAATCCTCGCCTCCTGGAACGGACTGATGCTGGGGGCGATGGCGCGGGCTTACGCCGTGCTCGGCGACGAAGCCTATCGCGCCGCAGCGGAGAAAAACTTCGCTTTCATTCAAGCAGAACTATGGGACGGGAAATCGAAAACACTTTACCATCGCTGGCGTGACGGAGAGCGCGACAACGTCCAATTGCTCGAAGCCTATGCGTTTCTCTTGTCCGGCGTGATTGATTTGTACGAAGCCATGCTTGAACCTCATCATCTCGACTTTGCCATCGCGCTGGCGGAGGCAATGATCGTGAGATTCTACGATCCGGAAAACGGCGGTTTCTGGCAGGGCGCCGCGGACGCGAAGGATTTGATTCTGCGTGTGAAGGACGACTACGACGGCGCCGAGCCGTCCGGCAATTCCGTCGCCACCCTGGCGCTCCTGAAACTGGCCGCCATCACCGGCCGCGAGGATTTCAAGCGGCCTGCCGAGGCCACGTTTCACCTGTTCGCCCAGCGCCTGCAAAATTTCCCGCAGGCCATGCCGTGCCTGATGCAGGCACTGGATTTTTGGCTGGAAGAACCGCGCCGGGTCGTTATCACCGGCGATCCAACTTCCCCGAAGGCGCGCAAACTGTTGCACGCGGCACACTCGGTTTACCAGCCGAACAAGGTCGTGCTCGGCACCAGCGGCCCGGTCGAATCCTTTGCCAGAACCCTGCCGGCGAAAAACGGCCCCGTGGTTTATCTTTGCACCGGCAATTCCTGCCAGCCGCCGACACAAGCCGCGGCGAAGTTGAGAGAGAGGTTAAAGTAAATCAGCCGACCCGCCTACACCGCGGTGTCCCCCTGTTCCTCGGTGCGGATGCGGTAGGCGTCGTCAATGGTGGAAACAAACACCTTGCCGTCGCCGATCTTGCCGGTCTTGGCCGCCTTGATGATGGCCTGGACCGCCGGTTGCACCAGCTCGTCCGGCAGCACGGTCTCGATTTTGATCTTCGGCAGGAAGTCCACGGTATATTCACTGCCGCGGTAAATTTCCGTGTGGCCTTTCTGCCGTCCGAACCCTTTCACCTCGACGACGGTCATGCCTTGGATGCCGATTTCGTTCAGGGCGGTTTTGACGTCGTTCAACCTGAACGGCTTGATGATGGCTTCGATCTTTTTCATAAGAAATTTCTCCCGTTTATTCAGTGTAAGCGCGCTCGCCGTGCTGGGTGAGGTCCAGGCCGGCATCCTCGTCTTCGACATGCACGCGCAACCCCACCAGCGCATCAACAATCTTGAGCAAAATGAACGAGGCCACCCCCGCAAAAATCACCGTGAAAATCACCGCCATGGCTTGGTTGACGAACTGGCTGGTCCCGCCGGCCAGCGACACGGTGACCCCGTTGGCATGGAACGTGGTCGCAATCGCCGGGTTCACCGTCGCGCTGGCCAGGAAACCGAGCATCAACATTCCGGTCGTGCTGCCCACGCCGTGCACGCCAAACACGTCCAGGGAATCGTCATAGGCAAATTTCGCCTTCAATTTGGTCACGGCCAGGTAACAAACCACACCGGCGGCCAGCCCGATGCCAAATGCCGCGGGCACCGTCACAAAGCCCGAGGCGGGAGTGATGGTGGCCAGCCCGGCGACCATGCCCGAGGCCGCGCCCAGCACGCTGGGTTTGCCTTTGTGAAAACATTCCATGACCGCCCAGCTCAAGGCTGCCGCCGCCGCCGAGAAATGCGTCGCGGCAAACGCGCTGGTGGCGAGCGCACCCGCATTCAGCGCGCTCCCGGCGTTGAAGCCGAACCAGCCCACCCACAGCAATCCGGTCCCGATGAGGCTCAACACCACGCTATGGGGCAACATCGGCTCCGCCGGATAGCCGGTGCGCCGGCCCAGCACGAGCGCGCAGACGAGCGCCGACACGCCGGAGCTGATATGCACCACCGTGCCGCCGGCAAAGTCCAGCGCCGGCACCCGGCCGCCCTGCGCCCAGTTGAAGTAGCCGCCCTTGCCCCAGACCATGTGGCACAGCGGGAAATAAACGACCGTGACCCAGAGCAGCACGAACAGCACGTAAGCCTTGAATTTGATCCGTTCCGCCATCGCGCCGCTAATGAGCGCGGGGGTGATGATGGCAAACATCATTTGAAACAGCATGAACGACTGCTGGGGCACCGTGCCCGCGTAATCCGGATTCGGCGCGGCGCCCACGTCACGCAGCATGAAGTAGGTGAGCGGATTTCCCACGAAGGCGTTGCCCGGCGCGAACGCCATGCTGTAACCAAACACCATCCAGAGCGCCGACACCAGCGCCATGAGAATCAGACTGTGCATCATGGTGGCCAGCACGTTTTTGCTGCGCACCAGCCCGCCGTAAAACAGGATCAACCCCGGCGCCGTCATCATCAGTACCAGCGCGGCACTGGCCAGCACCCACGCGTTGTCGCCGGTGTTGACGGGCAGCGCCGAAGGCTGCTGGAGCGCTTCGATTCGCGCCACCCGCTGTTCGAGCGACAGACCATCCTCGGCGGCCTTTGCCACCAGCGTGCCGAATCCAATCAGCAGGCACAGAATCGGGAGGATGGGAAACCATCGGGTGGAATGACGAAGTGATTGCATGGCGGAGGAGGATTATGGTTGTACGTTCAATGGCATCGGGCTGAACTGGTCGTGTCTGGCGCCGGACCATTCATCGTGCTCGTGGATACCTTGCCATGTGGCGCCTGTGCCGTCCACGGCCGGACATTTGTCATCGGCGTGTTTGACCGGAAAAATGGCGACACCCAGCGGTTGGAGGCCAAGGTTCATGCCCCGCATCATGGCGGCAAATTGAAACCGGGGCTAGCCGAAATTTGGCAACCAATACGTAAATTTTGAAATCCGGTTCAGACCTCGTGTTCGCGTCGCTCGCCCCGGCCGCTGCGCGGGTGTTGCAGCTGGCGCAGCAGCCGGCGGAGTGAATCGATCTCGTGTTCGTCGGCGAGCTTTTGCCGTTCGGCATGTTCGACCAATTCCAAAACGTCCTCCATTTGCCCCAACGCCTGTTTCAAGGCTTCGACGATTGCCATCACTTCATCGACGGCCTGGTTGATGGCAGAGGACGCCGGTTGCGGAGGAAGCGGGGCGGGAGGAGAAGCGGGCCTGGGCTCCGGCACGGGGGCGCCTTCAACCGGCGCGCCAAGCGATTGGTCTGTCTGCGGGATCGGCGCCGACCGGCGCGGGCCGCGTCCACGACCGCCGCGACGACCGCGCCGCCGGCCGCCCGGCTCGCGTGATGGTGCGGGACGACTCGTGCCGGCTGCTGGTTCCTCTTGGGACATTCCGGCTGGAGCATGGCGTGCCGCCGGCCAAAAGCAATGGCGAATTATTCCCAATCGCGATTTTTCGGAGGGGCTACGGCTGTTTTTTCACGAACAGGGCCAAAGAGGCGGTATAGCGGTGTAGGAAATTCTTTTCCCCAACGGGGCCGAATTCGCCGTTGCAGAAAAATCCCGAGAGGCCGAGCGGGCCGAGCCGTTCCTGCACCATTTCGGCATCATGGTTCGGACGCCCGAACAGGTGTTTGCCGCGGCCATTGCAACAACAGAGGCAGCCGCCGTAAATCGCCGCGCCGCCGATTTGGTTCCTGGCGCGCGTGAGCAATTCGTTCATGTCCTCGGTCGCCGCGGCGGCGTCGCGCCGCTGGAATTGCATCGTTTGCCCCGCCCGCGGCAGCGTGCTGACGGCCAGCACGCCGGAGTGCGGGTCGCCGCCCAGCAGATTGCGCACGAGAAAATCGCCGCGATGGAAATCCTCGAGATATTCATTGACGACGAGACCGATGAACAGGTTGCCCTGGGCCTTGCGCTGTTCCTCGGGCGGAAGTTTCTGAAACGTTTCGGCGAGCACGGCATAGGCCGGCCGGTTGCCGATGTGATGGATCAGGTTTTTTTCCACGCGCGTGAGCGTCCACGTCTCGCCGATGGGCGTGCAACCCTGTGAAATGACGCCAATCAATTGCATGTCGCCGCCGACTGAAACCGCCACCCCACCGTCCTCAAACACGTCGCCGTTCAAGTAAACCTGCGTCTGCTGCTGGTTGAAGATGCCGCTGGCCAGCCCGCCGAGCGCGGGATGCGGCGCGTAGGCCTCGTTCCACGAACGAATCCAGCTTTCCGCGTCGAGATGGAAGGGATCGATGAACACCAGCCAGCCGTTGGTGCGCGCCGGCTCGACGCCGGTCTCCAGATGCCAGTAGCCGGGGCCGTTGGCTTCCGCGACCTGCTCTTGCGTGAACCGAAACCCCTTCAGTTCCGCGCCGGGCAGCGAATAGAGCGCGAGCATCAGTCCGGTCGCGCCTTCAATTTCCTGTGTGCCGGCAATCAACCCGGGGCTCGAACAACCCGCCAGCAGCGGGATGCGGGCGTGAACGCGCAGGATTTCGAGTGCCTGCCGGGCAAACGGGAAAAAATTCGGCGACATGAAAACGAGGCCGAGCGAAACCTGCGGCGCCAGCAATTGCGTGCGCAAATCCTGCGCCCATTGCCGCAGGCCGTCTTCGTCGAAACCGCCCGGCCAGTGGGCCGCGATGGAGTATTGGTTGTTCACCAGGCTACCTCAACCATGCCACAACTTTCTCGCCGGACCAAATTTCTTTGATCGGCTGGCGTTCACGCGCCACGGCGGCACGCCGGCCGTGCACCAGGATCTCGGCGGCCTTCGGCCGGGTGTTGTAATTTGACGACTGGGCAAAACCGTACGCGCCGGCGCTTAACAGCGCCAGGTAATCGCCTTCGCCGACCTTCGGCAACGGCCGGTCCTGGCAAAAATAGTCGCTCGATTCACAAATCGGGCCGACCACGTCGGACCTGATCGCCGGGCCGCCCCGGCGCCGGAGCGGCACGATTTCATGGTAGGCATCGTAAAACGCCGGGCGGATCAAATCGTTCATCGCGGCATCCACGATGACAAAATTCTTTTGGCCCGTGCGTTTCACGTATTCCACGCGCGTGACGAGAATGCCGGCGTTGCCCACGATGAACCGGCCGGGTTCGATCAAAATTTTCAAGCCCAGCGGTTGGAGCAGCGGCGCCAGCCGCCCGGCATATTTTTGCGGCGTCAGGATGTCCCTCGCCGGGGAGGTCTTCCACCAGGCGGCCGCGCCGCTGGCCAGCGCGGGCTGATAAACGATGCCCAGGCCGCCGCCGATGCTGAAAAATTCCAGCGGGTATTTTTCCCGCAGGCGTCTCACCAGCGGCAAAACCTTGCGCACGGCCTGTTCGAACGGGCCGGTTTTGGTGACTTGCGATCCGATGTGCATCTGCAATCCGCGCACGCGCAGGTTTTTCAGTTTGCCCGCGCGGGCATAAACCCCTTCGACATGCTCGAATTGAATGCCAAATTTGTTTTCATAAGTGCCGGTGGTGATTTTGGCGTGGGTGTTGGCGTCCACGCCCGGATTGACCCGCACCGCGACCGGCGCGATTTTTTTGAGGCGGGCGGCGATGCGGTTGATGCGCCGCAATTCCGGTTCGCTTTCCACGTTGAACGAGTAAACTCCCCGGCACAGGGCAAAGGCGATTTCGGCCTCGGTTTTCCCCACCCCGGCAAAAACACATCGGCGCGGATCGCCGCCGGCCGCGATGACCCGCTCCAGTTCGCCGCCGCTGACGATGTCAAAACCGCTGCCGAGATTGGCCAGCGTGCGCATGACCGAAAGATTTGAATTCGCTTTCATGGCGAAACAAATCAGGTGGTCGAGCGGGGCGAGGGCGTGATCCAGCCTTTGAAAATGTTCCGTCAGGGTGCGCTGCGAATAGACGTAAAGCGGCGTGCCGAATTTGCGGGCGAGCGACTCGACGGAGACGCCTTCGCAAAACAGCCGGTGGCCGACATAACGAAAATTGTGCATGGCAATGGCAGTTTAGGGTTCAGAATTCAAAGTTCAACCCCGAAGGCCTCCGAGTTCAAGGTCGGCCATAAAAAAACCCGCCGGACAGGCGCATCCGGCGGGCGGGAAAATCGGGGCATTTACCGCCGGCCGAGGATTTCCGCGCGCTGTTTGTGATATTCCGCCGGCGTGATTTCATTGGCCTTGTACTTCGCAAACAGATCCTGAAGTTCCGCCTGCTGGGCCTCGGTAATCGGAACATACGGCGCCTCAATTGGCTTCAGTCCCAGTGTTTTGGCGGGAACAACCGCCGTGACCTGGCTGGGCGGGTTCGGGATGCCGGGTTGGGTGGGACTTGGCGAAACCGCCTTGGGCGCGGGTGCCGGTGGGGCGGCCGGAGCCGGTTTTGCGGGTTGGGCTTCTGCCGGTGCGGAAGTTGTCGCGGCGGGTTGCGCGGCTGCGGCGCCGGGGGTCGTCGTCGGTTCCGGGCTTGCCGGAGCCGCAGGCGCAGCAGGCGTAGCAGGCGTAGCGGCAGGCGCAGGAACACCGGGCTCGGTTGTCATTTCCGTTGCCGCCGCCTTGGTTTCGGCAGGCGGCGGCGTGATCGGTGCGACCTCTGCGGGAGGTGTTGTGGGAGCCATCTCCGCCGGCGCACTTGGCGTTGCCGTTGCCGCGGGTACCGGAGTTGGCGCGGGCATTGCGGGCGCCGCCGCCGGCTGTGTCTCGGTTGGCACTGGCGTCGCAGGTGCAGTTTCCGCTGGTGTGGGCAGAACCGGTGCGGCCTCCGCGGGAGTCGCTGCCGGTGTTGTCGCTGCCGGTGCCGCCGGGGGTTTGGCCACGACGGGTGCCACGACGACTGGAGCAGCGGCTGGGGGAGCGACGACAGTTGGAGCAGCAACGGCTGGAGTGGTTGCCGCCGGAGCAGCTTGCGGCGCAGGCACAACCGGCTTTGCGACGGGCACGGCACTGGACTTGGTTGTTGCCGCTGGCGCGGTTGGCGGAGCCGCTGCCGGAGCGGGCGCCACTTTGGCTGCGTTGGTTGCGGGCTTGGCGGATTGTTTTACCGCCACAGCGTTGGAAGTCGTGACCGGGGCGGGTGTCGGCTGGGTTTGCGTCTTGTCCAACTCATTCATCTTTTGTTCCAAAGCCGCGCGGGCGGCGGCCTGGATGGGGGTGTCGTCCGCACGGACGGAAATGAAACTTGCACCAATGGCGACCACACAAACCGCAGGCAACAACTTCATGATTTGCATATCGTTTTTTCTACGCCAATTTGCCTTCGGATGCAACTGCTTTCCCGCCGGCGGAAAACAATTTTTGCCATGCCCGCGGCAGGGGATAAAACAGCGTCGAACGCAGCAAAATCCAGCGCACCTCGTCCCGGGAGACTTTCACGCGCTTCTGCAGGTCCAACACGCCGGCCCGGCGTAATTTCTCGATGGTTTTCACGCCGATCAATATCGGCCAGGCGCAGGCCAGCCGAACGCGCACCTGCCCGAACGGCAGCGTGTTCGTGTAAGCCCAGCCCGCGGCCAGGTGTGCTTCGGCGCGGTCGAGATATTCATGGAACAGCGGGCGGAATTTCGCCTCGTTCGCCGGTGACAACAAAACCTCGGGTATCAATCCCGCCTGTTCCAGCTTGTCCGCCGGCAGATAGCAGCGGCCCTTTTTCATGTCCGCCGGCAAATCGCGCAGGATGTTCACCAGTTGCAATCCCTTGCCGAACCGGAAGCCATCCACCAGCAGCTGTTTGTCGTCCAACCGCACCTTCGGAAACAAGTGCGCCCGGCACATTTTCGTCCAGAATTCGCCGACGCAACCGGCGACGCGCCAGGTGTAGTCGTCCAGTTCGACGGCGGTTTCGAGAGTGATGATTTTATCGGCGGACGCGCCGCCAAACCGGCGCAGGTCCAGTTCCTGTCCACCGGTGATGGTATTAAGAACGGCGCGGACCAGTGGCTGGTCGGCGGGGGAAAGGCTGTTGAGCAGCATCAGGCTGTCCTCGGTTTTTTCCAGCAAGGTTGCCTCGGCCGCCGAGCCCTGGTGCCGGGCCAGCTCGCCAAAATTGAGCGGGGCGGTGGACGCGCCCGAAATGCGTTCGCGCAGACGTTTGAGCGCGTCGAGCCGCTGTTCGACGGGGACCAGTTCGGTGTCGGCGACGGTGTCGGCCGTGCGCGCGAGCAGGTAGGCGAGGCTGATCTGCGGACGCACCCGCTTTGGCAGCGCGCGCAGCGTCAGGTAAAACGAACGCGAGGTTTGCTGGAGCAAATCGGTCAGCAGCGTTGTTGCGTTGGCCACCATTTTACGTCTGCAACAATTTCCTCCACCGCGTCAATTGTTTTACAACTTCCTTCGTTCCCGGCGCGCCGGTCAAACTGCGCTTCGTCATTGCACGTTTCAAATTGAACACGTCCAACGCATCGCGGCCGAATTTTTTGTCCACCGTTTGCAGTTCGGCGAGTGAAAGTTTGTTCAGCGGCTTGTCCAATATTTCCGCCAGCGCCACCACGGCGCCCACCGCGTGATGGGCCCGCCGGAACGGCACGCCTTTGCGCACGAGATAATCCGCCAGGTCGGTCGCCAGCAGCGCGGGGTCGCTCGCGGCGGCGGCGCACGCGGCACGGTTCACCTTCGTGTTCTTCAACATCGCGGCCATGAGTTGTGTCGTGGCCCGCACGGTGTCGGCGGTGTCGAACACCCGTTCCTTGTCCTCCTGCAAATCGCGGTTGTAGGTCATTGGCAGGCCTTTCAAAAGCGTAAGCAACGCGACGAGATTGCCGATGACCCGCCCGGATTTGCCGCGTGCAAGTTCGGCGATGTCCGGGTTCTTCTTCTGCGGCATGAGCGATGAGCCGGTTGTGTAGGCATCGGAGATTTTGATGAAGTTGAATTCCATGCTGGCCCAGAGAATCACGTCCTCGGCCAGTCGTGACAGATGCACGGCCAGCAATGCGCCGGCGGCGCAGAATTCAACGGCAAAATCCCGGTCGCTGACGGCGTCCATGGAATTTTGTGTGAGTTGCGGCCTGCCGTTCACGTCCACGAAGCCGAGCAATTTGGCGACGAATGCGCGGTCGAGCGGCAGCGTGCTGCCGGCCAGCGCGCCGCTGCCGAGCGGGCAGACGTTCACCCGCGAGTGGCAGTCCCAAAACCGTTCGCAATCGCGTTCGAGCATCTCGACGTAGGCGAGCAGATGGTGCGCAAGATAGACCGGCTGGGCGCGTTGCAGATGTGTGTAGCCCGGAATCAGCACGTCGGCATTTTTTTCTCCGAGACTGACGAGGGCGCGTTGCAGGTCGGCGATGGCAGCGAGCAAAAGGACAATTTCATCGCGGAGCCAGAGGCGCAGGTCGAGGGCGACCTGGTCGTTGCGCGAGCGGGCGGTGTGGAGTTTGGCCCCGGCCGGAACGCGCCGGGTGAGTTCGGCCTCGATGTTCATGTGGACGTCTTCAAGTTCCGCTTTCCACCGGAATTTGGCGGCTTCGATCTCGCGGGCGATGGTTTTGAGTCCCCGGGCGATGGCGCCGGCTTCGGCCCGGGAGAGCACGCCAATTTTGCGGAGCATGGCGGCATGGGCGAGCGAGCCGAGGACATCGTGGCGCCAGAGCCGCCGATCGAACGAGATGGATTCGGTGAATCGGGACACGTCCGCGCCGGGGCCGCGCGCGAAACGTCCGCTGCGTGAAACAGGAGAGGTTTTTTTCATGCGCTTCAACCGTCCGAATGTGCGCCCGGCGGCGCGAAAAGTCACTCCCAAATGCCGGATTGCGGTCGGGTTTTAAAAATGGGATGCTGGGACCTGCGAACACCCAGCGCCCGCGCCATGAGTGAATTCAAATATGCGTGTCCGGTGTGCGGCCAGCACATCAAGTGCGACTCGACACAGGGCGGCACGACGATGGAATGCCCGACGTGTTTCCAGAAGATCGTCGTGCCCCAGGCGCCGGCGTCGGACGACCAGAAATTCATCATCACCGGCACCAAGCTGGGCGAACGGCCCGTTCCTGTGGCGGTGACCAATGGAGAAACAAGCCCCCCGCCCGCGCCCGAAGCAAACTTCTCCGGGCCGGCGATTGTTTTTGTCGCATTGTTCGGCGTGGCGGCGTTGATTCTGTTTGTGTTTCACGGGAAGATTTTCAAGTCCGGCAGCGGGGAGACCAACCAGGTGGTTTCCGTCACGGAGGAGAAACCGGTGGTTGTACCCCTGCCGGCCCGGGCGATTGCCGTTTTCGCCAGGGGTGACGACCTGGTGGTCGATTTCGAACCCGGCGGGACCGAGGTGAAAGATCCGGCGAAGGCTGCTTTCGTTTCCGCCTTCCAAGCCGACCTGGTCCATCCGGCGGCATTTATGGGACCACTCGAACTGACCGACTTGCCCCTGACCGGCCGGACCGTTCCGGGCGCGGACGGCTTGATCCGGTATCACGACCTGTTCGAGGGCGGGCTCGTCATGGTCGTGACGCTTAAAGGGCTGGCTCCCAATCATGACTACCTCCTCAGCCTCAACGGTAATCCCCGGCGCGCGGGAAACAACCATCTGACACAGCACATGCCCAACCGGCCGGAAGGGTTTTACGATTTCAGCCGGATCACCACCGACGCGCACGGCCACTACGAGGCGGTCTTTGACATCCGGTTGCCGCCCGGTCCGTATGATGTCATGTTTTTTGTGAAGGACACAACGGACTGGAAGATTGTCCTCCACCACGACTTTTTCCGGTTCACCGTCATTTAACTTCCCGGGTCGGACGGGCGGAGCAACCTTGTTTCCCTGCCGCGATCGCGGGAAACCGCAAAAACTTGCCACGCGGCGTCCCGGCGCGGAAACTTCCGCGGGTGAACATTGAACTGCTCAACACCGGCAGCGAACTGATGCTCGGCCGCGTGCTCAATACGCACCAGCAATGGCTTTGCCGCCGCCTGGCCGATCTCGGTTACAGCGTGACCCGCCAAACGGCCGCGCCGGACACGGCCATCGGCATCCAGTCCGCCGCGCGTGAAGCGCTGGGCCGCGCGGATCTGGTCATCGTCACCGGCGGCCTCGGCCCGACCTCCGACGATGTTACGCGCGAGTTGATCGCGCAATTGCTGGGCAAAAAACTGCGGTTGGACAACGCGGTGCTGGCTCATATCCAAAGGCGTTTTGCGGCGCGCAACCTGCCGATGCCGAAAAGCAATGAAGTTCAGGCGATGGTGCCCGAGGGTGCGCGGGTGCTGGCCAATCCGAACGGCACCGCACCGGGGCTGGTGATGAAAGTCGGTTCTGGCGTCCGGGGTCCAGCGTCCGGAAAGCCGCAAACCAACGAGCGGCTTTCCCCAGATTCAGGAACCCAGAACCAAGACGCCAAATGGCTGGTGATGCTGCCCGGGCCGCCGCGCGAGTTGCGTCCAATGTTCAACGAACAGGTCGTGCCGTTGCTCCGGCGCGAATTTCCGCTGGACGCGCCGTTTGTCTGCCGCACCTTGCGGACGGGCGGCGTCGCCGAGTCCCGGGTGCAGGAGCAGATCCAGTCGCCGCTGGCGGCGCTCGTGGCCGCCGGACTGGACGTGGGTTATTGCGCGCGGGTGGGACAGGTGGACGTGCGGTTGTCGGCGCGCGGCGCCGGCGGGGGGAAAATCGTCCGTGACGCGGAAGCGATCGTTCGGAAGATTTTTGCGGCGCAGATTTACGGGGTTGACGATGAGGAAATTGAGGCGGTCGTCGTCCGGCTGCTGGCCGAACGCCGGAAAACCCTGGCGCTGGCCGAATCCTGCACCGGCGGTTGCCTCGCGCATCGCGTGACCAATGTGCCGGGCGCGTCGGCGGTTTTTCTGGGCGGGTTTGTGACCTACAGCAACGCAGCGAAACAAAAATTTCTCGGGGTCCGCGCCGAAACGCTGGCGGCGCACGGCGCGGTGAGCGAGGCGGTGGCGCGCGAAATGGCCGGCGGCGCGCGGGTGCAAACTGGCGCGGATTTTGCTGTTGCTGCCACCGGCATCGCCGGGCCCGACGGCGGCACGAAGGATAAACCGGTGGGAACGGTTTTCATTGCGTTGGCCGGGGAATCCGGCACGCTGGTCGAGCGCCGGATGAATTCCTATGAACGCGAGACTTTCAAACAGTTGACGGCGCAGCAGGCGCTGGAACTGTTGCGGGCACGGCTGATTTCCCCTTGAGAGCGGCGGAGGTTGGACTAGAATGGGCCTGGTTTGAGGGTCTCGCTGAGTTGAATTGAAAATTTGATTTCGAGATATGACTGTGACCAGTGAACCAGTGATGGCCAAAAACAACGCGGCGGAGGGTGACAGCACGACGCTCCGCAAACGCCGCGGCACGCTGCTGGTGGTGGACGACGAGGACGGACCGCGGCAGTCGTTGCGGGTGATTTTCAAGGATGAATTCAACCTGCTGATGGCCGAAGACGGGCCGAAGGCGATTGAACTGGCGAAGCAGCATCCCATTGACGTGGCGGTGCTGGACATTCGCATGGCCGGCATGTCGGGCATCGAGGTTTTGGAACGCCTCAAATACGTGAACCCGAACATCGAGGCGATCATGATGACGGCGTTCGAGACGACCGATACGATCCGCCAGGCCCTGCGGTTGCGGGCGTGCGATTACATCAACAAGCCGTTTGACGTGGCCACGATGCGCGCCGCCGTCGGCCAGGCGATGCAACGGCGCAAACTGGAAAGCGAAATCCACAGCAGCGCCGAACAAGTGCAGGAACTGCTGAACGAACTGCAAAACCAGAAGGTCGAGGAGCAGATCGCCAAGACCCGCGGCGACATCTACGCCAGCATCATTCACGACATCAACGGTCCGCTGACCGTCATTTCCGGTTTCACGCAGGTGCTGAACACGCGCCTGAACCGCAATTCGCGGCTGGAAGTGGAGGACCTGGAATTCATCAAGGACCGCCTGCGCATCATCGCGCGGCAGGTGGGGAATTGCGTGGAAATTTCCCGGCGTTACCTGGGATTCTTGCGCCGCAAGTCGGAGGAGGCCCCGCCGGTGGGCGTAAACCAGCTGCTCAAGGATCTCGAGCAGCTCATCCGCGTCCACCCCACCCTGCAGGGAAATGAATTCAGCGTGGCGTCGCTGGCGGAAGAGGCGGGAGTCAGGATGAACGGCACCGACGTCATCCAGATTCTGCTGAACCTGGCCGTCAACGCCTTTCAATGCGCGCCGCTCCATCACCGTGTCGAAATCGGCGGCGAGGTGCTGCACACGCCGCTGAATCTGGCGTCGTTCAAGGACGGTCCGCACGACCGGTTGCTGAACGTTGAGAGCATGAACAACACGCCGCCGCTGGTGAAATTCTCGGTGCGCGACAACGGCCCCGGCATTCCGGCGGAAGTGCTGCCGAAAATTTTCCAGCCCTATTTCACGACCAAGGGACCGCGGCAGGGAACCGGGCTCGGGTTGAACATCGTGCAGCGGTTGATCAAGGAAGGCAACGGCGCCCTGCAGGTGCACACGAAACCGGGCGAGGGCACGACGTTCACGATTTATCTGCCCGGGGCGGAGCTGGCGAAACGGTAAAACCGTTCCGCCGCACCGTTAATTTCCAAGATACTCGCGCGGATCCACAATCTTGCCGGCAATCGCGCTCGCGGCCACCGTGGCCGGTGACGCGAGGAATACCTGGCTTTCCTTGTCGCCCATGCGGCCGGGGAAATTGCGGTTGGTGGCGCTGATGCACTTGATGCCCGCCTTGTTGATGCGGCCAAACGTGTCCACCGGCCCGCCGAGGCAGGCGGCGCACCCGGCGTTCTCGGTCATTTGCACGCCCGCGGCCACGAGGATTTCCCAGATCGTCCTGCCGCCCCAGCGCGTGGATTGCAAATCATGCACGATCTCCGGTGTCGCCGGCACGCCGAACGTATCGATGGTCACTTTCTTGCCGCGCAACACGCGCGCGAACTCCACGAAGTCGCTCGTCTTGCCGCCCGTGCAGGAGCCGACATAAGCGCGGTCGAGCTTGATGTGCCCCATCTCCTTCGCCTTCTTGCGCTGGCCGGGGTCGGGATGACACGCCACCGTCGGTTCGAGCCGGTCGAGGTTCACGACATGCTCGTAAACGAATTTCTGGTCCTTGTCCGGCGTCACAGGTTCGTAGGTGGATTTCGTCCCGTTCAGTTTCACCCGCGCATCCACATATTCCGCCGTGCGCGCATCGAATTCGAAAATGGCATTTTTGCCGCCCGCCTCGATGGCCATGTTCGCGATGGTCATGCGGTCATCGATGGACAGATTACTCGCGCCGGGTCCGTCGAACTGCAAAGCGCGGTACGTGGCGCCGTCGAAACCGATTTCGCCGATGCAATGGAGGATGACGTCCTTCGCCATCACGCCGGGCTGCAATTTGCCTTCGAGCCGGAAGTGCATGGTTTCGGGGACCTTGATGAGCAGTTTGCCCGTGCCCATGACGAAACCGGCGTCCGTGTTGCCGATGCCGGTGGCGAACTGGTTGAACGCGCCCGCCATGCACGTGTGTGAGTCCGTGCCGAACAAAATTTCGCCGGGCCGGGTGTGGCCTTTCGCCGGGAGCGCCGTGTGGCAGACGCCCGCGTATTGCGAACCGTATTGGCGCTTGAGGTTGCCCTTCTTCGGATCAAAGACCCAATGACCGTTCGCGTCGTCAATCACGTCGTAGAAATACGGGAGGCCCTGTTCGCGCACGAAGTCGCGCAGGATGTCCACATTGCGGTTCGAAAGCGAATCGGCGGTGAAGATGTAATGGTCGGGGATGATGACGATCTTGTTTTTGTCCCAGACCTTCGCGGTCTTGCCGAACTCGCGTTTGAACACGCCGATGGTGCCCGGTCCGCAAACGTCGTGGGTCATGAGCACGTCGGCGTTCACCCAGATGTTGTCGCCGGCTTCCACCCGCGGTTTGCCGGCGGCCCGGGCGAGAATCTTTTCCGTCAAAGTCATAGGCGGAACACCATAGCCGATGAATGGCGCAACTTCAACTCTGGCTTTGAGAATGTGAAGGACTAAGGTTTTGGACTAATGAATCGAAACCTGAACTTTTGCTCGACTATTCAATTTCGCAGTAGCAAGGTCAAAGCTGTGAGCATGAACAGGGTCCAAGTTCGCATTTTTTTGATCATCTTTCTGCCATTCGCTTTGTTGTTCTTCGGTCCCTGTGCCTATGTGAGTTACACGAGAATACCACCCAAGGAAGCCAAGTTGATTCAAAACTTTAACGAGCATCGGGCGACTTTTGAACAACTGCGGGACATGCTTTTGGCCGATACGAACTTAAGCCGGGTTTCGAGTCGATATGTCGAAACGTACAAGCCCTTCTTTCTTGGCTATCCGTCGGAGCAGAACTTTCCAACCGACCGTTTCAAAAAGTATACGGCATTGCTGAAGCAGGCAGGCGGAAAGGTGGCAACACGTTGTGAAGGAGAACATCCTGATCCCGCAGTCGTGGTCTGGGGATGGGGATGGGCCGGAACCACCAGACATATAGGCATTTGCTGGTTAGATCAAGCGCCGCAAATCAGATTTCAACGCTGGACGGTTACCACGGGCGTTTAGACGAGTGGGCCTATCGGCACATTGATTCGAACTGGTATTTTTGGACGGATTTGTAAAAACTATGATGCCGATCTTTGCGCCTTTTCATTTCAGTCCCCCGAAGCGGGTAGCGGGAGCAATGGGCGAGTTGCACTGAACATTGCCGCTTGCCACACCACATTCATCCGGCAGAATTCCGCCCCGCGTGACTCCGTCCGAAACCTTTTTGAACCTGCTCCACGGCCCGGCGCCGATGTTGGCGCTTGCGCCGATGCAGAACGTGACCACGCTCGAGTTCTGGCGCGTGCTGGCGCGGTACGGCGGGCCGGACGCCTACTGGACGGAATACTTCCGCGTCCACGGCAATTCGCGACCCGACAAATGGATCCTCCGTTCCATCACCGAAAATCCCACCGGCCGGCCGGTCGTCGCGCAACTCATCGGCAATGACATCCCCGCGCTGGTCCGCACGGCAATGGCATTGCAAAAATATCCGGTTGCCGCGATTGAACTGAATCTGGGTTGTCCCGCGCCGGTGGTTTACCGCAAATGCGCCGGCGGCGGCCTGTTGCGCGAACCGCAGAAAATTGACGCCATTCTTGGCGCACTGCGCGACGCGGTGACGGTTCCATTCACCGTCAAAACGCGCATCGGTTTCAACTCGCCCGCCGAGTTTGATGACTTGTTGCCGTTGTTCGCCAAACATCCGATTGACCTGCTCACCGTCCATGCCCGCACCGTTGTGCAAATGTACCGGCCCGGCGTGCGTTATGACCTCATCGCCCGGGCGGCGCGCGAGTTGCGCTGTCCGGTGCTGGCCAATGGCAACGTCCACGGCCCGGCGCAGGCGCAGGCGTTGCTGGCGGAGACCGGCGCACGCGGCCTGATGATCGGGCGTGGCGCCATCCGCAATCCGTGGCTGTTCGGCCAGATCCGCGCGCAGTTGCGCGGTGAAAAAATCAAATTACCGTCGGGCTGTGACGTACTGGGTTACGTGCGCGAGCTTTGGGAAAACGAAATCACGCCCGGCGTGCGGGAAGCCGCGCAGGTGCAGCGGATGAAAAAATTCATGAATTTCATCGGCGAGGGCGTCGGAGAAAAATTCCTGCACGAAATCCGCCGGGTGACGACCCCCGCGGATTTTTTCCGGGTGTGCGGGGATTTTTTGAATCACGACCAGCCGCTGACACTGGAGCCGGATTCGGCGGCCGATGATAAACTTCCTTGATTTTATTCATCACCTTTTATTCGACCGCCTTCCCGGGCCGGGAACGCGCCGGGGTTGATGAGGGTCGTGGCTGCTTTCAAAAAATTGACCGCCAAAGGCCGCGGTTTTTGAAAAACGTTTGATTTTTCGCCTCATTATTCCGGTTTTAGCGGCATCGTTCCTGCTTTATGCGGGCGGTGTTATTCATGCGTGTCACAGGCAATTCTGCCGGGTCGCGCCAGGGGATGAAAGAATCGTTATGCAAAGGAAAGTACTGGTTGTAGAGGATGATCCCGATCAATTGGAAGTAATCCGTTCGACTTTAAAGGCCGCCGGGTTTGCTATTGGCACCGCCGCCAACGGCATTGACGCCCTTTTGAAGACCCGCTCGGTGTCGCCCGATTTGATTGTGCTGGACCTGATGTTGCCCGGACTGAACGGCCTGGATATCTGTGAAAGTTTGCGTCAGGATCCCAACACGGCTTCCGTGCCGATCATCATGCTGACGGGCCTGCACGGCCAGTTCGGCCGGTTCGCCGGGCTCGAGGCCGGGGCCAGTGAATTCCTGTACAAGCCATTCGACCCGGAGCAATTGATCGCCAAAGTCGAGGAATTGCTGAACCGGTCTCCGAAGACTTCCGATCCCGTTCCCAAAGCCCGGGAAAAGTAATCCTCAATCTTCGCTTGTCCTCAAGCCCGCGTCTGATGGAGCGCCACCAAGGCGGCGCCAATGGCCTGGGAAAGTTCACCCAGAACGGCCGGAACGATTTTTATCTGTTTGCGCTGGGCGGGCCAGAGGTAGGGCCTGGCGCTTTCGCGGATAATCCGCAGGTACCGTTCCCGGAATCCCGTCGTGGTGGCTCCGGGATCCATCAAGCCGCCGCCGATCACGACGATGCCCGGGTCCAAAGCCATGACGAGATTGGCAACATGCAATCCCATCGCCCGGGCCTGAAAATCGAATAATTCAACGGCCAACGGGTCGCCTTTTTGGGCCAGGCCGCGCAGCGTCAACACCTTTTCCCGGACATCGACGGATGACCGGGCCAGTGGATGTTTGGGGTATTTGATGATTTTTTCCGCCAGCAGATGCGGCAGGCCCGAGAGTGTGGTGTAAGTTTCGATGCAACCCCAGTTCCGGCCACAACCACAGGGCAGGGGTTTGGCGTCCAGCAGATGCAAGGGGGCCGGCATGTGGCCGGTTTCCATGCCCGCCAGGGTGTCGCCGTTGAGCGGCAGACCGTTCTGGCCGATGAAAGCGCTGCCCAAGCCGGAACCCGGCGCCAGCATCAGCACGGAGGCCCGGGTTTTGCCGCGGGCAAATTGGGCTTCGGCCACACCGCCGAAATTGCCGTCGTTGCCCACCACCAAGGGCAATACCCGTCCAGCCTGTTTGGCCAGAGCCCGGCTGTAGGCGGCGCGAACATCCCAGCCCACAAAACTGGCGGGCAGGTTGGCGGGGTGGTCCAACACGCCATCACGCCGAAACGTGCCCGGCATGGCCAGACCGACACCCTTGATTTGTTGCCAGCTAAGCGAATTCTGCTCCAGAAATTCATTGACGGCCGCCACCCATCCGGTCACCACAGCCTTGGGCCCTTTCGCTGCGCGGGTGGGCCGTTGCAGCAATTCCCTGGAAACGATCCGGCCATCTTCCCAGACCGCGCCGATTTTCGATGTCGTTGCGCCACTATCCGTGCCGACGAAAACATTTGGCATCGTGCCCGATGCCATTCCGCGGCAGAGCCGGCCAAAATGGTTCTTGGTGATTCGCTCAGTCGTCATGTCAAAACTCGAATCAAGCCCGACTTCGAGGTTGAAGGCAAGAATTTAATGCAGAAAAACCGGTTATTTTGAGGAAAACCGATCATTTTACCCTTACCCGAAAGGCGCTGGCGTCGGTGATTCGGCCGAGGTCGCCCTGGTAAAATTCGTCCCGGTATTCGGCGGTTTCCAACAGATGCTGGTCCAGCTCCTTTTTGTCGCGCTGGATGATGAATTTCAGCTCGTCCAGGTCATCCGACCAGCAGAACCCGTTGAAAAATTCCGCCCCGGCAAACTGGGTTTTATACAGTGCCGTCTGCGAGTAGCAGGTGCCGAGATAGAGGTGTTTGAAACCGCGCTCGGCGAACAACCCCACCGCCGAGGTCATCATGAACATCCCGAGGTTGCGGGCGTAATAATTCAGGTCGTAAAAGGCGTAATAATAATACGCGAGTTCCCGGCCCTCGATGTAAAGCGTGGCGACCCCCACTTCATTGCCTTTTTCCGCGTCCGTGAACACCAGCAGATGCGAAATGATGGGCGAGGCAAACAACGCGTCCAACCGCTCGAACGTCATCACGTCCTTGCCGAATTTGATGTCGGCGTAGGTCTTGAAAAAATCCCGCTGTGCCGGCGTGTAATTGTATTTGTCGCGCGGGACGAGCTTCACGTCGATGCCCGCGCCCTTGCGCAGGATGCGGCGGTTTTCGGACGAGGGTTTGAACCGGGCAAGGTTGACCCGCACTTGGCGGCAGAGATAAAAGCGGTCGAGGTTGCGTGACGACGGCAGGAACCCGGCGCTGAAGATGTCCGACGGCGTCTCGCCCGCCTCCGGCACCGCCCAGACGGCGTAGGGAAACTGGTAATGCTCGTAGTCGGAATTTTGTTCGGAGAAAAGAAGTTTCATTTTGCGGCGGCCGGTTCAACTTCGGCTTTTGGCGGCGCAGTCCTGGCGTTGACCGACTTTCTCCGCAGGCGCAGCCGCCAGTTCGTGAGCACGTCGTAGCTCACCGAGTTTTTCAGTTTGGCAAGGTCGTGGACGGTGATTTCGTCGTTGCCCTGGCGGCCCATGATGACGGCCTCGTCCCACATCCGGGCTTCGGGGATGTCCGTGATGTCCACCATCAACGCGTCCATGGCGATGCCGCCGACGAGCGGGGCGCGTTTGCCGTGGATGAGCGCGCCGCCGGCGTTGCGCACGCGCGGGAAGCCGTCGCCATAGCCGATGGGCAGCACGGCGATGCGCCGTTCCGACGGCGCAGCGTAACGCATGCCGTAACCGACGACCTCGCCGGGCTTCAACTTCTGGATGGCGGCGATGCGCGCCTTGACCGACATCACCGGTTCAATTCCCGGAATTCGCCGGCACACCGACGAGGGGAAAACGCCATACATCAAAATTCCCACGCGGACCATGTCGAGGTGCGCGTGGGGCAGATCCAGAAAACCGCCGCTGTTGCAGGTGTGCCGCAGTTTCACGGAAATGCCGCGCGCGGCCATGCCTTGCAGGACTTCGTTGAAACGGGAGAACTGGAGATTGGCGAATGTCTTGTCCGTTTCGTCGGATTGCGCAAAGTGTGTCATCGCGCCTTCCAACTGCAGCGATTTTTCGGCGGTGATTTGTTCGATCAGCGCCAGGGCATCATCCCAGCGCACACCGAAACGGCTCATGCCGGTGTGGATTTTCAAGTGCACCGGCACGCGTTTGCCGGCGGCGGCGGCTACGCGGGCCAGCTTGCGGACGGTGTGGGGTTCATTGACACAGACGGTCAAATCATGTTCCACGCACCAGGGCAGTTCGGCTTCCTGCCGTTCGCCCAGCAACAGCAACGGCGCGGTGATGCCCGCGTCACGGAGGGCCATCGCTTCTTCGAGCGTGCTCAGGCCGAACCCCCAGGCGCCTTCTTCGAGAGCAATGCGGGCCACGTCGAGCGCGCCGTGGCCGTAGGCTTCGTCCTTGACCACGGCCAGCAACCGCACGGGGCGCGGCAGGTCGCGGCGGATGAGGCGCAGATTGTTGCGCAGCCGGGCGAGGTCAATCTCCACCCACGCCGGCCGCAACGGAAAAACTGTCGAATCAAAATCCATCGAACGTTATGGTTGTTTAACCACGAATCGTGCCAAATGCCACGAAAAAAGCGGACGGTTCAGATCCTGCCCGGCGGCCAGAGGCTCTGGCCGATGTCCGTCCGGTAATAGCTGCCCACGACGCGGATTTTGCGGATGTTGGCGTAGGCTTTCGCCACCGCCGCGTCCAGTTTTGGCGCCAGGGCAATCACGTCCGCGATGCGATGGCCGGTGGACATGAGCTTTTTGCCCGGACCGCGCGCGACCTCGTTCCACCAGACGTCACAATCGAACCGGCCGTTGACTTCCAGCGGCAGATGCGGGCTGCGCACCTGGATGAAAGGATAGCCATGACCGGCGAGCGTGAGCGAACAACCGAAGTTCAACCCGGGCTTGAACTGCGGATCGAGTTTTTCGTTCCGGGCCGTCCGCAAAACGACCTCCGCCGGATTTTTCAGCATCCGCAGAATCATCGGGCCGGACGTGACGCCGATGCGGATGTTGTACTCGATGACGTGCCACCGGCCTTTGCGTTTCACGGCGGTGACCTGCAACGGTCCGTTGAACTTCGCCGCGCGCAGCCAGGGCAGCAGGGGATGGATGAGTTTTCGCGCCAGGCCGTATTTGTCCCCGGGATCCTTTTCGACCAGACCGCCGAGCGGCGCGCCGGCCACCACGCCCTGGTTGCCGTTGAAGGCGTATTTGTATTCCTGGTTCGTAACGAGCGAATAAATCTCGCCGCCGCTGACGAGGGCGATGTGCCCCGCCTCGGCGCGGCCCAGGTATTCCTGCAGGAAAACGCCCTCGGCATAGTTGACGTGCCGCAACCACGCGCGCGTGTCCGCGACCGTCTCGCACAAAATCGTGTGAATCGGGCTGGTCGGCGAGCAGAGCGGATTCTTGATGACGAACGGCCGCGGATACCGCGCGAGGATTTTTTCCGCCTCGGCTTGATTGGCGGCCACATAAGCCGGCGGAAACGGGATCCGGAAATCCGCGCACAATTTCCGGGCGAAATCGCGCTCCCGCTCGATGCGCATCGCCTCGCGCGTGGGGCTGAAAATGCTGACGCCCGATTGCAGCAAATCCCCCGCCCACGGCTGCAACGCCCAATCAATGGATTGCGGGATGACCACGTCCACGCGCTTATTCCCGAGAAGCGGCACCGGGCTGGGATGCGTGTCGCGCGAAAAGGTCGGCCCGATCAGTGACGGCGGGAAGTGCCCGTAATTGCGGGTGAGATAAGTCGAGACCTTCGCGCCCGCGTCCGCCAGCGCCGCGCCGATGCTGTGCGCGAACGAGCCCACGCCGAGCACCATGAATGATGCCGGAAGGCGCTGCCGATTGGATTTTTTCCGGACCGGGCTTTTCACTTTTGTTCTCTTCGGCCGACGCCCGGTTTGGCGACGGCTGAAGTTGTTTGCCTAGTTTGGAAAAACTGCGAACTTTTACAACCATGAACGCTGAAAACTTGCAACGGCTCGAACGCATCGAAGCCCACATCACCCACCTGGAACATCAGGTCGAACAGTTGAACGGGGTGGTGGTTGAACAAGGCCGGCTCGGGGAGCTTTTAAAAAAACAGATGCAGCGCCAGTCGGCAGTTTTGGAAACCCTGGAATTGGATCACATCCGGACGAACAACCCCAGACCACCCCATCATTAGAGTGTGTCAGACGGCATGGCATTGGGAATTATGGACTGCGGCGGCAAGCGAAGCGCGACGCCGCCTTGGAAGACTGCTCCAACTTGGTTGAATACACAAAAGCGCTGTCGTCGCTGCGCTCTGCCAGCGCAGTCCAAGAACTACTGCCCCGGCCAGACAACTATTGCGGTCGGCAGACTGCTATTAAAAACACGCCTAGTCCTTTTCGGTCGTTTCTCGACTTCGCCCGCCGATTTGCTAAGTTTGCGTGGTGAGTTTTGTTGCTGAATTCAATTCCTTGCCATTGGCGGCGCTGGTGAGGCGTTCGCAATCGGCCGGCGTTCAGGCCGTGCGCGAGAGCCTGGCGAAAACGAAACTGTCGCTGCCGGATTTCGCACATCTGGTTTCGCCGGCGGGCGGAGAATTGCTGGAGCACCTGGGCCGGCGGGCGCACGTGATGACGC
The DNA here is from genome assembly GCA_052145735.1 of Limisphaerales bacterium. Classification (GTDB taxonomy): domain Bacteria; phylum Verrucomicrobiota; class Verrucomicrobiia; order Limisphaerales; family UBA11358; genus UBA11358. The sequence goes on from JBKQOA010000147.1 coordinate 47,348, forward strand.
AGCGGCGGTTCGGCAAGGTCATCCGGATGTTCGCGCCGCTCTATCTTTCCAACGAGTGCATCAACAACTGCCGGTACTGCGGATTTTCGCGCGACAATTCAATCCTGCGCGTGACGTTGTCGCTCGACGAGGTCAGGCAGGAAGCGGACGCGTTGCGGGGGCAGGGGTTTCGCAACCTGCTGCTCGTTGCGGGGGAACATCCGAAGTTCGTGTCCAACCATTATCTCCGGGATTGCATTGCCGCGTTGCATCCCGACTGGCCGGGGATTTCGCTCGAAGTCGGGCCGATGGAAACGGCGGTTTATCGTCCGCTGGTTGCGGCGGGGGCGGACGGGTTGGTGGTGTACCAGGAAACCTACGACCGCAAGGTTTATGCGGACATGCACACCGCCGGGCCGAAGCAAAATTTTGACTGGCGGCTGGAAACGCCGGAGCGCGCGTACGCGGCGGGGTTCCGGCGACTCGGCATCAGCCCGCTTTACGGACTGGCGGACTGGCGTTGCGAAGCCATCAGCGTGGCGGCGCACGCGGATTATCTGCTGCGCAACTGCTGGAAGGCGCAGTTGACGATTTCCCTGCCGCGGCTGCGTCCGTGCGCGGGTGAATTCCAACCGCTCACACACATGAGCGACCGTGACCTGGCGCAACTCATCTGCGCGCTGCGCCTGATGTTTCCCGATGCCGGCCTGGTGCTTTCGACGCGCGAACCGGCGAAGTTGCGCGACGGGCTGATTCCGCTGGGCGTGACGATGATGAGCGCCGGCAGCCACACCGAACCCGGCGGTTACACCGGCGCGGGCAGGAAAAAAATCCATCACACCGAACGCGGCCGGATTGTGGAACTCGCGTCCGGCGCCAGCGAATGGGCATCCGTGCCGGAGAATGCGACGAACGCGACCGCGCAGTTTCAGATTGCCGACGAACGTTCCGTCGGCGAAGTGGCGGAACTGATCCGCAAGCTCGGTTACGAGCCGGTGTGGAAGGATTGGGACGCGGCCTTGACAACGTAAAAAGGTGAACCTCGGATATTCAATGTCCGGAAGTTGAAAAACTTCGGCGTTCAGCGTTATTAAAAACAGGTTTGATATGGTGAACACTCAGACCGTCGCTGCCAACGGAAAGCCGGTCGAGGCGGAGTTGCCGTGCTCGATTGAGGAATTCCTGCTGGCGCAAAAGCTGTTGCCGCGCAGCGTGGTGGTGGAGCACAACGGCGAGGCTGTCGCGCCGTCGGAATTTTCCCGGCGCCGGCTCAACGCCGGAGACCGGTTGGAAATCGTCAAAATCGTCGCCGGCGGGTGATCCAGCCGGTACGAAACTTTGTCGTATATGCGACAAAGTTTCGTGTGGCCGCTGGCGGTGGTCCAGGAGGGGTTGCGGATAATTTGTCTCCAAATCCGGGAGGCAGGCGCTTAAACTGTGGCCGACATGGACTGGCTGACCAATCTGATCTGGCACAACGGCAAAATCTTCGGCGTGGATTGGATTGTTTTCTGGACCGCAATCGGCTGGTTTGGCAACGCCGTCTTTTTTTCCCGCTTCCTCGTCCAGTGGTACGCTACGGAAAGGAAAAACCAAGTGGTCGTGCCGGTTCTGTTTTGGTGGCTCAGTCTGACTGGATCACTTCTGCTGCTGTTGTACGCACTCTTTTACGACAAGCACCATGTGATTATCTTCGCTTACTTGTTCACGTGGATTCCCTACACCCGAAATTTAATCATCCATTATCGCCACAAAAGGGCGCACACGAATTGTCCCGGCTGTGGAAACAGTTGTCCGCCGCAGTCGAATTTTTGTCCCAACTGCGGCGCGCGATTGGCGGAAACTACTTCTTAGGCGCGGCGGCGGGCAGGGGTTGCGGCGTCAGCCCGTATTTTTTGAGGATGGGCTGGAAATCAGGGTGGGTGACGCCGTACGCCCGGAGCTGATTCACAAAAGCCTCCATGCCCGGCTGTTCCCGTTTGAACGCCTCAATCAACTGGGTGGCTTGCGGTTTGATGGCCGCGATGTCCTTGCTGGCAAGGCTGGCCTGGCGATAGAGAAAGACGGTGAGGGTGCCGCTGACGACGACGAGCGCGAGCAGCAACGTGAAAACCTGGTGCCGCAGGGCAACCATCTGGTCCATCAATTCGGTCTGCACGGCGGAATTCGTTTCGGTTTCGTTCATGGTAATTAGCGGTTGGCGGGTTTGGCCAGGGCCGGCTGCAGGATGCGTTGAATTTCCGGGTTCGGATTTTTCTGGCCATAGGCAATCGCGTCCTGGGCGAGCGATTCAACGGCCATACGGTAGCCGTTGGCCTGGGTGGCCTGGACTTGCAGGGTGCGCAACGTGCGCGTGCGGAAAATTGATTGCAGGGCGAAAATCACACCCAGAATCGCCAGTACCGCCAGAATCAGGTTCATGGCGGTTGTAATATTGTCATTTTTCATAAGGATGCAGGGACTTTAGCGAAATGGCGGCAAAAGTCCAATGATTTTTCACCGGTGAAAAGGGGTTGATTTTACGCGGGAATAATGGCACTTCTTCCCCGCCCTTACCGCAAACCGTGGCGAAAGAAGAACCAATTGAATTGACGGGCAGCGTGACGCAAGTGCTGCCCGGCACGATGTTCCGGGTGGCGCTGCCCAACGGCCATGAAGTGCTCGCGCACATCTCCGGCAAAATGCGCAAGAATTTCATCCGCATCAGCGTCGGCGACAAGGTCAACGTCGAGATGTCGCCCTACGACCTGAACAAGGCGCGCATCACCTATCGGCACAGCTGAAAGCTTTCAGTCTTCAGTTTCAAGTTTTCAGAAGAAATGACTTCCTCGCTTGCCTGAAAACTGAACACTTGAAACTTGAAACTTTAAACTCATGAAAATCCACTTCCTCGGCGCCACGCGCACCACGACCGGTTCGATGTACCTGTTCGAGGTCAACGGCCGGCGGTTGTTGCTCGAATGCGGCCTGTTCCAGGGCCGGCGCGAGGAATCCATCCGGCGCAACTGCTGCTTTCCGTTTGACCCGAAACAGGTGGACGCCGTGGTCTTGAGCCACGCGCACATGGACCACGCGGGCAACCTGCCGAACCTCGTCAAACAAGGCTACGCCGGCAACATTCACTGCACCTTCGCCACGCGTGATTTGTGCAGCGTCCTCGCCGTGGACTCCGCGCACATCCAGATCGACGACGCCGCGTTCGTCTCCAAACAGCGCGCGAAGAAAAAACTGCCGCCGGTCGAACCGCTTTACACCATCGCTGACGCGGAGAAGACGCTGCACCAATTCGTCGCCGTCGGTTACGAACGCCCGTTCCTGGTGGTGGACGGCGTGACGGTCACGTTCCGCGATGCCGGGCATATTCTCGGCTCGGCGCAGGTGATTTTGGATGTGCGCGAAGGCGCCCGGCGGTTCCGCTATCTGTTCAGCGGCGACGTGGGCCGCGGCAACGATGAAATTCTGCGCGACCCCGAGCCGGTCGAGAACGTGGATTACCTCCAGATCGAATCCACCTACGGCGGGCGAGAACATTCCGTGCGCACCGACGCCGACGAGACCGTCGGCCGGCTCGTGCTGGAAACGTTGAAGCAGAACGGCAAGGTCATCATCCCGGCGTTTTCAGTCGGGCGCACCCAGCAGATTGTCTATGTGCTGCACCAGCTCACGCTCGCGGGGAAACTGCCGCGGGTGCCGATTTACGTGGACAGCCCGTTGAGCGTGAACGCCACGGAGATTTACCGCCTGCACCCGGAATGTTTCAACGACACCATCAATAGATTCCTGCATGAAAAGGCGAACCCGTTCGGCATGGAAAACCTGACCTACATCCGCGAGGTGGCGCATTCGATGAAGCTGAACGACCTCAAGGAACCGGCCATCATCATCAGCGCCTCGGGCATGTGCGAAGCCGGGCGCATCCGGCACCATCTCAAAAACCACATTGGCGATGCGAAGAACCTGGTTTTATTCATCGGCTATTGCGCCGAACACACGTTGGGCGCGCAAATTGTGGCCGGCGCCAACCCGGTGAACATTTTCGGCGAACCGCAGGCGGTGCGCGCCAAAATCGTTTCGCTGGACACCTACTCCGGCCACGCGGACAAAAACGAATTGAGGCAATACGTCGAAAGGATTTCCGGCGACCTCAAAAAAATTGTCTGCATCCACGGCGAGGAATCGCAATGCCTGGCCCACGCCGAAACGCTGAGGAAAATGAAACCGCAGTCCGAAGTCCTCGTCCCGGAGTACCAGCAGACGGTGGAGATTTAAGCTAATCCCTGAAGTTCACAAACTGGACGGGCACGGGGAAATCCCCCGCGCGCACGGCGGCGATGACGGCCTGCAGTTCGTCGCGGCTCTTGCCGGTCACGCGGATGGCGTCGCCCTGGATCTGCGTGGTCACCTTGAATTTGCCGTCGCGGATGAAGCCGGTGATCTGTTTGGCCACGGTGGTTTCGATGCCCTGCTTGATTTTGATGACCTGCCGGGCATGGCCGAGCGGCGAGACATCTGGCCCGGCCGTTTCCACGCTCTTGAGGCTGATGTTGCGTTTGGCGAGCCGGCCCATGACGATTTCCGCGAGCGCCTTGATCTTGAACTGATCCCCGGCGGAAAGCTTGATTTCGTTTTTTTTGAGGACGATTTCCGCCTTGGTGCCCTTGAAGTCGAAGCGGTTGGCCAGTTCCTTGTTGGCCTGGTTGACGGCGTTTTCGATTTCCATCGAGTTGACCTGGGAAACGATGTCGAATGAAGGCATGATTCAATTTACGATATTGGATTTGCGATATACGAGACTTTTCCGGAAATGCAGGCGCCCTGTAAATCACAAGCGGCCGCGCCGGTTCGCATTTGCGGATTGAACATTGGGAAAATCTCTGCCAGTTTCCGCCCCACCAAACCGCCTTGATCAATGGCCAGATGAGCGAAATCAAATCCAACGCCGACATTGAACCGTGTCTTTCGGTCGTCATGCCGGTTTACAACGAAGCGGCGACGGTGGCCGAGGTCATCAAGGTCGTGCTGGCCCAGCGGCCGGTCCAGCAACTGATTATCGTGGACGACGCTTCCCGGGATGGCACCTGGGAAAAATTGCAATCCGCCACCAACGGCGATGCGCGAGTCACGCTGGTGCGGCACGAGCAGAATCAGGGCAAGGGCGCGGCCCTGCGCACGGGGTTCGCCCAGGCCCAGGCCGGCATCGCGATGATTCAGGACGCCGATCTGGAATATGACCCGACGGAATATCACCGGTTGCTGGTCCCGATTCTGTCGGGCAAGGCGGACGTGGTGTTCGGGTCGCGGTTTCTGGGGGCCGGAGCGCACCGAGTCCTGTATTACTGGCACTCGGTGGGCAACACCCTTTTGACCACTTTTTCCAACATGGCCACCGATCTCAACCTGTCGGACATGGAAACCTGCTACAAGGTTTTCCGGC
>JBKQOA010000148.1:0-7911 GCA_052145735.1 Limisphaerales bacterium
GATTCTCATCGGCGAAATCCGCGACCAGGAAACTGCGCAAATCGCCGTGCAGGCCTCCCTCACCGGCCACCTGGTTTTCTCCACGCTGCACACCAACGATGCCCCCGGCGCCGTCACCCGCCTCGTGGACATGGGCGTCGAACCCTATCTCGTCGCCTCGTCGCTCGAAGCCGTGCTCGCGCAACGTCTCGTGCGCGTGCTGTGCATGCATTGCAAACAGATTGACCATTCGCCGACCGCCCAGGCCTTCAAGGCGCGGCTGGGGATTCCGACCGAGGTCACCATTTACAAATCCATCGGCTGCCGCGAATGCCGCAACACCGGGTTCCATGGCCGCCACGCGATCTTCGAGTGGATGGACAGCGACAGCGAAATCCGCCAGTTGGTCTTGAAAAACGCCTCGAGCGACCAGATTCGCGACGCCGCCCGGCGCGCCGGCATGAAAACGCTGGCGGAAGACGGCTGGCGACTGGTCCGACAGGGCATCACCACGGTCGAGGAGGTCCTGAGCGTAACCACCGCCAAGGAGGTGGAACGGACGACCAAAAACGAAACGCAGGATGCCGCGGCACCGGCTCCCACCCCGGCCAGCATTGCGGTGGCAAGGTAATGTCATGAAACGGGAACATCCAACATCCAACATCCAACGCCGAACATCCAGTGAAGGCGCTCCCGGCGTTATTGGACGTTGGATGTTCGATGTTCGATGTTCAATGTTTTCCACTCACTGAAATGCCCACTTTCGCCTATCGAGCTTTGTCGAGCGACGGCACCATGGCCGAGGGCCAGTTGGATGCCCCCGGCCGGCCCGACGCGCTCCGCCAGATGGAATCGCTCGGACTGCGACCGGTCAGCCTGGCTGAAAAGGCGGCGGCCGCCGCGTCAAAGAATGGTTCTCCCCTGCCCGCCGGACTGGGAAATGTTTCCTTTAAATTCGAATCGAAAAAGGTTTCCGCGCGGGAGCTGGAAAACTTCACGCGCCTTCTCTCCAGCCTGCTCGCCGCCGGCGTGCCGCTCAGCCGCGCGTTGATGATTCTTTTCAAGGAAACCACCGCCCCCGCCGCCCGGGCCAAGTGGAAGGAAGTCCATGACCTGGTGATTGACGGCATGTCGCTGGCCAGCGCGATGGCCAAGTCGCCGGAAACCTTTCCCCGTGTCTATGTCGCCATGGTGGAAGCCGGCGAAGCGGGCGGATTTTTGGACGTGGTGCTGGCGCAAATCGCCGATTTTCAGATGCGCGAAAAGGAATTGAAATCGAAGGTGACGACCGCAATGGTTTATCCCTGCATCCTGCTGGTGCTGGCGCTGGTGGTGCTCACGGTCCTGCTGGTTTTCTTCATTCCAAAATTCCAGAAGGTGTTCAGCAGCGTGCATGGCGCCCTGCCCCTCATCACGCAGTTGATTATCGGCGCCAGTCATGTCGTCCGTTCCTATGGATTGTTCGTGGCCACCGGCCTGGTCGTCGTCGGGCTGCTGGTGCGCACCTGGTTTGCCTCGGAAAAGGGACGCCGTGTGTGGGACGGATTGGTTTTGCAGTCGCCGCTCATCGGCCCGCTCGTCGCGCAGTTTGCCATGGCGCGGTTCTGCCGGATGCTGGGCACCCTCCTCGGCGCGGGCGTGCCGCTGGTGCACGGCCTGAACGTCGCCCGCAAATCCATCGGCAACCAGATCCTCGTGGACGCCGTCTCCCGCTCCATCGAGCGCGTCCAGCAGGGCGGCCGGCTCGGCCAGAGCCTGGCGGAATGCCGGCAACTGTTCGCCGGCTCGGTCATGGAGATGATTTCCGTGGCGGAAGAAAGCGGGAAACTCGACGTGGAACTGGTGCGCATCGCCACGGTGACCGAAAACGACCTGGACCGGCATTTGAAAACGGCGGTCGCCTTCGCCGAACCGCTGATGCTGTTCCTGATTGCCGGATTCATCGGCATCATTTTCATCGGCATGTTGCTGCCGGTGTTCTCGTTGCAGGATTACATCAAATAACAAACGTCTGTGATAATTATGAAAATTCAAACCTTCATTAAAAACGAATTGCGGGTTGCCGGTTGCCGATTGCCAATTGATTTCCGAAAAGATGCCACGAACTGGAATTCTTCAATCGTAAATCGAAAATCGAAAATCGAAAATGGGTTCACCCTCGTCGAAATGCTGCTGGTCATCACCATCATCGGCATCCTCGCGGCCCTGGTCATTCCGAAAATGGTGGGCCGCAGCGAACAGGCGCGCCAGGCGGCCACCCATGCCGACCTTTCCTCCATCAAGACCGCGCTCGACGCATTCGAGGTGGACAACGGCTATTTCCCCAAGAGCCTGCAGGACCTGCTCCAGCAGCCCAACAACGCCAAGAACTGGCACGGTCCGTACCTTGACAAGGTCCCGCAGGACCCATGGGGCAACCCTTACCTTTATTACTATCCCGGCAAACACAACCAAAACTCCTATGACCTGCTGTCGGTCGGGCCGGACGGCAAGGAAGGAACCGAAGATGACATTGGCAACTGGACATCAAAGTGACGAGTGCCGAGTGACGAGCGCCGAGGGTGATGCACGTATGACGCGTCACACGTCACACGTCACACGTCGTACCTCTGCCTTTACGCTCGTCGAGTTGCTCCTCGTCCTGGCGCTGCTGGTGATCATCACCTCGATGGTGGCGCCGGCCATGTCGAATTTCATCCGCGCCCGCGCGCTGGATTCCGAAACGCGCCGGCTATTTGCGCTGATGCACGCCGGCCAGAGCCGGGCCGTCTCGGAAGGCCTGCCGGCGGTGCTTTGGGTGGACGAAAAATCGGGCGCCTACGGTCTGACCACGGAAACCCCGCCGGCGGGCGGTGATGCGAAGGCGGAAAATTTGACGCTCGACGAAAATTTGCAAATCGCGGTTCTGAACACGGGATCCACCGGCACGACGATGTTTCAGAACCTGCCGGCCATCCGGTTTTTACCGGACGGCACCATTGACGAAAACAGTCCGCAAACGTTGCGCCTCAACGACGCCAAGGGCAATGCGCTCTGGCTGATCGAAACACGCAACCGCACAGGTTATGAAGTTCGCGACACAGAAAAGTGACAAGCAGCGAGTGACGAGTGACGAGTGCGAGGTGCGCCTACTCCGCCACACGTCACACGCCACACGTCACACTTCTGCCTTTACGCTGGCGGAGGTGCTGGCGGCGCTGTTGTTCCTGGCCATCGTGATCCCGGCGGCCGTGGAAGCGCTCCACGTGGCGAGCCTCTCCGGCGAGGTCGCCGTCCGCAAAGGCGCGGCTGCACGGCTGGCGGACCGGGTTTTGAACGAGAGCATTGTGACGACCAACTGGAACACGGGCACGCAAAGCGGCACGGTCACCGATGGCGCGCAGGAATTGCGCTGGACGTTGACGAGCCAGAACTGGCCGGTGGACGCCATGCAACTGCTCACCGTGGAAGTGAAATATGCCGCCCAGGGCCGCGATTATTCCGTGAAACTGAGCACCCTGGCCAGCCCGCTGACCCTGGCCACAACGATGGGTACGCAACCATGAAAATCAACTCTCCAAACCAATTGTTGATTGCCGTTTGCCGGTTGCCGATCGAGCCGGAATACGGTTCGTCGTTGCTTGTGGATCGAAGCATTTTCCAAGCGCGTTTTGTGCAGCGCGCCTTGCGCCGGCCAATCGTCAATCGTCAATCGTCAATCGTCAACGGTTTCACGCTCATCGAAATGATCCTGGCGGTGGGCATCGCAGCCATCGTGCTGGTGGCCATCAATGCCGTGCTCTTTTCCGCGCTGCATCTCCGCGAGGTGACCCAGGCGGCGGTGGATGAAGCCACGCCGGTGGATCTGGCGCTGACCATCCTGCGTCGTGACCTGCAATGCTCCGTGCCGCCGGAACCCAACGGGATTTTGACCGGCGACTTCAAGGCGGGCAACGTGGCCAGCCTCGGCACCAGCCTGCCCGTGTCGGCCGAAATGTTCACCGCCACCGGCGCATTGCACGCCAACGAACCCTGGGGCGACATCCAGCGGGTCACCTACGAATTGAAGAACGCCGCCGACCGCAATGCCACCGGCATGGACCTGGTCCGCAGCATCACGCGCAATCTGTTGAGCACGGCCACGCCCGATATCGAAGACCAGACGCTGTTGAGCGGTGTCGCCAGCCTCAGGTTTTCCTGTTTCGACGGCTCGCAATGGCTCGACACCTGGGACACCACCGACACGAGCACGTCCGACACCAACCTGCCGGTCGCCGTCCGCGTCCAGATCCAGATGGCCGGCAACAACAAAAACGCGTTGCCGATTGAAATCCTGGTGCCGATTGATTCGCAATCCCGCACCAACACCTGAGATGAAACTGCACTACGCAAATTGGGCCACCTGGGAGCGCCGGCGTCTCGCCGGCGGGCCGATGGGTCTGCCCCAACGCAGTCAGCCGGCGGGACGCCGGCGCTCCCAGACTGCTTCGGTGCTCATCCTCGTGCTTTGGATTTCCATCGGGCTGGTCGCCATCGCGCTCTATTTCGCGCATTCCATGACGTTTGAACTGCGCGCCTCGGACAACCGCGCCACCGGCATTGCGGCGGAACAGGCCATCGAAGGCGCGGCGCGTTATGTCGGTTTCGTGCTGTCGAATTATGCCACCAACGGCGCAATGCCGCTCCCCACCCAGTATTCCTCCGAAGCCGTGCCGGTGGGTGACGCCCATTTCTGGCTCATTGGCCGCGACCCCTCCGGTCTGGCCTCGGCCGATCCCTATTTCGGCCTCGTGGATGAAGCCTCGAAATTGAATTTGAACCGCGCCGGCACCAATGTCCTCTCCTATCTGCCCAACATGACGATCGACTTCGCCGATGCCATCGCGGACTGGCGCAGCACCAACGGTTCCGGCGTCTATTCCTTGAATTATAATTCCCTGGGTTACGCCGACAAAAATTATCCGTTTGAAACCGTGGACGAGCTGCGGCTGGTCTATGGCGCCACGATCGATCTGCTGGTCGGGGAGGACGTCAACCGCAATGGCGTGCTCGACGTGAACGAAACGGATCTGAACGGGAACGGCACGCTGGATCCGGGCCTGTTTGAATACGTGACCGTTTACAGCCGCCAGCCGAATTTTCATTCCGACGGTTCATCCCTGACCAACGTGAACAACCGGGCCCAACTGCGCTCCCTGCTGCAGACCGCCTTCGGCTCGTCGCGCGCCACTCAAATCATGACCCGGCTCGGCTTCGGCACCGGCGGTGGCGGTGGCGGAGCCGCCACGCCCACTTTCAACAATCTGCTGCGGTTCTTCGCGGCCAGCGGCCTGAGCACGTCCGACTACACGCAAATCGCCTTCAGCATCACCGACACCACCAACCTCTATACCAATGGCCTGCTGAACATCAACACCGCCAGTGCCACCGTGATGGAGGCGCTGTTCATGGGCCTCAACGTTGACCAGAGCACCGCCACGGCCGCGGCGCAGCAACTGGTGACCTACCGCCAGCAAAATCCCGCCAGCCTCACCGCCATCACCTGGATCGTGGATGCGCTGGGCAGCAACCACCAGGTCGTCCAGGCGCTGGAAAGCGCCGGCCGCGATTATATCACCACGCAAAGTTTTCAATTCACCGCGGATATCGCCGCCGTCGGCCCCTTCGGCCGTGGTTACCGGCGGGTGAAATTCGTTTTCGACATCAGCGAAGGCGCGCCCAAGATCATTTACCGCCAGGACCTCAGCCGGCTCGGCTGGGCGCTCGGCGAAAAGGCGCGCAACACCTGGGTCGCCCGGCAAACGCCATGAACAATATTTTGAAAATCAATTTTTCGCGCCGTAAAAAGCTCACCGGCCTGCTCGGCCTGGCCTTCGACGGCAGCCGCCTTGACGGCGCCGTGCTCCGCCGCACCAACGGTTCGCTCCAGGTGCAGCAGACGTTCTCGGTGACGCTCTCGCTCGACCCGCTGACCGCGGCGCCCGAATTGGTCGGCCGCGAGATTCGCAATCACCTTGACGCCGCCGGCGTGCATGAACGCCGCTGCGTGGTGGGCGTGCCGTTGAAGTGGCTGCTCACGGCGCAAACCGAACTGCCGCCCCTGCCGGAAACCGACGCCGCCAGCCTGCTGCAATTGGAGGCGGAACGCGGCTTCCCCTGCGATGTCACCACGCTGCGACTGGCGTATTCCCGCTGCCGGCTCCCGGCCGGAAAACAGCTCGTGACGCTGGCGGGCATCCCCAACAACCAGCTCGCGACACTGGAACAGGTCCTGACCGCGGCGAAATTGAAGCCGCTCAGCTTCTCGCCGGGCGTGACCGCCTTGCAAGCCCCGGCGGCTGGGTCCGGAGTCCAGCCTTCAGGCGGTCTTGCCAGCGAGCCGCCCGATGTGCCGCCTAAAGGCGGAACTCCAAACAAGGAGAACGGTGTGCTCGCCCTGGCCATTGGCGAAAGCCAGGTGTCGCTGCAAATCACCGACGGCGGCGGCGTGGCCGCCCTGCGTTCGCTCGAAGGCGCCATTGAAAATGAAGGCGCCCGGCGCGCGCTGCACCCCGGTTTTGTCGCGCGCGAAGCCCGCATCACGCTGGGACAATTGCCCGCCGGCCTGCGTGAATCCGTGCGCCGCATCCGCATCTTCGGCCCGCGCGAACTGGCGCAACCCCTGGCCGATGAAATGGAACTGCGGTTTGAGCCGATGGGTTTGCAGGTTGAACTGGTTACAGCCTATGCGACGGATGAATTTGGCGTGGAACTTCCGCCGGCGGCGCCCGTTTCGGCGGCCTTCAGTCTCGCCGCCCGGCGGCTGGCGGGACAGACCCCGGTGTTTGAATTCCTGCGGCCCCGGCCGACGGCCTGGCAGCAACTGGCCGCCAGGTATTCCTCCAGCCGGCTGCGGACCGCCGGCGCGGTGGCCGCGGGCATCGTCGTCCTCGGCGGCGGATTGTTTTTGTTCCAGGAAATCCAGCTCGTGGTGCTGCGGTCACAATGGTCCGGCATCTCGGCCAGGGTCAAGGAACTGGATGGCGTGCAGCAGCAAATCCGGAAATACCGGCCGTGGTTCGACGGTTCATTCCGCAGCCTGAGCATCCTGCGCCAGCTCACCCTGGTGTTTCCCGAAGATGGCGCCGTCACCGCCAAGTCGGTCGAAATCCGCGACGGCAAGGTGGTGAACTGCTCCGGCACCGCCAGCGACAATGCCGCCCTGTTGCGGACGTTGAGCCAGTTGCGCGCGGCGAACGGCGTGACCGACCTCAAGGTGGACCAGATCCGCGGCAAATCGCCGATGCAATTCACGTTCGACTTTCACTGGAACCAGGGAGGCGGCAATGAAAATTGAAAATCGCCAGCAACTGCTGATTGTGCTCACCGTCGCCGTGGGCGTGCTTTACGCCGCCGACCAGGTGGCAATTGAACCGTTGATCGGCTGGTGGAAATCGCGCGCAAAGGCGGTCGCCGCCCTCCGCGCGCAGGTTCACGACGGCCGGCTTTTGATCCAGCGCGAGGCCGGCCTCCGCAGCCGCTGGGCCGGGATGCGCACCAACACGCTTCCGGCCAACGCCTCCCTGGCGGAACAGCAGATACTCAAGGCCTTCGACAACTGGTCGCGGGAGAGCGGCGCCAGCATCAACGGCATCACCCCGCAATGGAACAATGACCCGTCCCAGGATTACCTGACCCTCAACTGCCGGGTCGAAGCGGCCGGCGACCTCGGCACGTTAAGCCGGTTTATTTACGACATTGAAAAGGATCCGATGGCGCTGAAACTCGAATCGATGGAACTCAGCACCCACGACAATACCGGACAGCAGCTCACCCTCGACCTGCAAATCAGCGGGCTGGTCCTGGGCTCGCAACTGCAACACCCATGAATTTGAACCGACCAGATCAAATCAACCGCGCCTTCCAGCTTGTCCTGGGAGCGCCGGCGTCCCGCCGGCCAACCCGGACTCGAGC
>JBKQOA010000149.1:0-15768 GCA_052145735.1 Limisphaerales bacterium
TGCCGTTGCCACCACGGAAGCTCATTGCTTCTCCGATTGGGTGGAGTCGAGAACCTCGGAATTGCGCAAGAAGTATCCCGGTAACGATGCCAAAGTGCTGGATAGCTTTCGTGATGTTTTTGAGGATTGGGGTGGCGGACAGCCGGACACCAATGCCTGGCCAACGATTGTCAAGGCCGCGGGCGGAACGAGTGAGGGATTTCTCCAACTGGTGCGCGAAATGCAGCCGATGTTTTTGCGCGTCGCCACCATCGGAGCCCTGCCCAAGCCGGAATATGATGACCAGATAAAATTGTTCTACGCGGACATTCACAAATCATCTAACCCACTCGTTGAATACATCTTTCCCGATTTCCAGAAGGCCCGGTCGAGGGAGTTTTCGGCTCTGACGGACTCCGCCATGGTGCGGGCGGCGGTGGAATATAAACTCCATGGCGAAGCCGGATTGCAGAGCGTCCAGGATCCTTGCGGCAACGGCCCGTTTCAATTCCAACGCTTTGTTTTCCTAGGCGTGGACCGCGGGTTCGAACTCAAATCCGCCTATGCCGGGCGCGGATATCCGGAGGCAATGATCTTTGTCGAGAAGGATGGCCCTCCATTCTACGTTAACGGCGGACCGCAGCGGATTGGCAAACCGGTACAGCCATGATTCACCAAACAACCAGTTGACGAGCCGGACAGTTCCGTCGTGGAACTGTCCGCGTTTTTCGGCTATAATTGAAATGTGTTCACCCTGACTTCAACGTTCGTGGAAACCGAAATCTCAGAAACGCGGAGCCTTCTCGACCGGGCCCGGGCCGGCGACGCCGAGGCGTTCGGTGAGATTTGCCGCATCCATGGAACCCGGCTGTTGCGGCAGGCCGTGGCACTGTGTGGCAACCTCACGCTGGCCGAAGACCTGGCGCAGGATACGCTGGTGGAAGCGTGGAAATGTTTGCATCGCTACAACGGGCGCTGCCAGTTTTTCACCTGGCTATGCGCGATTCTGCTGAATCGTTATCGCAATGTCCTTCGGGCAAATCGTCTCCGACCTGTTGCTACACCCTGCTCGCAGGATCAGGATGAGTCTGAGAAACAAACTAATCTGCCCGACCACGCCACCTTGCCGGATCAGACCGTTGAACTGCGCGAGCAGGCGATGCTCGTGCGGCAATGCGTCCAGGCATTGCCGCCCAAACATCAGCAGGTCATCTACCTGCGTTTTTACGTGGACGATTCGTTGGAAGGGATTGCCGCCGCCCTGGGTTGCTCGGTGGGAACGGTCAAATCCCGTTTGTTTCACGCCTTGGACAAGCTTCGTAAAATGAATGCCTTCAGCGCCCAGCAGTCGGATTTTAAAACGAAAGGCGGTGTGTTATGAAACCTTGTTTCCAAAACCGTAAACTCATTGCCTGGCTGGCATCGAACGCTCTGGATGCGCTTCAGACGCGGCAGCTTCAGGCGCATCTTGAAAACTGCGAAGGCTGTCGCCGCTATCTGGCGGAAATTTCCAACGTGACTGAAAAGCTGGCGACGGCGGAAGCCACCACGGATGTTCAGGCGTCCGAAAACTTCCACCGAAAAGTGGCCGACAGATTGCGGGCGGCAAAGCCGGATTCGATTGGGGAAATTCTGGCGGCATTTTTTGGGGGAACCATGTTGAACTGGCGCGCGGCTTTGCCGGTCATCGTGGCCTTGGTGGTGATCGGCGTAAACGTCGCCATCTGGCGGCAACCACCGAAGGTTTCTCAGCCCCCACGCACCGACACTCAAACCGCGCCGGTAACGGACGCAGACAATGATCTGGCGCCGACCATTGCCAACTACCAGAGGGTTGCCAATCAGTCGTTGGACAAACTGGACGCCTTGCTGACCCGCCAAGGCAACCGGGCGTTGCCATCCATGCCCATCTATACCGCCTCGACGCTTGGGCTTGCAAACGAGTCATTTTTAAAACGGCCAGCGGATGAGCGGCAGGAATTACCAGTCCGTTGAGCAGGAGCCGACGTAAGGAGGCTTTGACTATTTCACGTCTCCCAAAAGAAATTAGAGCCTCGTTACCTCGGCTCCTACAAATAAAGATCATCAGCCTGCCCACAACCTTAATTCCACCCGCAACTGTTCCAAGGGCAAGCCGACGACGTTGCTGTACGACCCGGAAATTTCCGCGACAATCAGGTCGCCGTGTTCCTGGATCGCGTAGGCACCCGCCTTGTCCAGCGGGTTAACCTTCGCCAGGTAACTGCGAATTTGCCCGGCGTCGAGCGGATGAAACATCACCTCCGTGCTCACGGCAAAAATGCGTTCCCGGTGCGCGCGCAAATGAATCAGGCTGATGCCCGTGACCACAAGATGCGTCCGGCCCTGCAATTGCGTCAGTATCTGCTCCGCGTCGGCGACGCTGACGGGCTTGCCCAGGATTTCGCCACCCAGAAACACCAGCGTATCCGCGCCCAACACCAGCGCGTCGGGGTTCTTCTTGGCAACCGCCCGCGCTTTGCGATGCGCGTTGAGCTGGCAGATTTCGAACGGCGACAGGTGTTCGTCCAGGACTTCCACGGCGTCGCTGGGAAGGATCAGAAAGTCCGGGTGCAGCTGTCGGAGCAGTTCCGCGCGGCGCGGCGAAGCCGAGGCGAGTATGAGCGGCGGCAGTCCCATGCGACAAATTTAAATACAATCGGTGGTCGTGTCGAGGCGGCGGCGGCGGTGAAGATTGGGCTTTAACTCGCCCATGGGGCGGTAACGGATGAATGCCATGACATAATTGATTTGTGTATCAGGCCGCGGGAAAACCATATTTGGGCATGAAAACCAAGCATGAACTCAGGAGTGTAAAAAACCCCGTGGACACCTTACGGGGTGATCGGATCGATTTTTTGAATGAATGCGTATATAAATGTCAACCATCACCGATGGAACCATTATGAGTTTTTGCCGTCATCTTTTCCTCCCCTGCCTTTTTATGCTGCCTCTCATATCCACAAGCGCCTCCGGTTCGATGGAAAAATCTCCACGCGAGTCCATTCCGCTGACGACCTGGGAGTTTGTCGAAGATGCTGAAACCAATGCAACGGCATTCCAACCACCGGGGACGGCCGGTTGGAAGCAAATCACTGTCCCCCATGTCTTTCGCCAGTCCGGCCTGCCCGACAACACCGCCGGTTGGTACCGCCAGAACATTACCTTGACCGAGGCCGACCGGAACAAGCGCATGTATCTGGTGCTGGAAGGAGCCGCGTCAGTGAAAGACGTTTTCGTCAACGGCCGGTTCATCGGCAAACACAAGGGTGCGTTTTTGGCATCGGCCTTTGACCTGACCGCGGCGTTGAAGATCGGCCAGACCAACATTGTGGCCGTGCGCGTGAGCAACCGCGACAGCGAGGCAAAAAACTGTTTTTCGCGCTCCACGCTTTACTACGTCAACGGCGGCATGTTTCGCAAGGCCTGGCTGATAAAGACCGGCGCGGTGCATATTTTTCCCGATATGGGTTCGAGTGGTGTTTATCTGACGCCGGGCTGCATTTCCAATGCCGGCGCCGACCTCAATGCACTCACGGTCGTGCGGAATCCCCTCGCCTCGCCCGTTGAGGTGGTCGTTCGCCATTTTGTCACCGACCCCGGCAACAAGGCTTGTGCGCAGTTCGAGACCAGGCAAACCATTCCCGCCGGGGAACCCGCAAGGATCAACGCCACGGGCAAAATCGCCCATCCACGACTCTGGGACATCGGGCAGCCCAATCTTTATACGGTGCGCACTGAAATCAGCGTGGGTGGCCGGGTGACTGACGCGGTAACGGAGCGCGTGGGACTGCGCAGCATTGCAATCAAAGACAATCACTTTTTCCTGAACGGGCGCGAGGTGCAGTTTCGCGGCGTCAACAAGCACGCGCAGAATGAATACGTCTGGAACGCGGTCAGCGATGAAGATCTGCGCCTCGAATGGCAGTGGATGGCCGATCTGGGAGTGAACCTGGTGCGGCTGCCGCACTATCCGCACAGCCGCCTGGAATACGACATCGCGGACGAGCGCGGCATTGCGGTGTGGGCCGAGAACGGCTACGCGGGGCAGGTTTGGAAGGATCTGGGCAACGAGGAAAAAACCATAACGCCCGATGGCGAACGCCTGACCCGCGAAATGGTGCGGCAAAACTGGAACCATCCCAGCATTCTTTTTTGGAGCGCGGGCAACGAGACCATTCTGGACGTTGTCAGCCACTATGCCGGCGTGATTCGGCAGGAGGCGGACCCCACGCGCCTGATTACTTACGCGGCCAACGACAAGGACCCTCAGAACTGCGATTTTGTCGCGTACAACACCTACGACGGCTGGTATACCAGCGGCCCCTATACCGACTTCGCCAAACTGCCGCGCAATGGAATGGTTTCCGAGACCGGCTCGGGCGATTGGATCACCCAACACGTTCCGTATGGCACGATCAAGTGGTCGGTGGATAAATACGAGCCCGAAGAATACTCGGAGATCTTCACCGAGTATCGGCTCCAGACCGTTTGCCGGAATGACGTCGAAAACCGCCCCATGTTCTTGTGGTGGAATTTCCGCGAGTTCTACAACCTGAAGTTCAAGAACAATCGCAACACCAAGGGGTTGGTCACGCTCGCGGGCATGCCAAAGGACACTTACTTTCTGTTTCAGGCGTTCCTCAATCCCGCCCGGCCGGTGGTGCATCTTTGCGGACGGAACCACTTTCTGCGGGCGTTTGCACCCGACAACGGCATCAAGATTTACTCCAACGCCGGTGAATTGCAATTGACCTTGAACGGAGTGCCTCAGGAGAAAATCAAGAACGGCAGTTATCGCATACCGGATTGCGAAATGAAAGAGAACAACGGAACGGTTACGCCGGTCCCCGGTATCCCGGTGGCGAACGTGTTTTTCTGGAAAACGCCGCTCAAGCCGGGCCGAAACGTTGTCGAGGTCAGCGACGGCCGGGGGCACGGCGACCGCATGATTGTTTACCAGAAACCAACCGGAGCGCCGGATCCCGCTGCGCTGGTGCAGGATTTGAAAAGTTCCAATGCTGAAAACCCCGCCTGTTTCATTGACCGTCCGGTCGAGTCGCAGGGCCCGGTTTACACCGATGTTGATGGTTCCTCGGACAACACGTTCGACAAGCTGCCGAAAGCGGTTGAAGGCGCCGGTTGGATTGCCACGCGCCGTCTGAGTGATCCCAGCCTCAAAACCGATCTGGAGTTCCGCATCAACCCATCCGCGAAAGGAGCAACGGTTTTCGTGCTCTTCTCGACCGGGGTTTATCCGACCGTGACGTTGAAGCAGCCGGAGCCGGCCATGGCCAGCGCGGCGGAAACATTGCGGGGATCCCTCGCCCTCGCCGGTTTTAAATCCAGCGGAACGGAGGCTGTTTGGCGTGATCATCAGCTCAATCGGGCCTATGCCGAACTGTGGAGTCGCGATGCCGCACCCGGCGAAGAGTTGAAATTACCGGGCCAGACGCTCGATTATGTGGTGATGGTGCGCAAAGTGGATGATGTCAAAACGAGCACACAGTAAGGAGGAAATCGCGCGATGCCAAAAACCATGCAGCCATTCGGGCGTCCTGCTTGTCTTTGAAATCCATGAAGTCACTGTTCAATTATCGGCGTGCGCCGCGCTGGAAAATCCGCTAATCCAATGGTGTGCACAGCGACCGGCATATCGTTAATCTCGCGCTCATCGGTTTCATGGGCGCCGGCAAGACGGCAGCCGGCCGGCTCGCCGCCGAACAGTTGCATTTTGAGTATCTCGACACCGACGAACTCATCCAGTCGCGCGCGGGCCGGACCATCACGGAAATCTTTACCACCGACGGCGAGCCGGCCTTTCGCAGGATGGAATCGGAACTCGTCGCGGAACTGGCCGGACGCACCCGGACCGTCATTTCGACCGGTGGCGGCCTGCCGTTGAATCCGCAAAATCTGGCCGGGCTCAAGACGCACGCGCTGGTCGTCTGCCTGTGGGCGTCACCGGAAAAAATCTGGGAGCGCGTGCGGAACCAGACCCATCGTCCCCTGCTCCACGACGCCGACGCGCAGCGAAAAATCCGCGAACTGCTGGCCGCGCGCGAGCCGGCTTACAAACAGGCTGATGTGCTGATCAATACGGACATCCGTTCCGTCCGCGAAGTCGCGCAACAGGTCGTGCATCAGTTCCGTCTCGAAGCGTCCGACCGGCGATGAAAGTGCCGACAGCGCATGAAAGCAGCCTCCGACAACGGGCGTTGGAGTTGGGATTCGACGACTGCCGGTTCACCACCGCGGCCACGCCCGTCAGCTCGGACCAATTCCAAAACTGGCTGGCCGGAAAACAGCACGGCGAAATGGCCTGGCTCGAACGCACGGCTTCAAAACGGATTGACCCGCAACGCGTGCTGGCGGGAGCAAGAAGTATTATCGTGCTCGCTGCCAGCTATGAAAATAGGAGCAGGAGCCGAGGTAACGAGGCTCAAACAAGGGTTTTACCTTCTGGAAACCAGCGTCTCGTTGCCTCGACGCCTACAGGTGTCGTCGCCCGCTATGCGCGGCATACCGACTACCACGACGTCCTCGGCGAACGGTTGAAACAACTGGCCGCGTTCGTGAACCAGCTCGGCGGCGCGGAAGCCCGGTCGCTGTGGTACGTGGACACCGGGCCTTTGCTGGAACGTGATTTGGCCCAGCGCGCCGGGCTTGGGTTCATCGGCAAACACACCAACGTCATCAGCCGCCGGTTCGGCAACTGGATTCTGCTGGCGGAAATCATCACCACGCTGGAACTGGAGCCCGACGCGCCGGAGACAAATCACTGCGGCAAGTGCGTGCGCTGCCTTGAAGCCTGCCCCACGCGTGCCATCACGGCGCCGTTCCAGCTCGATGCGCGGCTTTGCATTTCCTACCTGACCATCGAGTTGAAGGGCTCCATCCCGATCGAATCGCGCCCGGCCATCGGCAACCGGATTTTCGGCTGTGACGATTGCCTGGACGTCTGTCCGTGGAACCGGTTTGCCCGCGAAGGAAAACTGATGAAGGAACATGAACGGCCGGACCTGTCCGCGCCGGATCTGATTGAATTGCTGCAACTGGACGAAGCCGGTTTCAAATTGCGCTTCGCCGGCACGCCAATTCTGCGGGCCAAACGCCGCGGCCTGCTGCGGAACGTCTGCGTGGCCCTGGGCAACGTCGGCGACAAATCCGCCCTGCCCCATCTGCAAAAGGCTGCCACTGATCCCGAGCCTTTGATTGCCGAACACGCCCGTTGGGCGGTGCAACAAATTCCAGGTCGGTGAGGGCAGCCGGCCAGTCATTTCGCCGGAGCGAAAGCCTCGACAAATTTCAGCATGCCGCGCACATCATGGTAATTCGCCTTCCAACTGCTTGCCTTGGTGTTGTCCTTGGGCTGGCCGTCGGCGGTGACGGCGTACAGCCAGACGCCATCCTGCGGGCTGGCCTGTTTGGTCTGGATGAAGTGCAATAACTTGGTCAACGCCACTTCGTAGCGCGGGTCATTCTGGTGCTTCAGCGCATCGGTCAGGGCGGCCAGCCATTCCGCCTGGATCCACCAGACCTTATCCGTGTCGAATGCCGGCTGGTCGTCCAATCCCCGGCTGTAAAGTCCGCCGCGCTCATTGTCGCCGCCGTATTTCAGCGCGTGATTGACCAGCGCGTAAAACTGGTCCCAGGACGGATTCCGGCCCAGCACGGTTTCCGCCCGGATCATCAGCCAGGCGAACTCCACATTGTGACCGTACGACAAACCGTCCCTGCCCGGACCGACTACCGGCTTCCAGTCAAATTCCCGCAAAAACATGCACTGGCCGGGGTTCGTCGGATAAAAGTATGTCATATCCAGGCGCAAGGCCTCGCTCAACGATTCCTTTACCGCCGGATCGTGGCTGGCATCGTACAATTCGGTCAAAGCCTCCATCCAGTGCAGATGCGCGTTGGCGCTCTTGCAACCGATAACCTCGACCGGGTCACGCGGGTCGCCGGGCGCCAGCAGTTTCCAGTCGCGCTCCGAGTGCTCGAACCAGCCGCCGTTGGTGTTGTCGTGCAAATGCGCCTGGACGGCATGATACAATTCCATTGCCCGGCGCAACGCTTCCGGGTCGTTGCTGGCCCGATAATATTCGACCAGGGCATAGACCATGAACGATTCGCCGTAGAGATATTTGCCGGCGTTGACCGGTTTTCCCTGCAGGTCGGTGCTCCAGAAGTAACCGCCATTCTGCCGGTCGAGAAAGTGGTCCAGCAGAAAATGATAGCCCTGCGTGGCCGCCGTCAGGTAGTTCCGGTTGGTGTCGCTGAACCCGGCGAGATGCGCGCGGGAAAATCCCCAGACCATCCGGCTTTGGGTGACGAGCTGTTTTTCCTCCGGCTGCCGGCGGCCCCGGACCGCGTCATCGGCCAGCAGATAACCGCCCCGATTGGTATCCTGCGCCGTATCGAACCAGTAAGGAAGGATTTTTTCCGCCAATTGCGTGCGCATATCGCGCGCGGGACCGGAAAAATCCGTCGCGCGAACGTTCCCGGAGAAGCCCGAGGAAGCAACGGCCAGCAGTAATGCGGAAAGGACCAGACTGGATGTCGGCAAGTGGCAATGCATGCGCCAGCTTTTCAATTCCACGGCGACATTTCAAGAATCAATCCCGAATTGGCAGGGCCGCGTTGCCGCGGCCGGACGACCGGCAACATTCCAAGTTTTCCCTCGCTGCCCTGTCTCGGCGCGGTGAAAACCGACGACCCGCTTTATCAAGCCACGCGGCGGTTTTTGTTGTCAGCCAGCAATCCTTACTATTGCCAGGGCAAGGCCGCCAATGGCCCCGGCGGGCCGCATGTCGGGATGGATATGATCTGGCCACTGGGAGTGATCATGGAGGGATTGACCAGCACCGATGACGTGGAAATCCGCCAGTGCCTGGACACGTTGCAACGCACGCATGCCGGCACGGGTTTCATGCACGAGGCCTTTTACAAGGACGACCCGAACAAATTCACACGCGAGTGGTTCGCCTGGGGCAACACCATCTTCGGCAAGCTGGTTTTAAAAACCTTCAACGAACGCCCGCACCTGCTTGACTGATGCCGGTTTGCTCCGGCATGGATTTCATACCAATCTGCTTTCAAAAAGCTACAAACGGCCCCTCGCCCTGTCCCTCTCCCCGCTTGGCGGGGAGAGGGTGGCCGAAGGTCGGGTGAGGTGTATTCGTACCGGATTGAAAGCAAATCAGTATCAACTGTTCGCCGGTCAGGGTTGCGGGCGAGTGCCTTTAATTTGTAACGGTTATGTTTCCGGCCCGTCTTTGACCGGATTCGGAAAACATGGTTGAATCGTAGCCAGGATTCGGGCGGTGCCCTGGTCTCGGCTACCCGAAAAATGGGCCGACCTTATGCCACTGCCCGAATCCACTTCAAAACACGCCAATCGTTCGATGTGAATTTCCACCCGCACCGCCTTATTCCGGCATCGTCTTCAACTGCTCGCCGGTCAGAGGTTGAGGGCGGGCGCCCAGCGCGGCGCGGACGGATTTCACATTGTCGGCGGTGACTTCACCGGCCTGGTTGCCCCATGAACTGCGGATGTACGTCAGCACGGCCGCCAGATCGGTGTCCGACAACGCGACGCCCATTGGCGCCATCGCTAGGTTCCAATCCTTGCCGTTTACCTGCATCGGACCGCTGAGGCCGGAAAGCGGGATGCGGATCAGGCGATCGGAGCCTTTGGTGATGACCCATTCGGAGCCGGCCAACGCCGGAGCCTGGCCGGGTTTGCCGAGACCGTCGAGACCATGGCAAATGCCGCAGACCACGTCATAAACCTGTTTGCCGTGCGCCGCTACCGCCGCCGAGCCCGATTTTGGCTGGGAAGCCTCCAATTGTTCCGCCGATGCGTAGGGACGGTAAACCTGTTTGTTGAACCAGCCGCTGTGACGGTCGAAATTCACCGCGCCGAGAAACATCAACACGAGCGTCACCGTGATGATCCAAATCGGCAAGGTCGAACGCGCGGCCGCCGGTTCGGCCTCGAGTTTTTCATAATGACCTGCTTTGGGTTCGTTACTCATGGATCAAGGCGAAATGGGCGCACTGTATAGCGGCGCGTTGGCCCGCAAACTCAACAGATACGCGGCCAGTTCCCGCGCTTCCGGCGTCGGCACAACCTCATAACCGGCGGGCAGCACGAAGTCCTTCGGAAACTGAAGCGCGTCCGGTGAAGGGGCTGCGCCAATTTTGCGAAGTTCAAACAAATAACGGAACGGCGGCATGGTCGATCCTTTCACCACAACCGACGGCGCGTAAAGATGGGTCAACTGCCAGTTCGCGTCCGGGTCGCGCACCCCGATGTTCATCAGGTCCGGACCGGCGCGCAGACTGCCCAACTGCACCGGCAGGTCGTAAAGATAATCCTCGGCGACGCTCTGGCGCATCCCCCACCCGCGCGCAATGTCCGGCCCGGTTGCCGACATGTGAACTTCAGCCTTGCCACCGGCGGCGGTGATTTTATCCACGGCCTTGTCGGCGATTTCCTTGATCAAATTGGTCAATACCAGGGAAGATATCAGGTTCGTCACCGCTTCCGGGTTCTTGCCGGCGTCCGTCAACACCACGCTACACGCGACGCCGGTCTGCCGAACCTGCTCCGTGTGGCAGGCGGCGCAGCCATTGGCGCGATAAACCTGCAGACCGAGCGTGGCATCACCGGTGCGCTGCAACGGATAGGTGTCCGTGGAATTAAGAACCGTCGTCTGTTCGCCGCCGCCGAGCTGATGTACCGGCCCGTACACGAACCCGAGCCAGGAGCCGCCCAGGCTGATGAACGCCGCCAAAA
This sequence comes from Limisphaerales bacterium, assembly GCA_052145735.1. Classification (GTDB taxonomy): domain Bacteria; phylum Verrucomicrobiota; class Verrucomicrobiia; order Limisphaerales; family UBA11358; genus UBA11358. The sequence continues at coordinate 10,799 of JBKQOA010000149.1, forward strand.
AAATCCAAAAGCCGCTTTTCATGCCTTCACCTCCTTGTGGTCGCGCCTCAGCGAGGCGGAAGTAGACGCGTGCTCCAACGGCGCTTTAACAAAGGCAATGACTTTTCTGACCAGGGCAAGCTTCCAGACGGCTGTCAGCGCAAAAATATTCAGGGCGAACAGCAGGTTGCCCAGCAACAGCAACAACAGGCCGGTGGTGCTCATGCGAAAGAAAAGCAGCGTCGCCCGGCTCGCATCCAGGAAGGCGGCGCCGTCGTTCAGTTTCATTCCCTGCACCACGCCGCCGATCGCCAGCGGCACAACAAACAACAACACCCCGGCCATCGAAAGCCAGAACTGGGCGCGGGCGAGTTTCGGAAACGGCCATTCAAACCCGACGACGCGCGGCAGCAGATGATAAATCGCTCCGAACATCGTCATGGCGAAGAAACCGTAGAGCTGCAACTGGGTTTGCGCCGGGCCGAACCAGGTGAATTCTGTCACCCCGCCGATGCGCGGACAGGCTATCGCGATCAGCATCAGCGACGACAGCACGAACGAGCCGGTCCCGAACCGGATGAAACAAAATGGTCCGCCCCGGACGGCGCATTTTTCCCCGCCGCGCAGGGTTTGCACCATGATGAGACCGACGGCGAGCACGGGGACAAGCGTCAACGTGGCGGCGAAGGCGCTGATGGTCGGCAGCCAGGCCGGCACGGGCGCGCCTTGTGGGATGCCGCACCAGGTCCCGAACAAAATCAGCATCCAGAACGCGTACAGCGCGACGAAATAGGTTTGCAGCGGACGGCCGCTGAATTTCGGCAGGAAATAAAAGGCGGTGCCGATGCCGACCAGCGTCAGCCAGACGAAGAGCAGATTGCCGGCGAACCACCAGCCGATGACGGCCTGCACCACGCCGCGTACCGGCCAGGCGACCAGGAACAGATTGGCCGTCGAATAAATCCACGGGAACCAGAACAACGCCGCCACCAGAAACCAGTGGGTCGGATACAGCGCGCGTTCGCGGCGGGCGGCAAAATTCATCGTCGCCCACAACGCCAGCAGCAGGTAGGCAAAGAACAACAGGACCGAACCGGCGCGCGGAAATTCGAGCCACGCAAAACCAGTGCTGTCACCCAGCAATATGGCCGTCAACCCGATGAACACGCCGAGGTGCCAGAGATTGGCGGCAAACACCGGCACGATGGCGCCGCGCAGGGGCGTCCGGCCCAGACGCGCCAGCAACCACAACACAACGCCCAAGCCCGCTGGAATGCAAAAGCCATAAAGCAGGGCGTCATCCGCCGCTGGTTGGACGCGGCCATACGTCAGCATCGGGCAATCGGCGAGGAAATCGGGCGCATGAAATTTGATCGAGGCAATCATGGCCAATGCCGAACTGACCACCAGCCAGAACGCCGCGCCGCCAAACAGCGCAAGCAACGGCACGCGCAAGGAGGCGTCAACCTTCTCCATAAACCCGGTAGGGCTGACCTGCTGGTCAGCCTGGCGGCGCGGCAGCGCCGCCCTACCAGAATCTTCGTTTTGTTCGTTCGCGCTCATTCAAAGACGCTGGGTTTAGCCGGGGCCGCGGGCGCCGGGGCGGCCGCTTTTTCGACGCGCGCGGTCAGGTTCGAGTGCGCGGCGGCGGGATTCTGCCATTCGCGTTCGGTGATTTGCATGGCCAGGTCAATCGGCAGGCGCACCAGGCCGCGGTTCTGGTCAATCCAGCCGGCCTGGTTCAACGCCCGATTTTCGGCGGCGCGGATTTCTGCCAGCGCCTTGGCCCGGACGGCGGCGCGGTTGGCATCAATCGCCAGCACCGGCACGGAGAACCGCACCTTTACCCCGAAGACGGCGAACAAAAAGCACGCGCCAATGACAAGCAGGCCGATGGGCCAGACAGTGCGTTCGCGGTTCATGATTCACCTCCGGCGGTTGAGGCCGCGCCCGGAATTTCATCCGGCGCGGGATAATGGATGCCCATGGCTTCAAGCAGGCGCGGGTCTTTTTGCGGGAACGGCGCGTGCCGGTTGAAATTTCTCAGAAAAGCCCAGCCGAGCAATCCGCCCATGAACGCGAGGCACCCGAGCTGCACGGGAATCCATTTGAGCGGATAACCGTGAGGATGCGCCTTCGGCAGAATGTTGAACGACAAATCGAGAAAGTTCATGGCCAACGCCCAGGCGCAGATCGGCAGCATGATTTTGAAATTGGTCTTGGCCTTGACCGGCAGCAGCACGAAGAACGGCAGCAGAAAATGGCCGAAGATGAGCACCAGGCCCACCCACCACCACGAACCGTTTTCGCGGATGAGATACCAGAACGTTTCCACGGGCATATTGGCATTCCATACGACAAAGTATTGCGCAAACTCGGCGTAGGCCTGGAAAACGGTGAAGGCAAAGAACAGCAGGCCGAGGAAATAAAACTGGTTGTCATGCAGCACACGGTCCAGAATCCGCTGCCGTTGCAGCAGTACGGTGATGAGATAAACCGCCGCCAGCGCCGACCAGACACAACTGGCGAACTGGTAAACGCCGTAAATCGCCGAGTACCACTGGTACTGCACGGCCTGCATCCACAGCACGCCGGAAAAGGTCAGCGTCAGCGCAAAGATGACGATCCCCCACCCCGAATGAAATCGCATCCGGTGGGTGCACCGCGCATCGCCGTTTTCATCCTGCCGGAGCGACCAGTAGCGCAGCCGCGACGACAACAGCCACCAGATGCCGAAGAAAACCGCCGACGTGACGTAAAATCCTGGCAGGGTGAACACCGGCCATTTTGCGCTCACCAGATTATTGGCGGGCGAATCGGCATCCTTCATCCACGAATAGATGTACCTGCCAAAAATCGCGACGGGCAGGAACAACAACGCCAGCCAGGGAAAGAGCAGCGATGCGATGTGCTCGCAAACGCGGCGCGTGGCCACCGACCACCCGGCGTCGCTCAAATGATGGGCCAGCACCAGGAACAGCGCGCCGAGCGCGAGGCTCAGGAAAAACATGAACGCCAGCAGCCACGAAAAACCGAATTCCGCCGGTCTCACCGCGGCGCTGAGCACCGACAATACCACACCGGCCACCATCAGGGCGGCGGGCGCCTTCCGCCATTTGGACAGGTCCAGCGGCGGCGGCAACGGATGGTTATCGTTGGGCAAATTCATGGTCATTTCTTGAATGCAGCCTGCTGGTCCGGCGGCAGATCGTCCACCGAACCGAGCTGGCTCAACTGCAAGGCGCGCAGGTAGGCGATGACCGCCCAGCGGTCCGCCGCCGGCATGATCGGCCCGTAGGCGCTCATCGTGCTCTTGCCATGCGTGATGGTGTTGAAAATCTCGCCGTCGGCCATTTCCACGATGCGTTTGTCCTGCAAATTGGCCATCGTCGGCATCACCCCGAGTTTCTTGGTGATGCCGTTGCCATCGCCGAGCGCGCCATGGCAGGGCGCGCAATAAATGTCGAAGCGCTCGCGCCCGCGCGCGAGCAACCGGCCGTTGACGGGCAGCGGGTTGGTCTCGACAAAATTCGTGGTGCCGGTGATGCGGCCGTTGTTGACCGGGGCGTCTTCGAATGAATAAACGGGACCATTGACGGTCTGCAACGGCTCGCTGCGGGCCACCGTGCCAGGCGACGGCAGTTGCGAACTGAGGCCGTTCGGGAAAAAGTCGTTGGGCTGCGCCGGGCGAAGCTTCAACTGCCGGTCCATGTCCGGGAACACCTCGATGGGCGGTTTGCGCGACATCCGTCCCTGAAACCCGGCGATGCCGACGCCCGCGGCCGCGCCGACCAGCACCATCAGGGCAAAATAAAGGAAGTATCGCATCAGGCTTCCACCAGTTCGATGTGCGTGCCGCCAATGGATTCCAGCAGCTTGCGGGTTTCGATTTCGGAAAATTTCTTGTCGTTCGCGCCAATCACGAGGAAGAATTTGTCGCGGGTGGCGAGCGCAAAGCGCGCCTTGGCCAGCAGCGGGTGATGCAGGCGCGGCAGTCCATTCATGGCCAGCATGCCGACGAACGCCCCCACGGCGGCGCCCAGCACCATCAGGATGTACGACGGCACAAAGGACATGGGCGGGCTGAACATCGGTTTGCCGCCAACAATCATCGGGTAATCGAATGCGTTGCAGAACCAGATGAGGCCCATCGTGGACACGAACGCACCACCGCCGAACACGAGCGAGAACCAGCCGACCAGCGAATTCCGGTAGCCGGCCACCTTGTCCATGCCGTGGATCGGAAACGGCGTGAACGTCTCCCAGCGGCTGTAGCCCGCGGCGCGCACCTTTTCCGCCGCCGCCAGGATGGCCGCGGGCGAATCAAATTCCGCCATGATGCCGTAGAATTTCGTCGTCATGGCCGGCCTCCTTTCGCTCCGCCCAGCGGATGATGCGGGTCGGCCTGCGGCGTGGCGGCCTTCACCTCGGAAATGGCAATCAACGGCAGAAACTTGATGAACAGCAGGTACATTGTGAAAAAGGCGCCGAGCGTGCCGAGATAGGTGCCGATATCCACCCAGGTCGGGTAATACACGCCCCAGTTGGCCGGCAGGAAATCCTGGTACAACGAACTGACGATGATGACGAAGCGTTCGAACCACATGCCGATGTTGATGCACACGGCGATGAGGAAGATGAGCTTCAGGTTTTGCCGGACGCGTTTGAACCAGAAAAGCTGGGGCAGCGACGCGTTGACCAGAATCATGATCCAGCCGCCGTACCAGTATTGGCGGCCGAACAGGCGGTGGCCGAAAATCCACGCGTCGTAGGGATTGCCGGTGTACCAGGCGATGAAGTATTCCATCGCGTAGATGTAGGCCATCACACAACCCATCAGCAGCGTCATTTTGCAGACCTTGTCAATGTGCCACGGCGTGATGACGTCCTCCAGATGGCACAATTTGCGCAACGGGATCAGCAGCACCAGCACCATGCCAAAGCCACAGAAGACCGCGCCGGCCACAAAGTAAAACGGGAAAATGGTTTCG